>NZ_VHTA01000003.1:0-383211 GCF_030851525.1 Vibrio sp. 2017_1457_13
TAGCCACGTTCGGCGGCATGATTAGAATGAACGGCGCAGGTAAACGTGCGACAAATTTATTTATCGATCAAAACAATGATGGAAATGCTTGGATAAACCGCATCACAGATGGAGGAGAGTTCCGCCCTCTGTATAAGCTTGTTGTACATAATGACTCTCGTTTGAGTAATGCTAGAGAATGGACTGCAGACGTTGTCTCACAGACCGAAGCCGAAGTGGGAGCAGCAACGACAGCAAGAAAGTGGACTGCGCAGAGAGTGAGGCAAGCGATTATTGCATGGTGGGATTCTATCCCCAAAGGCACGGCTTTTAATAAGAACTTTGGTTCAACCGCAGGCACCGTTTGCCCTGGTAATGATTCTCGCCTAAGCGATGCGAGAGAGTGGCTAGCTAATACAGTATCCCAAGCCGAAGCCGAAGCGGGACAATCAGCAACACCGCGGAAGTGGACTGCGCAGCGAGTCAGACAAGCAATTAATAAATACGGGTTGGGGGTTTGGTCGCAAGAATTTCTTAATGATGTCTCTGTGGAGTTGCAATCAGGCATGTATGGTTTTACTTCCAGCGATCCCTCTGGAATAGCCACGTTCGGCGGCATGATTAGAATGAACGGCGCAGGTAAACGTGCGACAAATTTATTTATCGATCAAAACAATGATGGAAATGCTTGGATAAACCGCATCACAGATGGAGGAGAGTTCCGCCCACTTTACAAACTAATGACCGATGCTGATGTGATTGGTACAAATCAATCTTGGTTAAATGTCACATCATCACGTTCATCCGGTATTACATACACAAACAACACAGGCAGGCCGCTTATGATAGTGGTCACTACTGGGACATCATCCAATGGTAGTGGGGGTATTGAGATAATTGTTAATAGTGTAATCGTAGCTGCGCATAATCCAAGTTCTAACGGATTTGTTAATTCGTTCTCCCTTATCGTGCCGAAAGACGGTACTTACCGCGCGAACCTGATCGGCAATATGAATCTAGCTTCATGGAGTGAACTACGCTAATGAAATACTTCAAAAACACACAAAACGAAGTCTACGCATACGAAATCGCTGATTTAGAACATGACGAGCAAGTCAAACTTCGTATAGCTGAACTAGAAGCCGAAAAGCTAAACCCGCCGATGATTGAAGAAGGCGAAGAAGCCAAAGATTACGATGCAATCATTAACAAGCTTCGTTCCACTATTCGCATATCAGATCAGCTAATCGCTATCACTGAACAAGAAATGCAGCAGTTGACAGCGCCAAGCGCAGCAGAGATTGAGCGTCAGTTCATTGAATCAGAACATGCATGGGTAAAATCCGAGCTTGATAATGTACAAGTGGAACTCATGTATCACTGGACAGACGATGAACGCGCATCATCAACAGAAGAAGAGTGGAAGCAATACGCGCGTGATTTGCGTAACTACACAACTACCGACGAAAACGGCAACCCACAAATAAGAGAGGGAGAAACTCGCCCTCTGCGGCCAACGGAATAAACCATGAACTGGCTGCAAACGAAATTAACATGGCCAACGGCAGCGGCTGGCATTCAGACCGCTGCCGAGTCCGTCACTAACCAAGTCGGCAGCACCATGAGTGCTGCTACTGGCCGACTAACCGCGCTGCAAAGTGACGCTAACTTTACTCGCCATCCTTTAAGCAGCGAGGCCGAGGCATTACTCAACCTGCGCAGCGAGTTAAACAGCTTGCTCGTTCAAGGTACAGTGATCAGCGCTACGCCATATCAGTTTCAGGTCGGAGAGCGGTTAGAATCTGGTTGCTACCTTAGTCCAGCCAATGCAGTGAAAGCATTAGCCGCCAAATTGCGTGACCTTTCAGATCACCATAGGCCAAAAGCTCAAATCA
This sequence comes from Vibrio sp. 2017_1457_13, assembly GCF_030851525.1. Lineage (NCBI taxonomy): Bacteria > Pseudomonadati > Pseudomonadota > Gammaproteobacteria > Vibrionales > Vibrionaceae > Vibrio > Vibrio sp. 2017_1457_13. Next base: position 1,875 of record NZ_VHTA01000003.1, read on the forward strand.
ATGTCATTGCTATCATGCTCACCGCGCAATCCGTTACTGAATTTGCAACCAAGTTAAATACACTTTGTTCAGTGTTGTCTTTGCCGGATTGGTGTCAATGCGCCAGACAAACGACAGCATTAGTCACCAACGAAAAAGACAAACTACAGCAGCCAACGTCGATAGTTCAGCCACGCTTTAAACCCGCTGCGCATTTAACCGCTAACCCATTAACAGACTACTTTGCCGCGCAAGGGGCGCAAGTCGCCACCCTTGAATCACTAGCCAGTGACAAAACCAATGTGATCGCAAAGATGGCGAATTTAGCAAGCAAACGCAGCCAGAAGCTGAACGAAATATCACAAAGCATTAATGCCCTTAAAGCGTTGAATGGCAGCGTGTACAGCATGGTGATAAGCGGAACACCAGAAAGCATTGCAACACAATTAAAACAAGCAGCGTTACCCAATAACGAGCCGCTAACGATAGCAAGCCTAATGATAAGCAATGAACCATTGATATTTTGGGAGGGGTTATTGTGTTCGCACTAGACGGTAAAACATTCAATATCAAAAATCTGCAAGTCCATTTTGACCGCGATTTTAAAAGTGAAGACATGTCCGGTATGTCTTCTTTTGCCATGTTATCAGAGCAAGGCGATAAACCTGCCTCTTTACAAGTCACCGGATTAATCGCATTTAAAGACATTAATCAACTCGCTGACCTGCAAAGCATGAGCAGCGATAAAGACGAAAATGGTGATCGCAAGCTCTATCGAATCGTGAATGAACTCGCCAACGCTTTTAACATCCGTGAAGCCAAATTTAACGGCAAATTTTCAGCCACAGAGCACGACAAACTCATGGCGTGGAATGTGTCATTCCGTTTAGTAGAACAACGCTCTGTTGCTGAGCAAAAAGAGCAGCGCCAACGCGCACAAACAAAACCACAGCAAGCTGAAAACGGCCAGTTGCAGTCAGCTTTAGAAAACGCAGACGAGGCGACCCAATGAAGCTAACCAAGCGTTTATTAATCAGTAATCAAGAAGTGCACTTGGCAAGCAATAAAGTAAGCCTAAAGCTATCACTCGGCGGTAAAGCCATTTTTACGTTTAAGAACGAAAGGGAAGTAAAACCCCATGAATCGGTGCGCTTTGACATTGGCTATAAAGAGCAGCCGAATGTCTGGTTTGAGGGCTACATCGAGAAAGTTCAGCCAGCGCCAAACGGATTTCAAAAAATCGTTGTAAAAGAGTATGCCGGCATTTTAAGTCACCGATGGACGATTAGTATTGAACATCCAAGCATCGAGCAAATACTTGCGCGGCTAACCGAGCAAACAGGGTTAACCTTTTCACTGCCAGATGCCGATTACAGTAGAAAAATCATTCCCAACTTTGTGCATGATGGCGACGGCTACCAAGCATTAAACGCTATTGGCCGAGCGTTCGAAATCGATGGTTTTTGTTGGTACCAAGACTTAGACCAACGGGTATTTGTCGGCTCATACAAAGACAGCCGTTTTTATAATAAGAACGTTGAAGTCCCCGCGCATTTCAGTATCAAACAACTAGCAAACAGCATCAGCTTTGTACCGTTCCCGATGATACGCCCCGGTCATGTCGTAAACGGCTACCGCATCAATCGACTCGATTTAATCGATGACGAAATGACAGCGCATTGGAAATCATCAGAGAAAGAAGTATCACCATCGCAAAGAGAAATTCTAGACCTGTTCCCAGAACTAACAGCAGGTTATCACTTGCCGCGCTTTGGCAGAGTAGAAGCCGTGCGCGATAATGCCAGCACAGGCCAAGTAGCAGACCCATTTCGCCCCCGCTATGCCATTGATATACAACTACTCAATGAAAACATGCAGCCGGATTTATCCGTGCCTGTTTATCGCTCCGTCCCTATGCCCGTACACATGAGCGGCAGCGAATCAGGGTTATTAGCTTACCCACTTGAGGGAACGATAGTAGAAATCGCTTTCGCTTATGGCCGTAGTGATAGGCCGTTAATTCGTGGTATTTATGGCCGTGATTATGCGTTGCCGGAAATTGCACCAGGTGAACAACTGCAGCAACAGCGTGAAGAAGTCAGCCGCCGCATTGATGCAGCAGGAAACATAACCGATAAGACAGACCAAACATTAACAACCGAATCATTTGAACGAGTTGAAAAAGCAACTCACTACAAAGCTGATCTTGGTAGTCACGAGTTAAATGTCGATGATCATAGTGTTGAGAACATCATAGGCAAAAAAGTCATTGAGGCGTTGGGTGCCATAGAATTATTAGCCGGAGATAATCTTGAACTTGGTAGCCTTGGTAATATGCACATTGCTACTGCTGGCGATTTGGTCACAGTGATCGGTAAGTTGAGAAACATCGTCATAGCCCAAGACGATAAACTAAAAGTAATGGGTAACAGGTTAGAAGTGATAGAGAAAGACTGGGAAGCATCGGCAAAGAACATGCGCTTTACCGCAGACTTAATCACAATGAACGGCGGTAAAGGTGTAGTGCAAGGGGATTGCATCTGTTCATTCACTGGCTTACCGCATACTGACTTATCAAGCACAGTTAAGGCAGGTAAATAATGGCACTGAGTAAATCCTCATTAAAAAGTAAGTTAGTCAGCGAACTGCAGGCGCAAGGCTTCGAAACGCAAGGCCAATACGCTATGGCCGCAAAAATGGCCGAAGCCATTGCCAATGCTGTTATTGATGAGATAACCCAAAATGCAGAGGTGGCGGTCACCAGTGGCAGCTCCGCAGGTACCTACCAAGTCAGTTAACCACCCACAAAACTAACCACAACACACGCAGCCAATCGGCTGCGTTTCTTTATGTCCGCACTAACCCAAAACGCTTAACACGCCTCCCCATCCGAAATAGGCAGCTCAGTACCACGTAAAGGAGTCTTTCGCGGACGTAATCCGCGCTCCTCTACACCCGCCTGCGCGCTTTTTGGGGCGATTTTTTTGCAGTTTTGTTTTACTGAAAAACCAAGGCCAAGCGAAGAGGGCAAACTATATCGCCAAGCCTTATATACCAAGGGGCTTGCAGAGTTGTAAGGGTGCGTAAAAACACCTAAAAAAGACCATTTTAAAATTTCAAAAATTGAAATTATTTTCAGTAAATTGCAATTATGATGATCTGATAAGATCGGTTATAAAATGCTAACTCTTTGATATTTATATGACGCGCCTAGATTCCGTGACAAATTTTAATGATCTAATGATCATTTTAACGATCAGGTGTAAAGTAGTTAAACCCAAGCACCGCAATGGCTTGAGCCTAATTTCATTGCTAAAACATTTTTTCAATTTTCTTCATGCGTTAAACTCAATTATCAACCCAAAAATAGCCGATACGATAATGACGAAAAACCGGATTTTGTCAGAGAGATACGAGTTATCAATAATGGTGGTAAACAACTCACTTGATGCTGAACAAATTGTGAAAAGACACCGAGAACTAGAAGCCAAAGCACTAGAGCCAACCCTAGCAGTAAAGCGCCTAGGGTCTGCATTAAAAGCGTTTGATATCGATGGGAAGCTAGTATCACTAAAGCAAGCCATGAGAATGTTAGCGAAGTAGCTGTCGCCACTTCATCGCCAATCATGATTTTTGTTTTATTTAATGCTTTGTATTTAAAGCGTTTTTATTTTCAGGTTAATAAGATCACATTATAAACCATCCTAACAGAAACTAGCGGTATTAAGATTTTTCAATCTCTTATCTTATTAATCGCTGCTTTGCCACTATTGTTAGCGGCGGTTAGGATTTTTATATAGGCTACACTGACGGCTTAATAACACCAAATCGAAATAGATTAAGAGCTGTTAACAATCATCATTGATATCTTTAAAATATGCACTTAGTTAGTTATTGTCGATGTGTTTTTATTGGTTTTATTATTTTAATAGTTAATGAATCATGTGTTCTAGTCTGGATTAGTTATTTCCTATAGGCATCAATAATATAAGTATTCAAAGCAAAACTAATATATTTTCCTTTTTCTGTATTTTTAATGTATTCATAATTTGTATTTTTGATTTTTAATAAAAAATATTTATTGTCCTATGTTTTATTTTTTATTGAAGATTAAGCATATTTACATTGACCTTTTTTAACTAACCCTCCTATAATCCGCGCCGTTCAGTTAATGAACAGACTGTGTAATTACAGCATCTCGTTAGGCGAGGCTCCTGTACAAACATAGGCCACTGATCTCACGACATCCAGAGATGCCCAAGATCAGGACAGTTTTCATCGGATTAAGGTGTTAACCCAAGTGGCTTTCGCGTTTGCGAATACGTTGTATAGTGCTGAAGCTGGGACTCGGGGATGAATTATCCTACCATTTCCTTTCGCTCGTCAAATAACGGCTGTTTTCTTACATCATAGATCAATCAATTCAGGATATTCCTGAGTCACATGAGGTTAATGTGATGAATGTAAATGTAATGAAAAACACCCACTCAATTATTGAGACCGCACAAGTTAAGCAACTGAATGAATTTTCAAGAAAATTAATTCAACCACATTACCGTGAAAAATGGGTTGAGAAACTCGTTAAACTTTCTGATTCAGAAATTAAATTTGTATTAGAATCATTATCTAATCATGAAGTTTCTGAATTATTTAGTACGATTTCGGCCAATGCCACAGGAGAATTACTACTGTGCATTACACCACAGCAACTAAAAGAAATACTGCCTTTAGTTGCACCAAAGTTTATTGAGAATGCAATGCGTACCCTCGATGAGCAGAAGCGTGAGATTGTGCTCGAAGCGATGCCAATAGACGATTTAAAATACCATCGTGAAGCCTTGTTTTGGCCTGATGAATCGGTTGGCCGACATATGCGTTCAGATGTCATCACTTTACAAATTACTCAAACGGTAGAGCAAGCCAAGCAAACCCTTTATGAAGCTTGGGATATGCCAAACTTATTACACAACATGTACGTTGTGAACGAACAAGGGGCATTATTAGGAGAAATTAGTCCTAAAGCATTATTGGTTGCTTCATCAGAACAGTCGTTAATGACGATGGTTGAACAAAATAAGCTCGTGATTGATGCGATGGTTGATCAAGAGAATGCAGCCCGTTTGCTTCTTGAACATAATGTTCCAGTACTTCCTGTCGTTTATGAAGGAAAATTAGTTGGTTTTTTCTATCTAGAAGATGCCGCTGCGATTCTGGAAAAAGAAACAACAGAAGATGCTGAAATGCAAGGCGGTACGATTCCTCTTGATGGTAGCTATTTAGACACTACACCTTGGGAGTTATGGAAAAAACGTATTGTATGGTTATTAGTACTTTTTGTTGCTGAAGCCTATACTGGAACGGTGCTACGAGCGTTTGAAGAACAACTTGAAGCGGCAATTGCGTTAGCCTTTTTTATTCCATTATTAATTGGTACTGGTGGTAATAGTGGAACACAAATTACTACAACTATTATTCGCGCAATGGCGGTTGGTGAAGTCAGTTTACGTAATTTAGGGACAGTATTACGGAAAGAATTATCAACAGGAACTTTAATTGCCGCAGCAATGGCCGTTGCCGCTTGGATCCGTGCTTGGTCACTTGGTGTCGGTTTTGAAATAGGTTTAGTTGTAACGCTAACTATTTTAGCGATTGTACTATGGAGTGCTTTAGTTTCTTCAATTATTCCAATGGTATTACGTCGCTTGAATATTGATCCAGCGGTTGTATCTGCCCCTTTTATTGCAACATTAGTGGATGGAACTGGTTTGATTATCTATTTTGAAATTGCAAAATTAACTTTGCCTCAGTTAGCTTAATTATTAAAAACCCCTATCATCTAGTCATAGATATGATGATAGGGGTTTGTATGAAAATTTAATATCTTTCGATTAAATCGCCAGTTAAAAAACCAGTAGTTTGAATATGAATATTATTGTTTATTAAATTATTCAAAGTGATGTTCTACATGATTCAAATATGTCGAGTTCTGGCTGATAGACTTCGGTGTTAACATCCATAATTCCTAATAGAGAATGGAATATATTATCATGAGAGTACATTCCAATTTTATTTGCTGATTCTTGAAGACAATCATAATTAATATTTTTAATTTTTTGAAAACTAGGTGACATCCATACCATTAGTGGAACTTTAGTTTGATATTCAGGCGCTAAACGATAAGGCATTCCATGTAAAAATATCCCATTTTCTCCTAATGATTCACCATGATCAGAAACATAGATTAATGCAGTATGATAGCTTTTTTCTAATGCTTTAAGCTTATCAATGGTTTGGCGTAAAACATAATCGGTGTATAAAATCGTATTATCATAAGAATTAACGATTTGCTCTACTGAACAGTTTTCAATATCAGCGCGTGGGCAGTCAGGCATAAATGCCGTTTTGTCTTCAGGATAGCGTTGAAAATAAGTTGGTCCATGACTTCCAATGAGATGTAATGCGATTAATCGATTACCCTGCATGTTTTCTACATCTTGTTCAAAGTTTTCCAGAAGTGCCATATCGTAGCAGGTTTTACCATTACAGAGTTCGTTGTTTTCTGTTCTATCAATAGTGATTATATCAATATTTTTAGCCACCTCTTTATCACCACCATCATTCTCTTTCCATAATAATGATATGCCTGCACGTTTTAAAATATCGAGAGCATTATCTTGGTTATCCGCTTTTTGACGATCAAAATTGGAGCGTGTCATTGAAGAGAATAAACAAGGAACAGATACAGCGGTCGCAGTACCGCATGAACTAACATCTTGGAATGAAACGATAGGCAGTTCATCGGTATAGGCGTTGGTTTTTCGTGGATAACCATTTAATTGATAGTTTTGTGATCGCGCCGTTTCACCCATGATGAAAACAACAAGAGTAGGTTTAGTCTCGGCACTTTTTATAGCCTGTGCAGATTGTTGCGCATCTTGGCCTATTTCTCGATACGGTAGGGGGGTAATAAAGTAATTATTATTTAAATACTTTACTGTACTATAAATAAAATGTGTCGGAATAATAATTTTATTGAGATAGGAATTGTTTCTACCAACAGAAACATAATCTTGATAATAAAATACAGCGATAAGAGAAATAATACAAAGCGAAACTAATAAACTGATTAGTTTCTTTATTATCAGATTAAAGAATGAGCCGCCTAGCGTTAAGCGGATTTTGGCAATAATAATGGCTGGTATTACGCCAATAATTAGTGTCCATAAGATAGAGTAACCACTAAGATAAGATCCTGCTTCACTGCTATCTGTTTCTATAATATTGGCGATCATCGTTGTATCAAATATGGTGCCGTAATTGTATCCTGCATAGCTGACTAGCGATGACAGCAATAATAGAATGATGAAAAAAGGTTTACTCAACCAAGGCCAACTAAAAAATTGAAAGAGAAAATTTAAAACTGCCAAGAAAAACAGTGGAATAGAAAGAATAAAACCTATTTTAACGCTTTCAAGATTATTAATGATAGTAAATAACGATTTATAAACTGGAAGATTAATTATCGTTGCAAAGTAAAGTGCAATAAATAAAGTAAAAGTATGGTACGAGATTTGTTTTTTAAGCAGAGACTTGATGTTATTCATGATTATTTCACTAAAATAGAAAGCCAGACGAAACCAGCCAGTAATAAACTGATAAAGACGGCAGCAGAACCAATATCTTTGGCTCGTCCGCTTAATTCATGCCACTCATCTCCAATACGATCAACGACAGCTTCAATTGCTGAATTTACCAGCTCAACTGTCAGTACCAGAAGTAAGCTAGAAATAAGTAAGATTCGTTCAATATTTGAAACAGACATGAAGAAAGTGCTCATTATCAATACAACACAGGCGAGTAGTTCTTGACGAAAAGCTGCTTCGTAAAGCCATGCGGCTTTTAGCCCTTTTATCGAATAGCCCGTCGCGTCAATGAGGCGTGAGAGGCCAGTTTTTCCAGGTTTCACAATAAGCAGCCTATATAAAGTTAACTCATTAAGGATAAAGAGTTTTTGACAAGCCTTAAGACGGCTCTAATGCCGATCAAGTCTTGCGAATTGATGAGAAAAGTTGAAATGATTCACAAATGGTTGTTGTTTTGCCATTTGTTTTATCAATAGTGGAATCTACAGGTTTTTATGATCAGACACCGTCTGAATGCGTCATCGTTTGTATGGATATGTATGAAAAGCAGGTTTTTTAGTCGGTCAGTTATTTATCTTGGATAGCTTTTAGTGATTGCAACGATGAGAAGAGGCAGATATGTCGGTGAATCAATAGGCGGATAAAATAGATAATGTAGGATGCGGATAAGGTCTAAAATTGAGGGAGGATCTTAAACTCAGGTGTATTCAGCAGTAAAAACAAAAAAGAGAGCCGAAGCTCTCTTTTTCTAGGTGTTTGGTCGGACTGAGAGGATTTGAACCTCCGACCCCCGACACCCCATGACGGTGCGCTACCAAGCTGCGCTACAGTCCGATGCGCGTAATTTACTGACTTTTCTTTACAGCGTCAAGCATAAAAACGTTTAACGCCATGATTTAATTATCTTTTGAATAAAAACGCTGCAATTCGGTTAAACCTTGCATCAAAATGGGTAGCGTAGGATTCTCGTTAGTCAGTCTTTGATAGTGTTCATCATAGAGTTTAAAGTTACCGAATTTATCGATGACCGTCGTTTGCTGATCAGAAATGAGAGCAAGTTCGCGAGTATCTCCGGCTAAAATCCAACGTCTTTTATTCTCGTTAAACAAGTTTTTGCCGCTACTAAAATCACTGGGATTAGACGATACCCCGAGTAGATCTTGCAGTAAAGTGACGGAAAAATCCAAGTGGCTAGTACGATGAGTAAAGACAGCCGGAACTTTACCAGGCCAATAGATAACCATGGGTACTTGAAGTTGGTAACGACTGAAATTGCTGTTAGCGCCCCAGCTGTTACTTCTGGTCTCATTAAACTCGGTGCCGTGATTAGAAGTGATGACCACAATAGTATTATCGAGTAAAGCTAAGGTTTTCAGCTCATCAAACAAAGTAGCCAACTCAAGATCAGCTTGAGTCACCGAATGATGGTAGCTGTGACGAAATCTATCCGTTGTAGTGGCTTGTTTATCGTGCGGAAGCAACTGATTAAATTTATCAACCGTGGTCAGTTCAATGAAGCTAAACCAAGGTGAATGAGTTTGCTGCGCCCATTGAGACCAATGACTAATCGTTTGTTGATCAACGCTTGGTGTCTCTGCAAACGGTATTTTCACTAACGGGAGTCCACGGAAAACCGACTCTTGAAACAGAGGTTCAGAGAAGTTATCGCTACTAAATAGACCAAACTGATAGTTTTGATTTTTTAATACATCAATCAGTACTGGTAAGGTGCCTTGCACTTTAATGCTACTGGCATAACTGCTTGGTAGACCATAAAAGAGCCCAAAAATACCATACATGTCGTTACTTGAGCTGTAATGATTGCTAAAGGTTAATGCTTTTTCCGCAAACTGATGAGTGTTTGGCATCAGCGATTCATTTAGCACATCGGCACGTAAGTTATCGACACTCACTACTAGGATATTGAGTTGATTAGGACGACGACCAAACTCAATTTTTTCTAATGGATAGCGCACTAAATCGACGTTGTATTGGCTTTCTTGTAGCCGTTTTAAATATTCGTCTCTATCCAACAGGCCATGTTTTTCCATGAATGACTTTGCTGTCATCGGATAAGAAAGAGGGAAGTTTGACTTTTGGCTGGTGACCGGAGAATAGAAATAAGCGTCCGACCAGACATAAATTAAATGGCTAGCAATAAAGCTGAAAAAGAAGACGGCTGCAATTGGGCGACCAATTCGTTTATGCGACAGTTTACGTTGTTTACGCCATACCCATTCAGAGAGCGCCAATTGCACGAGAAAAATTAGGGGTAGCACGACAAAAAGATGTTGTAGATCTGCGCTCACCGTACTTTCGTCACTGAACATTAGCTCCCAGACAACGGGCGTTAGGTGTAGATTAATGGTTTGATAAGTCTGAGTGTCGATCAATAGTACGGTTAATCCCAAGGTAGCAAAACAGACCGCAAAAAAACGAAACAGTCGCCGTGATGGGATTAAAAAGGTGAGCGGAAAAAGAATCAATAAATAGAGAGCAAAAACCAGAAAACTGAAATGACCTACCCAAGAGACAGTTAAATAGAGTTGTCCCAAAAAAGTATCTGGCCAAGGTGTTTGAGTGATGTAACGAGTACCAATCAGCATCGCTGCAATGATATTGAAGAAAGCAAACCAATGCCCCCAGCTCACTAAACGTGAGACTCGTTCACCATATGTATTTCCGCTATCTACCATGAATTTTTCTATTATCCGCTCGGTCAGTAAAATTATTTTTCTAGAGAAGAGGTCAAAGCTTGAGCAAACTTCTCTGCGATCACTTTACGTTGGGCAGCCGCCACATGTTGGTTAAGCACATTAGTCGCCATATTGCCGGCAATCATTAACGTGAGTTCCGAAGACGCATTATGTTTATCAAGCACGGCAGCGATTTCGGTTAGGATAGTTTCAACTTGTTCGTTACTGTATTTCGATGTAATAGGCATAAAGACTCTATAGATGATAGTAAAAGCGGCTTATGATAACCTACTATGCCTGACAACTGAAACCAGTACGATGATTATTTCACTATGAGTTTGCACCTTTCCAATGTCATTTTGCATCAATTATGCAAAAACGATAACGATGAGTTAATGGTTAATTACCGGACTCAATCGCTTGATAATGATACCTCAACCGAAAACTTAGTTTCTGAGTTACATCGCGTGTTTAATGCAAAAGCAGGAAAGGGCTTTGGCTCTTTTAAAGCGGACAGTGATGTACAACGCTGGTTACAAGCGTTACGAAAAGGAGAACAAGACTTTTACACTTTCTCACAACAAAGCGCCGAGCGTCTTAAACAAGAGTTGATTAAGTATCCTTTTGCTGACGAAGGTATTTTGGTGTTGGCGGAATACCAATCTTTAGCGACTCACTATTTGTTTATTGGTTTATTACCGCTTAATCAAAGCTTAAAAGTGACCGAGGGGTTAGACATTAGCGCTACCGATTATCTTGATATCAATAAAATGGATATTGCCGCGCGGGTCGATCTGTCGAGTTTTGAAACGGATAAATCCTCTAATCGCTACCTGTCTTATATTAAGGGGCGAGTCGGGCGTAAAGTGTCTGACTTTTTCTTGGATTTTTTACAAGCTGAGGTCGGGCTTGATCCGAAACAGCAAAACCAAGTATTAATGCAAGCGGTAGAAGACTTTTGTAGTGATGCCAAACTTGAAAAAGAAGAAGCGATTAGCTACAAAAAACAGGTTTATGACTACTGCAATGATCAGATCAAATCCGGCGATGAAGTTCAAGTTAAAGAGCTATCCAGTGAATTACCTGCCAGTCATGAAGGGACCAGCTTCTTGGAATTTACTCGTGAGCATGGTTACCAACTGGAAGAAAGCTTTCCTGGTGATCGCGCAACGGTGCGCAAACTCACCAAGTATGTAGGAGCGGGTGGTGGATTGAACATCAGCTTTGATAGTTTGTTAATGGGGGAACGTGTCTTTTATGATCCGGAAACGGACACATTGACGATTAAAGGTACGCCACCAAATTTACGCGATCAGCTAACCCGAAAAGGTTAACCATCTGATGAGTATTGGTTTGCTCATGTATTGATAGAATGAGCAGTCGAGAGCGCTAAACACAAGGAGCACATGATGTGCTCCTTGTGTTTTTTTTGGCATAAGCGACAGTGACATTAAACCGATTGACGTTGAACCACCACTTCTTCGTCAGTTAACTCTTCATTCGCTGTTGCAGTTGGCTCACATTTATCGACGAACCACCCCATATAAGAGGTAAAAATCGTGACAATAATGCAAACAAAGCTTAGCCACATGAATGGCGCATAAGATAAGGTTGCGACGCCCAAGATACTGGCCATATAAATACCATTATCACTCCAAGGCACCATTCCAGACGTTAGCGTGCCACCAAACTCGGCATTGCGTGACAAATTCTTACGTTGATAGCCTAATCGGTCATAATTTTTAGCACAAATTTTTGGTGTCAGGATAAGTGAAACATACATCGCGGAACCAAATACGTTACCCATAAAAGCCGTACCAATGGTACTGGTTGCTAATGAACCGCTATTGGTGACGCGGCGCTCAAACAATTTAGCAATCGTTTCGAGTACACCGACTTTATCCAGTAGACCACCAAAACCGAGACCAAAGATGATCACTGCAACCGATCCTAACATCGAAGACATACCGCCTCGGTTGAGGATAGAGTCAATAAAATCAACCCCCGAGGTAATGCTAAATGGAGCCCAAGCAGTATTAAAGGCGGGTAAGAAATCGACTTCTTGGATCATGACTGCCCAGATAATACCTAACAATGAACCAAAGCTAATCACAGGAAACGAAGGCATACGCAAGGCGAGTAAACCAAGGACGATCAGTACAGGAATGAAAGAGTAAGGGGTAATATAAAACTGGGTTTCCATTGCGGTGATGACCGACTGCACTTGTGACATATCGACGTTACCCGCGTAATGAAAACCAAATAGGGTAAACATGATGCCGGTAATCACATAACTGATCAGAGCAATCGGTAGCATGCCTTTAATGTGTTCCATCACTTCGACGTTCGACATTGAAGACGCCAGAATCACCGAATCAGACAGTGGCGACATTTTATCGCCAAAATAACAGCCCGATAATACTGCGCCAGCGGTGACGGGAGCAGGAACGCCAAGACCTTGGCCAATGCCCATCATCGCAATCCCAGCTGTACCCGCTGCCCCCCAAGATGTCCCTGTAGCCAATGCTGTTAAAGAGCAGATCACCATCGTGGCAAGCAGGAAAATAGAAGGATGAATGGCTTGTAGGCCATAATAGATAATGGTTGGTACGATGCCGCCAGCAATCCAAGTACCGACTAAAGCGCCGACGGCAAGCAGAATTAATACCGCTCCTAAGCCGTTAGAGATACCGGTCAACGCGGCTTTTTCTAGCTCTTTATATTGGTGTCCTAGGCGAACCCCTAATCCCATAATGATAAACCAGCCAATATAAAGTGCTAGTTGAATGGGTAAATCAAGTTGAGCGGTAAAAGAAAATGCTAATAATAAAAACAGCCCCAGTGCGACAATAACTTGTAACAAACTGGGTAAGCGTGTGGGGGCTTGTGTCATGTTTAGAACCTCGAGTTCGATGATATTACCAAGGAGAGGTAAGCATCCTTATTATTTGGCTGCGACTTTACATGAAATGTTGTCACATATCGAACTTAAAGCGAGTTGTTGTGATTTGTATCAGTTAAAAACATTACTGTAGTGTTAAATGTTGTTTTTTCGAAAAATTAATGAAATGAAACAGTTTGTAGCATGAAATTATTGTGTTGCAAGGTGTGAGTGATTAAGTGAAGTTTTAATTAATAAACACTAAAAAACGCCAAGTTAGACTTTTTCAGGGGTTGAACTTAAATCGACGATAAAGCACAGTAGATAACATGACATTCTATCATTGCCGCTAGGGGTGATAGATGAGGTTTTTATTTGAACACACGGAGAAGTAGTGCGATGAGAGTAGGTTTAGTCGGTTGGCGTGGCATGGTTGGCTCTGTATTAATGCAGCGCATGGTCGAAGAAAGAGATTTCGATGTCATTGAGCCAGTATTCTACAGTACGTCACAAATTGGTATTGCAGCCCCTAACTTGGGGAAAGACGCTGGAATGCTGCAAGATGCCTATGATATTGACAGTTTGAAGCAGTTAGATGCCATCATCACTTGTCAAGGTGGTGCCTATACGGAAAAGGTTTATCCTGCTTTGCGCCAAGCGGGATGGAAAGGGTATTGGATTGATGCGGCTTCTACGCTACGAATGGATCCTGAAGCGATTATCACCCTCGATCCTGTCAATTTAGCGCAGATTCAGCAAGGTATTCATCAAGGTACAACCACGTTTGTGGGTGGTAACTGTACGGTTAGTTTAATGCTCATGGGATTGGGTGGCTTGTATGAAAAAGGCTTGGTTGAATGGACCAGTGCAATGACTTATCAGGCAGCCTCTGGGGCAGGTGCACAAAACATGCGTGAATTAATTTCACAAATGGGTGTGATTAACGATGCGGTTAGTTCGGAATTAGCCAATCCTTCGAGCTCGATTCTAGATATTGATCAAAAAGTAGCAGAAACCATGCGTTCAGCGTCGTTTCCCACCGATCAATTTGGTGTACCTCTTGCGGGTTCATTGATTCCATGGATTGATGTCAAACGTGACAACGGACAAAGTAAAGAAGAGTGGAAAGCTGGCGTTGAAGCCAACAAAATTTTGGGCTTACAGAATACTCCGATCCCAATTGATGGTACTTGTGTGCGCATTGGTGCGATGCGTTGTCACTCACAAGCGCTGACGATTAAATTGAAACAAAATATCCCACTTGATGAAATTGAAGAGATTATTGCCTCTCATAACCAATGGGTGAAAGTTGTTCCTAATGAACGCGATATCACTGCGCGTGATTTGAGCCCGGCGAAAGTCACCGGAACGCTATCGATCCCGGTTGGACGTTTGCGCAAAATGTCGATGGGGGATGATTTCTTGAATGCCTTTACCGTTGGCGATCAGTTGTTATGGGGAGCGGCCGAGCCACTTCGTCGTACATTACGAATTATTCTGGCAGAGAAACAATAAGCCAGCGTTAAGTCATCAAACCATACTTCGTCAAGCGAAAGCGCCTATGTGCTTTCGCTTTTTTTATGTTTTTTGATTGATGTTCAGTGATTCCCGTTAGGCCAAACCAGGGAATAAATTACGCAAACCGTTAGCAATAAACTCTATACCAAGTGCGCCAAGAATCAGTCCCATGATCCGAGTAATGACGTTAATACCCGTTTGGCCGAGTAAACGCACGATGTAAGGAGCGGAGCGAAACAGCAACCAAGAACCGAGACTAAAAACCACAATAGTCAAGGCTATGCCCACTGTATCAAACATACTTGGATAGCGTGAGCTATAGACGATGGTTGAACTGATTGCACCAGGTCCCGCCATTAAAGGCATCGCCAGTGGAACAACACCAATCTGTTCTCGACTGATGTATTCTGATTTTTCTTGCTTGTTTTGTTTATCCTCACCCAGTTTTCCGCTCATCATTGAAAAAGCAATGCTCAGTAACAGCAAACCACCTGCCACTCGGAATGAATCCAGTGAGATACTGAACATATCGAGTAGAACTTGCCCTGCAAGTAACGCGGTAATCAAGATCACGGCGACAGCAATATTGGCCGTGGCTGCAGTTTTGTTCTTTTCTTCCAATGTCATATGGCTGGTTAAAGACACAAAAATAGGCATGATGCCAACCGGGTTAACCGCGGCAACCAGTCCTAGAAAAAATTGCAGGAAAATGGCGAGTTCAAAATGCATGAAAACAGTCTCTGACGATCAGTAAAGTAGATAGGCTAAGATAATGTATGTTAATCGAAACAAAATCACGAATGAAAAAAACTAGTTCATGGCTCTGATCATGATTAAGAAAAACTAATCATGGGATCATTGTGATAATGCACTGTTACAAATGATGTGGTTGAAATCGGTTTTTAATGGTGATTTGTTAACATCCACACAGTTTCTGTAAAAAAAAGTCCAGGGGTTGGAGAGTTGCTGAAGAGTCTATATACTCAAACTGGCACATAAAACATTGGCTACAAATGGTAATGTTGTACAAAAATGAAACTTTTTTACAAAATGTTGTACTTTTTCTAGTTTATTGTGTTTGATAGCCTCTTTTTTAATCATGTGTTAATTTGTTGTTTTTCTTTGTTAATTCAACTTCTTATGTGTTTTTTTCTGGCTGTGTTTCTTGGGCGGTGCTATTTAGTTTTTGAGAACTGATCTGAGTCAATTTTTTTCAAACCGTGAAAGATTATACTCAGTTCTGAAAGCAATTTACTAAGTCTGTCGTTACTTAAGCTATTGTGAGACCAAAATAAAACTGAGAGACAGCAAGCTTAATAAAGAGTTTTTAACATTTTTCTATTTTAGGAGATTCACTATGCCGGTAACTAATTTGGCTGAACTTGATGCTCTTGTGGCTCGCGTTAAAGCGGCACAAGCAGAATTTGCAACTTACTCTCAAGAGCAAGTTGATAAAATTTTCCGTGCAGCATCTTTAGCCGCAAACCAAGCCCGTATTCCTCTCGCGCAACAAGCGGTAGCAGAATCAGGCATGGGTATTGTTGAAGATAAAGTGATTAAAAACCACTTTGCTTCAGAGTTTATCTATAACAAATACAAAGATGAAAAAACCTGTGGTGTCCTTGAAGAAGACGAAAGTCTAGGCACGATGACGATTGCTGAGCCTGTTGGTATCATCTGTGGTATTGTCCCAACGACTAACCCGACTTCAACCGCGATTTTTAAATCACTCATCTCTTTAAAAACGCGTAACGGTATTATCTTCTCGCCACACCCACGTGCGAAAAATTCAACCAATGACGCAGCGAAACTCGTTCTTGATGCAGCGGTAGCTGCTGGTGCACCGAAAGACATTATCGGTTGGATTGACCAACCTTCAGTTGAGCTTTCTAACGCCTTAATGAAGCACGATGGTATTGCGCTAATCCTTGCTACTGGTGGTCCAGGCATGGTGAAAGCGGCTTACTCTTCTGGTAAACCAGCTATCGGTGTTGGTGCCGGTAACGTACCGGTTGTAATCGATGAAACTGCGGATATTAAACGCGCAGTCGCTTCAGTTTTAATGTCAAAAACGTTTGATAACGGTGTGGTTTGTGCTTCTGAGCAAGCGGTTATCGTTATGGATGAAGTTTATGATGAAGTGAAAGAGCGTTTCGCGACTCATAAAGCTCACGTATTAAGTAAAGCCGATGCAGATAAAGTACGCAAAGTCCTCCTGATCGATGGTGCGTTAAACGCGAAAATCGTTGGTCAACCAGCGACAGCGATTGCTGAAATGGCGGGTGTTAAAGTACCAGCGGATACCAAAATTCTAGTCGGTGAAGGTATCGGTGAAGTGTCTTACGATGACGAGTTTGCTCATGAGAAACTATCGCCAACACTAGGCATGTTCCGTGCTTCTTCTTTCGAAAATGCCGTAGAGCAAGCGGTTCGAATGGTTGAGATTGGTGGTATCGGTCATACCTCAGGTTTATACACCAACCAAGATATTAATGCAGACCGTATTCGTTACTTCGGTGACAAAATGAAAACGGCTCGTATTTTGATCAATATTCCAACCACTCACGGTGGTATTGGTGACTTGTATAACTTTAACGTAGCACCGTCTTTGACTCTGGGCTGTGGTTCTTGGGGTGGTAACTCTATCTCTGAGAACGTGGGTCCTAAGCACCTAATCAACAAGAAAACTGTTGCTAAGCGAGCTGAAAATATGTTGTGGCACAAACTCCCTAAATCAATCTACTTCCGTCGTGGTAGCTTGCCAATCGCACTGAGCGATCTTGAAGGTAAAAAACGTGCCTTCTTAGTAACAGACCGTTTCCTATTCAATAACGGTTACACTGACGAATTGGTTAGCATGCTCAAAGCATTGGGTATGGAAGTACAAACATTCTTTGATGTTGAAGCTGATCCGACGCTATCGGTAGTAGAGAAGGGTGCTGAAGCGATGAAGAGCTTCCAGCCTGATGTGATTATTGCCCTTGGTGGTGGTTCACCGATGGATGCTGCGAAGATCATGTGGGTAATGTACGAGCACCCTGAAACTCACTTCGAAGAGCTCGCAATGCGCTTTATGGACATCCGTAAACGTATTTACAAGTTCCCGAAAATGGGTCAAAAAGCAGAGCTAGTGTGCATCACCACAACATCTGGTACAGGTTCAGAAGTTACACCATTTGCGGTAGTAACCGACGACAAAACGGGTGCTAAGTACCCACTTGCTGACTACGAATTGACCCCTCACATGGCGATCGTTGATGCTAACCTAGTGATGAATATGCCAAAATCACTAACAGCCTTTGGTGGTTACGATGCGGTGACTCACGCTCTAGAAGCTTATGTTTCTGTATTGGCGAATGAGTACTCAGACGGTCAAGCTCTGCAAGCACTGAAGATGCTGAAAGAGTACCTACCTTCAAGCTACAAAAATGGCGCAGCAGACCCAATTGCACGTGAGAAAGTACACAATGCGGCAACCATCGCAGGTATCGCATTTGCGAACGCCTTCCTTGGGGTATGTCACTCAATGGCACACAATATCGGTGCTGAGTTCCATTTACCACATGGCCTTGCTAACGCGCTATTGATTTCTAACGTTGTACGTTATAACGCGAACGATAACCCAACTAAGCAAACAGCATTCTCTCAATACGACCGTCCACAGGCTCGCCGTCGTTACGCAGAAGTTGCTGACCATCTTGGTTTAAGCCAAGCAGGCGACCGTACAGCACAGAAAATTGAGCGTTTATTAACTTGGTTAGAAGAGCTGAAGAAAGAACTCGATATTCCATTATCGATTCAAGCTGCGGGCGTTAATGAAGCTGACTTCCTAGCTAAAATTGATGATTTGTCAGTTCGTTCGTTCGATGACCAATGTACAGGCGCGAACCCACGTTACCCACTGATTTCTGAGCTTAAAGAAGTCCTTCTTTGTGCTTATTACGGTAAAGCTTTCGTTGAAGGTGAAACCTTCGAAGGGACGACCGTTATCAAGAAAAAAGATGACCAAAAGCCAGCAAAGAAAAAGTAAGCTGAATTAATGAGAGGTTTTCGCTAGCACGATGCTTCTCTAATCGAATCGAGACCCTACCATAAGTTATGGTAGGGTCTTTTTTTTGATGGCTATGTTGGGAAATTTTGTAAATGATTACTCCGATCAATAATCAAGATAGCGACTGATTAACTGAGCGATAGCGGTGACGACAACGATGAAAATCTAGGGTTGCGTCACCATTTTAGCGCTATATAATGGCCTTCAGCTCAGAAAGCTTGATGAGCATCAAAAAACGAAGAGCAAGATAAATAACTTGCCAATAGAGCTCAATTTGATTCATCGCCTTTATTCAAAAGTGATAAACAGCAAACCTCTATAGACTTTACAACTGTATGACTAATTTTCTCAGTGTGACTCGTCGTGCTGATCCCTGATTATTACCATTTGTTTGAGGATAGTTATTGTGACACGTATTATTGTTGTCGGTGGAGGTGCCGGTGGACTAGAGCTAGCCACTAAGCTCGGTCGAACGTTAGGGCGAAAGAATCGCGCTAACATCACCTTAGTGGATCGTAATTCTAGTCATCTATGGAAGCCATTGCTCCATGAAGTCGCCACTGGCTCTTTAGATGAAGGCGTTGATGCATTGAGTTACCGTGCCCATGCTAAAAATCACTGTTTTGAGTTTCAACTTGGTAGTCTAGAAGCAATTGACCGTGAGACAAAGCGGATCACGCTGAGTGAACTGAGAGATGAACATGATGAGTTATTGATGCCAAAACGAGAACTGGAATATGATCTTCTAGTCTTAGCGATTGGCTCTAAATCTAATGATTTCAACACGCCTGGAGTAAAAGAACACTGTATTTTCCTAGATAGCCCAGAGCAAGCACATCGTTTCCGTACCGAAATGAATAATGAATTTTTAAAGCTACATGCTAAAAATGGTCAGGGAACGGTTGATATTGCGATTGTGGGGGCTGGAGCGACAGGTGTAGAATTATCCGCTGAATTGCATAATGCGGTGAAAGAGTTACACAGCTACGGCTTTGGTGATTTAGACTCGAGCAAGCTCAATGTTAATTTAATCGAAGCGGGCGAGCGTATTTTGCCTGCATTGCCACCGCGCATTTCTGCCGCCGCGCATAGCGAGCTGACTAAATTAGGGGTCAATGTTCGCACCACGACGATGGTTACTAAAGCTGAGAAAGATGGCTTAACCACCAAAGAGGGCGAAAAAATCTTGGCGACGATCATGGTTTGGGCTGCAGGCATTAAAGCGCCTGATTTTATGAAAGACATCGCAGGCTTAGAAACCAACCGTATTAACCAGTTAGTCGTCAAGGATACCCTTCAGACGACTCGTGATGATGATATTTTTGTGATTGGTGATTTGGCCCAGTGTACACAGGCGGATGGTAAGTTTGTTCCGCCACGCGCTCAAGCCGCCCATCAAATGGCGTCACAAGCGTTCAAAAATATTGTTGCTAAACTGAATGGCCGAGAATTAAAGCCTTACATCTACAAAGATCATGGCTCTTTAGTGTCACTAAGCCGTTTTTCTACTGTAGGCAGCTTAATGGGCAACTTAACCAAAGGCTCAATGATGGTTGAAGGGCGTATTGCGCGTGTGGTGTACATTTCTTTATACCGTATGCATCAAATGGCCTTGCATGGTATTTTTAAAACTGGGCTAATGATGTTGGTTGGACGAATCAACAGAGTGCTTAGGCCGAATCTTAAACTGCACTAATTAAATAAAAAACCGAAGCATAAAACTCTGAATACCGCTCACTTAACCGTGAGCGGTTTGTTTTTATAAGGATAAGAACATTTAGGTGATTTATCTGCCATTGATATGGCTAAGTACGCGACTTTTTTCACTTCAGTTATGAATCATTTATTTTTAATTAAGATTGATTTCTATATCTGACTCTATGGTAGAAGAACAAGTCAAAATATAACCTTCCTCGATTTCTTTCGCGGTTAATGCAGTTTGATTCAAAGTCGTTACACGACCTTTACTAATTTTACATTTACAAGAGCCACAAATACCGCTGCGGCAAGCGATGAGCAGAGGGACTCCTGCATTTTCAAGTACATCAGCAAGCAATTGTCCTTTCTGAGCCTTTATGGTTTGAGCAAAGTTAGCCACGCCAACCTTGACCTCGGTGTCTGAGATCAGAAGTTTTTGAGTTTGAATTGGACTAAAACTTTCTTGATAAAAATTAGCCATATCAAAGCCGAGTTTGAGTAAGTAACCTTCAATATCTCGCATGAATTTATCGGGGCCACACAAATAGATATTACGTGAATGCATATCTGGCACTAGGGTTTTCAGCCAGTGTATATCAATTTTTCCTTGCGGATAGCCACTGTTCTTTGCGTCTTTTAACAACAATTTCAGATGAAAATTGTCGTACAAGGTGTGATAGGTTGCCAATGTATCAAAGTAGAGGGTTTGTTCGGGGGAACGAGCAATGTGCAAAAACTCAATATCAATCTCCATTGCATGATGAAGCCAATATTTTATCATAGCCATGACAGGGGTGATCCCACATCCTGCACTGATAAGTAGCACTTTACTTTGCCCATCGTGAATTTTCGGTGGATGATCAATACAATTAAAATCACCTGTCGGAGGAAGTGCTTGGACAGTACCTGTCACCTGTAATTGATCAATCAAAAAATTCGATACTTTACCGCCATCTACACGTTTAACGGTAATTTGGAGGTAATTCTCTGCGTTCAACGAACTGATTGAATAAGCTCTAAATTCCATCTTTCCTGCTATCTTAACTCCAAGATTGATAAATTGTCCCGGTTTAAAATCAAACAGTAACGATTCGCTCGGTTCACCGAAGCGAAGAGAAACCGTATCTTCAGTTTCAAAGAATTTATCGATGCAGTGCAGTGTGACTGGCGTTTGACCCTGCCATTTAAAATACATAATATTCTCTCCTACTATCATCAAATTTAATGCCCTCATAAGAGGGCATTAAATTTTAAGCGGCCAAAATCGTTTTTAAGTCTTCTGCTACGTTGCCAATGCTACGCATATCGAACTTATCTTGAAGAATAGTGAGTAGATTATCGGTTAAAAATGCAGGAGCTGTTGGACCGGTGTAGATCCCTTTCACACCGAGTGCGAACAAGGTCAATAGGATCACTATCGCTTTTTGCTCAAACCAAGAAAGCACGAGTGTTAGAGGCAGTTCGTTGATATCGCAATCAAACTCTTTTGCCAGTGCCAAGGCCAACTGAATGGCTGAGTAAGCATCATTACATTGGCCCACATCCAATAAACGAGGGATACCATTGATGTCGCCAAACTGGTTTTTATTAAAACGGAATTTACCGCAGGCAAGAGTGAGGATTAAAGTATCGTCAGGCGCTGCAGCGGTGAAGTCGCTATAGTAGCTGCGTTCAGCTTTATCGCCATCACAACCACCGACTAGGAAAAAGTGTTTGATATTACCCTGTTTAACTTGATCGATGACGGCTGGAGCCGCATTCATGAGCGCATTGCGACCAAAGCCAACGGTGATCATCTGCTCTATCTCGTCATGCAGGAAACCAGATTGGTTTAATGCACACTCAATTACCTGATTAAAATCGTCACCTTCGATATGTGCAACATCCGGCCAGCCAACGATACTGCGGGTGAATAAGCGCTCAGCGTATTGGCCTACATTTGGGTTGAGTAAACAGTTGGAGGTCATAACAATCGCTCCAGGGAAATTAGCGAATTCTTTTTGTTGGTTTTGCCAAGCACTGCCATAGTTGCCAACCAAGTGAGGGTGTTTATTAAGCTCAGGGTAGCCGTGGGCAGGCAGCATTTCACCATTGGTATAAATATTAATGCCTTTACCGACCGTTTGTTGCAGGATTTTTTCTAGATCATGTAAATCGTGACCAGAGACTAGAATACACTTCCCCTTGATAGGTTTAACATTAACAGCGGTTGGCTGTGGATGGCCGAATGTGTCCGTTTCACCGAGATCAAGCATCTCCATGACTTTATAATTCATCAAGCCAATCTTCATTGAACAATCGAGTAGCTCTGAGAGGTCGTCAGGTTCGGTACCAAGCCAAGCCATAATGTCATGATATTGGGCGTAGATATCGTTGCTGGTTTGACCAAGTACACGCGCATGCTCCATGTAGGCAGCTGCGCCTTTTAAGCCATATAAACACAATAAACGTAAGCCAATCACATCCTCGTGAAGCATCTCTTTACCCCGATTAACCGCCACTTGTGGTGCGAGAGTTAAAATTGCCTCAACCGAATCAGGTAATTCAAATTGGGCAACGGCGGGTAGAGGTGTGATAGGTTGGTTAGTGAGTTGGCTGGCCGCCAGCACTTGTGCCTTTAAGCGCACTTGATATTCTGCAGCTAGATGAGTCAGCTCAAGAATACGCTGTGGATCGAAATTGACATTGGTTAAGGTAGCAAAGAAAGCTTTAGGAGCCCATTGATTGATCTCATCGTCAATGATATTGAACGAGTAGGCTTGGTTTGCCCAAAATGAAACGCCTTGCAATGTATAGACCAAGATGTCTTGTAAGTCAGAAACTTCCGCGGTCTTGCCACACATACCTTGCGTAAATGAGCAGCCTTTTATGGTTGGCGTCTGGATAGTCTGTTCACATTGAATACAGAACATAATAAATCTCCGGTGTGTTAACCCTAAACAGTTCATGTCTAGGGAAGGGCTAAAGGTAGAATCCTTTACCGAAGAGCAGAATTTATGCCAACTTGTAATTTGTTGATTTTAAAGTGGAAAATCAAACTAGTGGACTGTGGTTGATGTAAAAAAGACACCGACAGGATGTGATATTGACATCTGCTTAGTGGTCTATTTTGAGCCTACACCGAGTTTTTTCCCCATTCGGTACAGATTACCGCGATCCATATGCAGAAAATCGGCGGCCTTTGACCAAACTCCATCCGATTGTCTTAATGCATGTTCAATTAAGAGCTTTTGATACACTTCTACCAGCTCGCGCATCGATTTTGGATGGAGAGGAAAAAAGCTTGATGTTGTTTTCACATCCGAACGGTGGGGTAAAATATCAAAATGGTCGATATTAATCGTCGTATGAGCTTGCTGAATAGCATGAAGTGCTGCTCGCGTTAGTGCATGTTCCAGTTCACGCACGTTACCATACCAAGGCAAGCTTTCTAATTGACTGAGCAGCCTGGGGTGAACATGTAAATTTGGGGTATTGAATTGGTGACGTACTTTTTCGAGTAAGTAACCAGCCAGTACAGGAATATCCCCTTCACGTATTCTCAATGGGGGGACCGTTATGGGAAAAACATTGAGGCGGTGAAATAAATCCGCACGAAAATGCCCCTCTGCGACTTCTTGAGCTAAATTACGGTTGCTGGCTGCAATGATCCGGACATTAACCAAAAGGTGTTTATCACTGCCAACACGTTGTAGTTCTCCTTGCTGAATCACACGGAGCAATTTGGCTTGCAGGATTAACGGCAATTCGCCGACTTCGTCGAGAAACAGTGTTCCCCCATCTGCAAGTTCAAATTTACCCGCTCGGTGCTGATTTGCACCAGTGAAGGCGCCTTTGACATGACCAAACAACTCACTTTCCGCTAGGCTTTCGGGTAATGCTGCGCAATTGACATAAATCATCGGATGGTCACGACGATGAGATTGAGCGTGCACTTGATGGGCGACTAATTCTTTACCGGTTCCTGTCTCACCCAAAATCAATACTGCATAGTCTGAGGGGGCGACGATAGCGATTTGCTGACGAAGTTGCTGGATTTGTGGGCTAAGACCGACCATCTCACCTTGTTGTGAGCGGGCTTGCTGAATCAACGTTTGGGTGATGGTGCTTTGTTTTTTATTCTGTGCTTTAAGTGCTTTTAATTGAGCGATGTTGCGTAAGGTGGCCGCGGTCAGTGCCGCGAAGGTGTCGATCATTATAGGGTCAAGATGATCAAAAGCGCCGATGGTCAGTGAGTCCATCGTTAACGCTCCGACTAACTGGCCATCAACATAAAGGCTACGCCCTAAGCAATCATGCACGGCGAGTGAGGGCTGTTCATTGAGTAAAGCACCATCAAAAGGATCGGGTAATGGACAATTGGCATCAAAGCGGACGGTTTGTTGGCTATGTAGAATTTGTTCTAAACGAGGGTGCACTTTAGGAAAATAGCGTTGACCCAAGACACTCGTTGATAAGCCTTTTACCGCGACAGGTGTTAAAAATCCATCGTGATCAAAAACAAATAGTGCGGCCGCGTCGCAAGGAAAAACGCAAGCGACGCCATCAATCATACATTGATATTGTTGCTGACTAGATAGGTTGGAACTTAAGTTCAATGCTATGTTAAGCACAACTTGATCGATCGCTTTGGACATAAGTGGCTCTGTTTAATCATCGAGCTCAATATGCTAACAGTTAGATGTCATATTAACATCGCATGGTTATTTTTATTGATGTGTGATTGACATCGATCAATTTTCAATAACATTATAACTGAGTCAGTCATGTTGATTACGTTGGTGCTTTTAAAGTATCTGGTGATCGGTGGCTTATGCTACAGAGTCAATCTATATCATTGAGATAGAGAGTATGCTTAGCAGGACTTATTTTATTGTTTTAACTGATATTGATTACTGTACTGATGTGAACCACTTGAGATTGGCTCTGGAATAATTGAAAAAACCAGTCCTGTTTTTGGTTGACCATGAAAAATAAACCGATTTTGGGCAAGGCATTCTTGCTTCGCTTCGCACGCTTGAGCGAGCTGTTGACTAGGAATATTGCTAGGATCACAGATAATTTCTAAGCGAGTCAGTTTGAGCTGGGCAAAACTCCACTCTATCAACGCAGCTAGTGCTTCTTTCCCGAACCCTTGTTGTTGATGATAGTCTCCTATCCAATAGCCTAAACTCGCCATATTAAACGTGGTAGAAAATTCATTAATCGCGACCATACCAACGATTTGCTGCGTTGCTTTATCGATCACCGCAAAGCCATAGGCGTCAGCTTTTATCCAGTTTAATCGTGTTGCCAGAATAAATCGTTCAGCCTCTTGTTGGTTAAAGTGGGCATGACACCAATCAATCCATCGATGTAAGGAGGGCGAGTGTTGAATAAGTCTTGCAAATTCGACCGCTTCATCAACCGATAAAAGGCGTAATTGCAAACGCTGAGTATTGATCACAAATTCTGGGTTCATGGGAGACGGTCCTATTCTCGCTTCGTTTCCTGATGATTTAACAATCTATACCCTTCCTATTTGAAGCTGCAGGGGCGTTGGCTACGTTCGTTCATCCCAATCACATAACCGGTCTATACTCATAGGGCCTCACTCACTTGCCGCCTACCTTCAACTCCAAGTTGTTTGCGTATAATATCAGACCATATAAAGACCCAACGCCCATATAGGGCGTTGGATAGGATTATTGAACTCGGCGAACTTGGATAATCATGCCCATAAGAGGGTGGTCCAAATAATGGGTTTCGCCACTGCGCATGCGGCGTTTTTGATCGAGGCGATAACTTTTCAAAAAAGATTGTTTTTCCATCGTTGGCGATATGGCAATGAGGTGCCCATCTTGTACATTGGTGCGTGTATCTTGGTCGAGTTCATCTAAGTCCAGCGAGGGATCTTGAAGGATAACTTCACGCACACTCGGTTTTTTTAAGTCAAAATTAGCTTCGGCAAACAGAAAGTGCTGGACATAAATTTGTAAGGTGCCATCAAGCTCATACAGCGGTGGGGTGATGGTCCGTTCAACTACGTCATCAATTGGGCGGTATTGCTCAGTTTGTGCGACTCGTTCACTGCCGTCAGGATTAAACTGGGTTGAGTAGTCTTTCCCCGCTTGAATATGAAAAACGGGAGCGGATGCTCGTCCTTGATCCCCTTG
This sequence comes from Vibrio sp. 2017_1457_13, assembly GCF_030851525.1. Classification (NCBI taxonomy): domain Bacteria; kingdom Pseudomonadati; phylum Pseudomonadota; class Gammaproteobacteria; order Vibrionales; family Vibrionaceae; genus Vibrio; species Vibrio sp. 2017_1457_13. The sequence goes on from NZ_VHTA01000003.1 coordinate 28,496, forward strand.
ACGCCAAGCAGTATGTAATAATACTTGAAAGCCGGCATGATTGCGTAAACGCTGAGCTTGCTCGGTCAATTGATAGTCCGATTGAGAGAGCATACGTACGCCTTTACTTTGTCGATATTGGGCATCACTTAGGTTGCCTGCACGCGAGAGATTAATCTCAGGCAACGTATCTGGCCATGACTCTTGCGTTTTCTCCGCGTCAATTGCACGTTGGAAGATGATCACTTCAATATCGAATTGTCGCTGCGCTAGGCTGGGCATGGCAACGAGCAAAAGCAGTAGTGGGATCAGTTTTTTCATTATGACTCCGTCAATGTGCTGGGCACGTATTTGATTCTATTGAGCCTACCATATTAGGCAGCAGGTAGTAGATTGTGCTGGAATTCTTGCAGCATGTCTGTAACAAATTGAATTCTTTCTCTTCTATCAACCAGTGGAAGGATAAACTTCAATTTAGTCGGACCTTCCATCGCAAATTGTTTCGGTTGTGCATGAAGTAGTTTAACCAAAAACATCGGGTTAATGTCAGCGTTAGGGTAGAACTCAATATACCCGCCTTTTTCATGCGCTTCGATTTTACGAATTTTCAGTGCGGCGGCGTTGAGCTTCAGTTGGGCAATAGTCAACAGATTCAAGGCTGCATCCGGCAGTTTACCAAATCGATCGATTAATTCGACTTTAAGTTCAGCCAATTCAGTATCATCGGCGACACTGGCGATTTGTTTATAGAGTGATAAACGGCTGTTGATATCAGGGATATAATCATCAGGCAGCAGAGCTGGGATTCGTAGCTCGACTTCACTTTGTTCACGCAGTAGATCATCCAATGATGGCTCTTTACCCGATTTTAAGGCTTCAACCGCTTGTTCTAGCATCTCCATGTATAAGCTAAAACCAATCGATTGGATCTGACCACTCTGCTCATCGCCGAGTAACTCACCCGCTCCGCGAATTTCTAAGTCGTGGGTTGCTAAGGTAAATCCTGCGCCGAGATCTTCAAGCGAAGCAATGGCCTCTAAGCGTTTAATCGCATCTTTGGTCATCGCTTTGGGATGCGGTGTTAATAAATAAGCATACGCCTGGTGGTGAGAGCGACCTACTCGTCCGCGTAATTGGTGTAATTGAGCCAATCCAAGAGTATCGGCGCGATTAATGATAATGGTATTGGCGGTGGGTACATCTATCCCCGTTTCAATGATAGTGGTACACACCAGTACGTTGTAACGCTGATGATAAAAATCATTCATGATTTGTTCGAGTTCACGCTCACGTAATTGTCCGTGGGCGACGGTGACACGAGCTTCAGGGATAAGCGCTTCCAAATCGGCAGCAACTTTCTCGATGCTTTCGACTTGGTTGTGTAAAAAGTAAACTTGACCACCACGCATGATCTCCCTTAGAACCGATTCTCGAACAACACTGTCCTCATGTTGACGGACAAAGGTTTTAATCGCCAAGCGACGAGCAGGCGGTGTTGCAATGATCGATAAATCGCGCATACCACTCATTGCCATATTCAGTGTGCGTGGAATCGGTGTGGCCGTTAACGTTAAAATATCTACATCGGCACGCATGGCTTTGACTTTTTCTTTCTGACGAACCCCAAAGCGGTGTTCTTCATCAACGATTAATAGCCCTAAATCGGCAAAGATGAGATCACTGGAGAGGAGCTTGTGTGTTCCCACGATAATATCGACTTTGCCTTCGGCGACATCTTGCATGATCTGCTTTTGTTCTTTGGCTGATTTAAAGCGTGATAGCACCTCGACACGGATCGGTAAATTGGCAAAACGGTCGCGGAAATTTTCAAAATGTTGCTGAGCCAATAAAGTTGTGGGTACTAAAATAGCCACTTGTTTATTGTTATCGGTACAAACAAAAGCGGCGCGCATCGCGACCTCAGTTTTACCGAAACCAACATCGCCGCAGACGAGTCGATCCATCGCTTTGGCTTGACACATGTCTGACAGTACCGCATTGATCGCCATGGCTTGATCGTCGGTTTCTTCAAAGGGAAAGGTGGCTTTAAAGGTGGCGTATTGGTCACGATCCAAACGGAAGGGATACCCTGGTTTCAGTTCGCGTTTAGCGTAGACATCAAGCAGTTCGGCAGCGACATCGCGGACTTTTTCCGCCGCTTTCTTGCGTGCTTTAACCCAGCTTTCTCCTCCCAGTTTATGGAGTGGCGCGGATTCTTCTGCACCTCCGGAATAACGGCTAATTAAGTTCAGTGATGAAACGGGAACATACAGCTTGGCTTCATTTTGATATTCAAGCGTAACGTATTCGGTAGTAATGCCTCCTGCTTCGAGGGTTTGTAAGCCTAAGTAACGTCCAATACCATGGTCGATATGCACTACGGGCTGTCCCGGTTTTAACTCGGCAAGATGGCGGATCACCGCATCACTATTGGTGGATTTACGTTCTTTCTTTCGACGTTGAACCACCCGTGCTCCGAGTAAATCGGCTTCACAAATCAAGGCGAGAGATGGATCAGTGAAAATCGCACCACGTTCGGCAGCGCCGATCACCAAAGCCAATCGCTCTGAACTTTGCCAAGCGTCATCAAAAGAAGCGAATGCGGTAGGGCGTAACTTAATTCGCTGTAATAGCTCGAGTAGCGCTTCGCGTCGTCCTTCAGACTCAACCGAGAAAATAATCTTACCGGTAAATTGCTCGCTAAATTGACGTAAGGCGGCGAGGGGTTCTTTATTTTGCTGTTGAATCGCTAAATCAGGCAGTGCGGTAATGGCTAAGTTACTTCTACCGGCCTTTTCTGGAATCGGGTCGATGGACAGTTGTAACTGAGCAAAATCTTTGGCGCGCGCGAATAAATCGTCTTTTTTTAACCACAATTCGTCAGGCGCTAGCAATGGGCGTAACGGATCTATATTCCGTTGATCATAACGATACGCGACATCAGCGAGAAATTGGTCAATGGCGCTTTCAACCTGACCTAATAAAATTAATTGACTATGATCCGGGAGATAATCAAACAGTGTTTCGGTATGTTCAAAAAATAGCGGTTGCCAATATTCAATCCCCGCAGGCCATGTGCCTTTAGAAACCTGCATATAGATAGATTCAGGCTCACGACGGGCATCAAATCGTTGCCGAAAACGGGCACGAAATGCTTCTATGGCTTGCTCGGTGGTCGGAAATTCATGAGCAGGAAGTAGGCGAATTTGATCGATTTGCTGAATAGAACGTTGATTTTCTGGGTCAAAAATTCGAATCGTGTCAATTTCATCATCAAAAAAATCAATTCGATAAGGGGAATCACTGCCCATAGGGAAGAGATCCAGGATCGACCCACGACTGGCGTATTCCCCCGGCCCAAAAACCTGATCTACATGACGATAACCGGAGTTTTCTAACTGAACGCGTAATTTGGCTAAAGAGAACCGATCCCCTTGTTTGACCATCAAGGTGTGTTGAAGTAAGAAATCACGTGGCGTCTGGCGTTGTAACAAGGTACTGACCGGGACAACAGTGATCCCAGTTCCTAAAGAGGGCAACTGATATAAGCGAGCGATGCGATCAGAAATAATCTCTTGATGAGGTGAAAAATTATCGTAGGGTAAGGTTTCCCAATCAGGAAATAAGCCGACCGGGGCTTGACTGAATTGCTCTAGCTCTTGAACCAGTTTTAATGCTGTCTGTGGATCGGGTACTGCCAACAAGGTGTGGCTTGAGTGACGATTAGCGAATTCAGCGATAGTTAGCGCGAGACTGACACCGGGTAAATTGCCCAGTTGCTTCTTATCCCCAGCACCACGCAGATGTGGGAGTGTTAATACAGTTTTTGTCATCATTATTGAGTGGGTCGTTATGGTTTTTCTCGATCTAAAGAGCGTTGACGCAACAGTTTCTGTTGGCAATGAAGCGCAGCTTTAATGAGTAGGTCTTGGTCATTATCACGCAGGAGAGTGTATCTGACGCTAATAATCGTGGAGTCGGGATCCGTTTCACAATCGATAACTTCGCCATAACAATAAATCGCTGCTGCGGGATGCTCTAGGAATAATTTAATGCGTAGTGGTGTACCTAGTACGAGCGCGTCTCTGGCTCGATAAGTAAATTGACTGGCACCGAACGACAAGGTTGAGGCACGTTGAGCGGGATCATCTTGTTGGGCGAGCATAAAGCTCAGCAATAGATTCAGCTTAGAATTCTGCGTTTCCAGCAGTTGGATAACGTGTTTAAAATCGCTGTTTTTGAGTTCGAGCCGCGCAGCATCATTTAATTGATCAAGTTGACTAAACTCACTGGCCACAACAAAAGGTGCGGGGATTTCCGCCTCAAAATCGATCTGAGAAGGCAAACGAAAGTTAGCCGCTAACGGCTCGATGTTAATTGTCAGTGCGTGGTATACCGAAAAAAAGTCTTGGTCAGTCATATTGGGTTTCCTTCTCACCTTTGTTGATTATCGTCATAAAGAATCAGTAATCAAGCAAAGTGAGAGTTTTGTTGTAAATCAATCAGCGTGATGGCAAATAAATCTTACCGCCATTTTTGTTGTGATAACGGCGTTTAACAAAGATTTGGCAAAGAAAAACTACAACCTTGGACCGATTCTCGTTACAGTAGCGGCCTATTATGGCTTTGGTTTGTATTATGTTTCATCCTATTTCGATATTTATCGGTTTACGTTATTTACGCGGACGTTCAGGTGATCGGTTTAGTCGATTTGTCTCTTATATGTCGACCGCTGGGATCACGATTGGTGTGATGGCCTTAGTGACGGTATTGTCGGTGATGAATGGTTTTGAATCGCAGTTGAAAAACCGTATTTTGGGGGTTTTGCCGCAAGCGGTGATCGGACAAGCGCAGGAAAAAACCCAATGGCAAGCACAAGCCCCCGATTTTATTAGAGAGTTATCCACTTACAAAGCGCCACAACCGATGGTAAGAAGCGAAGCGGTGGTGCAAAGCTCGTGGCAATTATCGGCGGGTTTATTGGTCGGTATTGCGCCGCAAGCTGACGACCCGATCGCCGATTATCTGATTGCTGGTCGATTAACTGATTTACAACCCGGTGCCTATCATATTTTCTTAGGTCACACTCTGGCTCGTGATCTCAATGTTTCCGTTGGCGATACGGTTCGCTTAATGGTGACTCGCGCCAGTCAATTTACGCCTTTAGGACGTATTCCTAGCCAACGCAATTTCACGGTGGCCGGACTGTTTAATACTGGCTCTGATGTTGATGGGCAACTGATGATCACTCATCTACGAGATGCGGGTCGCTTACTGCGTTTCGACGATCAGACGATTTCTGGCTGGCGACTCTTTATGGCCGATCCTTTTGATGTGGCGACGTTGTCAACGACCTCTTTGCCGGATGGTTGGTATTGGAGCGATTGGCGTGAACAACGTGGTGAGTTATTTCAAGCAGTCAGAATGGAAAAAAACATCATGGGCCTAATGCTGGGACTGATTGTTGGAGTCGCGGCGTTTAATATTATCGCCGCCCTAATCATGGTGGTGATGGAAAAGCAGGCGGAAGTGGCGATTTTAAAAACCCAAGGTATGACCGATCAACAAGTTTTAGCCATTTTTATGGTGCAAGGCGCGAGCAGTGGGGTGATTGGAGCGGTTGTCGGTGGAGTGTTGGGCGCTCTGCTAGCAGCGAACTTGAATAGCATCATGAACACGTTAGGCGTCGCGCTATTTTCATTAGGCGGAGAGTTGCCCGTGGTGATCAACCCGATACAAATTGCGGTGGTGGTATTGCTGGCAATATTGCTTAGCTTTTTAGCCACCTTATTTCCTTCTTATCGCGCATCTAGAGTTAAACCCGCTGAGGCTTTACGTTATGAATGATCTTTTACGCTGTCAGCAGCTTTATAAAATCTATCAAGAAGGTGAGTTGCAGACTCAAGTTTTGAAAGGGGTGAGTTTTTCGATGCAACGCGGTGATCTGGTCTCGATCATTGGTTCTTCTGGCTCAGGAAAAAGCACTTTACTGCATATCCTTGGTGCGCTGGATGAAGCGAGCAGCGGCGATGTTGAATTTCTTGGCCAGCCATTACATCAACTGAGTTCGAATAAACAGGCCAAGATGCGTAATCAACATCTTGGTTTCGTGTATCAGTTTCATCATTTACTGGCTGATTTTACCGCGCTCGAAAACGTAGCGATGCCACTATTAATTGGCGGTAAAAAAGCCAGCGAAGCAAAACGCTCGGCTCAGGCTTTGTTGGCGCGAGTCGGCCTCGGTCACCGTTTGCAACATCGTCCTTCAGAGTTATCGGGCGGAGAGCGGCAGCGTGTTGCGATTGCTAGAGCGTTGGTCAATCGACCGGATTTAGTGCTAGCAGATGAGCCTACTGGCAATTTAGACCACACCACGGCATTGGCGATTTATGATTTGATGCGTGAATTGAATCGTGAGTTTAATACGGCTTTTTTAGTGGTGACTCATGATGGCGAATTGGCAGCAAAAATGGATCGACAACTGCATATGCAAGATGGCCTATTGCTCAACGTTGCGGAGGCATAATGTTTGCAGATTTGGCGCTAGTGATTGGCGCGCGTTTTAGTCGTGCTAAGCAGCGTAATAAGCTGGTGTCGTTTATCTCTTTATCTTCGACACTCGGTATTGCCGTTGGGGTTGCGGTGATCATTATTGGTTTATCGGCGATGAATGGCTTTGAGAGAGAGCTGCAGCAACGTGTATTGTCGGTTATTCCTCATGGTGAGTTTGAAGGGGTACGTGGACCAATCGAACATTGGCCAGACATTGTCCAAAAATCAACGCTACATCCTCAGGTTCAAGCGGCGGCACCATACGTGAAGTTTACCGCATTAGTTGAGCGAGGGGTGCAGTTAAAAGCCATAGAAGTACGAGGGGTCGATACACAAAGGGAGCGTGCCGTATCGCGGCTTGCCGACTATGTTACCCCCGGTGTATGGGAAGCTTTTGTTCCGGCTCAACAGCAAGTCATTTTAGGCAAAGGTGTTGCCGATCAACTGCAAGCCGCAGTGGGGGATTGGATCACTTTGCTGATCCCAAGTAGTCATACTGGGCAAGCGGTTCAAGCACCGAAAAGAGTCCGAGTAAAGGTGGCCGGTTTACTGGAATTAAATGGTCAAATTGATCATAACCTCGCGTTGTTGCCTTTAGAAGACGCTCAGCAATACAGCAATTTAAACGACAAAGTCACGGGGGTGTCGATTAAAGTTTCCGATGTCCTCAAAGCCAATCAAATTGTTCGTGAAGTGGGTAATACACTAGAAGAGTATGTCTATTTGCGTAGTTGGCAGCAAAAATATGGCTTTTTATATCGTGATATTGAAATGGTGCGAACCATCATGTATCTAGTCATGGTATTGGTGATTGGGGTCGCGAGCTTTAATATTGTTTCTACCTTAATGATGGCAGTGAAAGATCGCGCTGCCGATATTGCCATTTTGCGCACGATGGGCGCGAATGATCGCTTAATTAAACGCATTTTCGTCTGGCAAGGGGTATTTTCTGGCGTTATGGGTAGCGTTGTGGGCAGCATGGTTGGGGTGTTTATGGCGCTAAATTTGACACCGATTATTCAGAGTTTAGAAACCTTGTTAGGTCATCAATTTCTTTCAGGGGATATTTATTTTGTCGATTTCCTTCCTTCTCAACTTGAATGGTCAGATGTATTACTGGTTTCGAGTACCGCGATTATCTTAAGTTTATTGGCGACTTGGTATCCAGCTTCTCGAGCCAGCCGTTTGCATCCTGCGGCGGTTCTAAGCAGTAAATAACCCCGTTATTCTCTTCGTTAATAAAAAGAAAAAGGACCTATTGGTCCTTTTTCATCTTTTGTATACTGCTGGTTACTCAGAAAAATGTTGTATCACTCGCACGATGATTCGCTAGAGCTGCACAGTCACTAACAAAATCAATATGGTTTATTTTATCGTATTGGTCACGCGACGTTTTTGCCAGCTGCGTACAACGGAATAGCGCCATAAACCTCGAATACCAAAGTAACCTAATAAGCCAGCGACAATACCACAGACTAAACTGCCCAACAAAAAGGGTGGACCAATGGTGTGCATCTGATGGTGAAGAAATTCCCACGTTAATTCAAAATGAAAAGGTTGCGGCGGAGTATTCATTAACCAAGCGCCAACTTTATAAGAGAAATAAAAGATAAATGGCATAGTGATCGGATTGGTTATCCACACCAAGGCAACAGCGAGGGGTAAGTTCACACCACAAATAATCGCTACGCCAGCAGACATGATCATTTGGCTAGGTAGCGGCACGAAGGCCATAAATAAACCGACTGCAAACGCACCAGCAGCAGAGCGTCGATTTAAACACCACAGATTCGGGTTGTAGAGGACGGAGCCAAAAATTTGTAATGCCTTTTGACGCTTAATAACAGCGTGATCAGGCATAAAACGTTTAATAAACTTTCTTGGCATAAGGAAACATGGCTCTCTTATCGAATTACTGGACGTTGGCTTCGTTCTCGTTAACGATACTCTCTGCCCCATTTTGGCCTTGGATGCCCAAATGGCCTATTATCATTGGCGTTATTGTTGTGTTGATGATGAGTCTCGTGACACGCCGAGGCAGGGGATGCATCGGAATTGCACTGGCCTTAGTGTTGATAATAACACACGGAAATAAAGTAACCGCACAGTCCAATAATATCTTACAATTTGCGACAGATATTACCATAAAAGGTGTCGCTGACAGCTTTTTTACTGCAAATCGTTACGGTTTTAGTGGCTCTTTTGTGGTGAGATCAATTAATGGTCAATCTTTACCCCGATTTTTGTCTCCCACGGTACGTTTAAATTCCCCGATCGCCTTACAATTGGGTGATCATGCTCAATTTGTGGTACAGGCGAAGCCGATTTATGGGCGATTGAATGAAGTCGGGTTTGATCAAGAAGCCTTTTTTCTGAGTCAAGGCTGGAGCGCACAAGCGACCGTTCGTCCCAATACAGCTTATCAAATCATCCCCAGTTCAAGTTTGCGGGCGATATTTTTTCAACAGATTGAGCAACGAACGCGATCCAGCAAGGTTCAAGGCTTTATTTTAGCCCTCACTTTTGGTGAGCGTAGCGGGATTACCGAACAGCAGTGGTTGGAATTACGCAATAGCGGTTTAATCCATCTCACGGCGATCTCAGGGTTGCACATTGGTATGGCATTTGGTTTTGGCTATTTGTTAGGGGGTATGTGTAGCCGCCTTTTGAGAAAAGGCTTATGGCTACCTTTTGTTTGCGGTGGATTGTTTGCACTTGGTTATGCTTGGCTGGCAGGTTTTACGCTACCGACTCAGCGAGCATTGATGATGTGTTGGTTAAATATTCTATTAGTCATGTTTAATGTTCGAGTGACCGCTATTCAACGGGTATTATTAACGTTAGCTGCGGTATTGGCTTTGGACCCTTTTGCTTCATTAAGCACAAGTTTCTGGTTATCTTTTTTAGCGGTCAGTTTTGTTATTTACCAAGTCTCCGTCATCGATAGCCGATGGCCGCTATGGAAGAAAGTGTTTGCTGGTCATCTATTATTAGTGATGTTAATGGCTCCGGTGACGGCTTACTTCTTCTCTGGCGTTAGCCTTTATTCCGCGCTTTATAATCTCGTGTTTATTCCTTGGTTCAGCTTTGTGGTTGTTCCCTTACTGTTTATTGTCTTGTGTGGCAATGTGTTGATCGCCGATCAAGTCCAGTGGCTTTGGACTTGGGTTGAGGCGGCTTTAATGCCGTTTAGCTGGTCGTTAGGCTTTGCAGAACATAGCTGGTTACCGGTTAACCAAACGTGGCAATATAGTTTGTTGGCTTTATTTTTAGTGATGATGTTACGGCCACTTTTGACCGCGCGATCTCTTATTGCGATTGGGTTACTTTTTAGCGCGACTTGGTTAACAATACAACCGAAGGTCTACTGGCAAGTGGATATGTTGGATGTTGGACATGGCTTGGCGATGGTTATTGAGCGTAACGGACGTTATGTTTTATACGATACAGGGAGTAGTTGGCATGAAGGCAGCGTGGCGACATCACTGATTATTCCATTATTAACTCGACGCGGAGGACTAGATGCCCTTGATGGCGTGATCATTAGCCATAGTGATAATGATCACGCGGGAGGATTAGCCGATATTCAATCACGGCTAAAACCAGCTTGGATTCGCGCTAGTTACCGTAATGAACATTTCTCTCCGTGTATTCAAGGTGAATTCTGGCAATGGCAAGAATTGACTTTTGAAGTCGTGTGGCCACCTCGTTTGGTTGATAGAGCGGATAACCCTCATTCTTGTGTGGTGCGTATGGTTGATAAGCAATATGGGCATAGTGTGTTGTTGACCGGTGATGTGACGGCGATTGGTGAGTGGTTACTCAGTCGTGACGCGTTATTAGACAGTGATGTGTTAGTGGTTCCTCATCATGGAAGTCAAACGTCTTCTACACAAGCGTTTATAGAAAAGGTCAATCCACAGTTGGCGATTGCTTCATTGGCGAAAGGTCATCGATGGCGATTACCTCACCCAGACGTTCTCGCGCGTTATCAATCTTTAGGCATTCCGTGGCTTGATACGGGAGAGGTCGGACAAATAACACTCCGTTACCAAGGATCTCAACGTCAGCTTTTCACCTTACGCGGTGGGCGAATCACGCCTTGGTATAGGCAGATGCTACGTAAAGAGGTAGAATGAGGTCAATTTTGTAATATCGATAAAGCAGCTTTATGTCACTCAATTCTGACGAAACAACTTGGCAAACCTTTAAGCGTCTTTGGACTTACATCCGTCTTTATAAAGTCGGATTGGTGCTGGCGACCATCGCTTTAGTGATCAATGCGATCTCTGATACCTACATGATCTCCTTACTAAAGCCGCTATTAGATGAAGGTTTTGGTGGTACAGACTCTAATTTTTTGCAGATCTTACCTTTTCTTATTCTTGGTCTGATGTTTATTCGTGGCTGTAGCGGTTTTGTTTCTGCTTACTGTTTAAGTTGGGTATCTGGCAATGTAGTGATGCTGATGCGTAGGCGGATTTTTAATCAGTTTATGCATATGCCAGTCAGTTTTTTCGATCGTGAGTCAACCGGTGGTTTATTATCGCGAATTACTTATGATTCTGAACAGGTTGCAGGAGCCACGAGTCGAGCAATGGTCAGTATTGTTCGTGAAGGGGCCAGTATCATTGGTTTATTAACCTTGATGTTCTGGAACAGCTGGCAACTCTCTCTAGTTTTAATTGTGGTTGCTCCAGTTGTTGCGATTGGCATTCGAGTGGTCTCTAAACGCTTTCGAAAAATCTCCAAAAATATGCAAACAACCATGGGCCATGTCACTTCGTCGGCAGAACAGATGCTTAAAGGCCATAAAGTGGTTTTAAGCTATGGTGGACAAGAGGTTGAGCGTAAACGCTTTGATAAAGTTAGCAATCAAATGCGCCAACAGACCATGAAGTTAGTCTCGGCTCAAGCAGTAGCCGATCCTGTGATTCAAATGATTGCTTCATTAGCCTTGGTGACGGTCTTATTCTTAGCTAGCGTTGATTCTATTCGTGCAGATTTAACGCCTGGTACCTTCACGGTTATTTTCTCGGCGATGTTTGGTTTGATGCGCCCTTTAAAGGCTTTGACCAACGTAACTTCAGAGTTTCAACGAGGTATGGCCGCAACACAAACGTTATTTGCGTTAATGGACCTGGAAACCGAGCGCGATAATGGTAAGTTTGTGACAGATAAAGTGCGTGGTGATATTGCCGTAAAAGATGTCTCTTTTACTTATCAAGGTAAAGAAAAACCGGCATTATCGCATGTAAGTTTTACCATTCCTCAAGGCAAAACCGTTGCACTCGTCGGACGTTCCGGATCGGGTAAGTCAACCATTGCTAATTTGTTTACCCGTTTTTATGACGTCGATTCCGGTGCCATCTACCTTGATGACCACGATATTCGTGATTACACGCTGAGCAATTTGCGGCAACATTTTGCTTTAGTCTCGCAAAATGTTCATTTATTTAATGACACCATCGCCAATAACATCGCTTACGCGGCACAAGAGCAATACAGCCGTGAGCAAATAGAAGAGGCTGCCCGCTTAGCCCATGCGATGGACTTTATACAACATTTACCACAAGGCTTAGATACGATAATTGGTGAGAACGGAGCCAGTCTCTCTGGTGGCCAACGTCAGCGTATTGCGATTGCTCGCGCTCTGCTGCGTGATGCTCCTGTGCTTATTTTGGATGAAGCCACTTCAGCATTGGATACTGAATCAGAAAGAGCTATTCAAGCCGCGCTTGACGAATTACAGAAAAATAAAACGGTATTAGTGATTGCTCACCGACTTTCAACGATTGAACAAGCTGATCAAATTTTAGTGGTTGATGACGGTGAGATCATTGAGCGTGGGAATCATGCTGATCTCATCAAACAAAATGGCGCTTATGCGCAATTGCATCGTATTCAGTTTGGCGATTAATCCGTGATAGACAAATTGTGGTTTGGACGCCATCCGCTCTATTTTTTGCTTTGGCCACTTTTGTGGCCATTGAGTCGACTGTTTTATGTGATCAGTACTCGTCGCCGGCATGCCTTTTTGTCTGGTAAAAAAGCGCGTTATCGAGCGCCATTGCCAGTGATTGTTGTCGGTAACATTACCGCTGGTGGTAATGGTAAGACCCCCGTTGTAGTTTGGTTAGTGGAGTTACTGCAACGTCAAGGCTATCGACCGGGCGTGGTTTCAAGAGGATACGGAGGTAAGGCGGCTCAATATCCGTTATTGGTTACTGACCATACCTTACCGACCGAATGTGGTGATGAGCCTAAGCTGATTTATCAACGTACAGGTGCCCCAGTGGCCGTTGACCCAATACGTGCGCATGCGGTTCAAGCATTGCTCAGCCAAGGGGTTGATCTTATTGTTACCGATGATGGTTTACAGCACTATGCGTTGGAACGAGATATCGAATTTGCGGTTGTTGATGGAGTTCGTCGCTTTGGTAACCAACAACTGCTTCCGTTGGGGCCATTGCGCGAACCTGTCGAACGTTTACAGCAAGTCGACTTTGTGATCAATAATGGCGGAGAGCCGGTTATGGGTGAACTTGCCATGACACTCAAACCCAGCTTAGCGGTTAATGTCATCAGCGGAGAGCGCATTGATGTTGCTGCCCTGAGCCGTTTAGTGGCTTGGGCTGGCATTGGCCATCCGGCTCGCTTTTTTAATACGTTACATCAACTTGGTGCATCACTGATTCTTACCCATGATTTTGCTGATCATCAAGCATTTGATGAAACGATATTGCGCGAATTAGCCAGCCAAGGTGATAACGTGATCATGACAGAGAAAGATGCCGTTAAGTGTACAGATTTTGCAGCAAAAAACTGGTGGTATTTACCCGTATCGGCCGAGATTTCACCAACTGATCAACAGTGCATATTAGATAAAATTAAAGAGGTTATGGAACATTATGGACCACCGTCTGCTTGAAATTGTGGCTTGTCCCGTATGCAAGGGGAAGTTGACTTACGATAAAGGTAACCAAGAGCTGATTTGTAAATTAGATCGTCTGGCTTATCCAATAAAAGAAGGTATTCCAGTACTGCTCGAACCTGAAGCGAGAAGTATGACCATGGATGAGGGACGCTAATGTCTTTTACGGTTATCATTCCGGCCCGCTACCAATCAAGTCGCTTGCCAGGTAAGCCGTTGGCTGATATTGGCGGTAAGCCAATGATTCAGTGGGTTTATGAGCAAGCGCAGCAAGCAGGCGCTGAGCGGGTAATTGTTGCTACCGATGATAGTCGAGTCGAGCAAGCGGTCCTCAGTTTTGGCGGATCAGTATGCATGACGTCAATCGAACATCAATCTGGTACGGAACGTTTAGCCGAAGTGATTGCTTTAATGGGGATTGACGATGATCATATCATCGTCAATGTACAAGGGGATGAACCCCTTATCCCGCCAGTGATTATTCGTCAAGTTGCGGAAAACTTAGCATCAAGCCAAGCGCCAATGGCGACTTTAGCGGTTGAAATTGATGATCCACAAGAGGTATTCAATCCTAACGCCGTTAAAGTGGTGACTGATCAACAAGGTTATGCGTTGTACTTTAGTCGCGCGAGTATTCCATGGGACCGCGATAACTTTATTCTTGAACCGAAGGCGATTACTCAGCCATTAATGCGCCATATTGGTATTTATGCTTACCGAGCCGGGTTTATCAATACCTACATACACTGGTCGCCAAGTGTGTTAGAGAAAATCGAAAATCTAGAGCAACTGCGTGTACTGTGGTACGGCGAAAAAATTCATGTGGCTGTTGCGCTCGAAGCGCCGCCAGCCGGTGTTGATACGCCTGAGGATTTAGCAGCGGTGCGTAAACTTATCGAATAAATGTCGAACATGGGTGCACTTTTCCCCATTGTAAGTCGTAGCTCCAAGAGATTGAGATATATTAGCCGTATTAAACAGTAAGCCCCATCGGTTGATGGGGCTTATTTATTGATACTCTGTTTAACGTTATGTAAAGCGTGATATTAATCGTTTTTCTTTGGACAAGTGGCAAGTAGCTCGTGTTTACCGTTATCTTTACGTTCTTCTAATTTCACTTCAAAGCCCCACAGACGATGCATATGTTTGAGCACCTCATCGTAGCTTGGATCGAGTGGAATTCGATCGTGAGGCACATATTGCAGTGTCAATGAGCGATCACCTCGAACGTCGACATTGTAAACTTGAATGTTGGGTTCTAAATTGCTCAAGTTATATTGTGACGCAAGTTTTTCACGAATTTGGCGATATCCCAACTCATCATGAATCGCACTGATTTCAATAAAGTTTTTATGATCATCGTCAGAAATGGCGAACAATTTAAAATCACGGATAAGTTTTGGTGACAAATATTGGCTAATAAAGCTTTCGTCTTTAAAGTTGCGCATTGCGAAGTGTACGGCATCCAGCCAATTGGTATCGACTAATTCAGGGAACCAGTGTCTATCTTCATCCGTTGGCTCTTCACAAATGCGCTTTATGTCTCGAAACATCGCAAACCCAAGCGCGTACGGGTTAATACCACTGTAGTAACGGCTGTTATACGCAGGCTGCATCACCACACTACTGTGGCTATGTAAAAATTCGAGCATAAATTTATCGGACAGTAACCCTTCATCGTAAAGATGATTCAGAATTGTGTAATGCCAGAAAGTGGCCCAACCTTCATTCATGACTTGCGTTTGTTTTTGTGGGTAAAAATATTGGCTGATTTTACGCACGATACGCACGACTTCACGCTGCCAAGACTCTAGAAGAGGTGCATGTTTTTCAATGAAATACAAAATGTTTTCTTGTGGTTCAGAAGGAAAACGTCGTTGTAACTCGGCTTCCTTGGCTTTTTTAGGCACGGTTCGCCACAAGGCATTCACCTGTGATTGTAAATAAGCTTCGCGTTCTTCTTGGCGTGCTTTTTCTTCAGCAATCGAAATCTTTTCTGGGCGTTTATAACGATCGACGCCATAGTTCATTAACGCATGGCATGAGTCCAATAATTGCTCGACTTCGGTCACTCCATATTTTTCTTCACATTTAGCTAAGTAGTTTTTAGCAAACAGTAGATAATCGATAATAGAGCTGGCGTCAGTCCAGGTTTGAAATAAATAGTTGCCTTTAAAAAAAGAGTTATGTCCGTAACAGGCATGAGCCATGACCAAAGCCTGCATAGTGACGGTATTTTCTTCCATCAAGTAAGCAATACAGGGATCTGAATTAATCACAATTTCATAGGCTAACCCCATTTGACCGTGCTTATAGTTTTTCTCAGTATGAATAAACTTTTTACCAAATGACCAATGGTTATAATTGATCGGCATACCAATACTGGAGTAGGCGTCCATCATCTGTTCAGAAGTGATCACCTCAATCTGATTAGGGTAGGTATCTAAACGATAATGCTCGGCAACACGTTTAATTTCTTGGTGGTATTGATGCAAAAGATCAAAAGTCCAATCTGGACCATCAGCCAGACGTTTGTTTTTTTTCTTACGCTTTTGCGTGGTGGCTGTTTTGACTGTCATAGTCTTATCCCCTTATGCCGTTTCCTTATGGAATAGCTCCCTAAACACAGGGAAAATATCGTCCACACTACGAATATTCTTCATGGCGAAGTGATCAAAGCTTTCAGATAGTTTTTCATACTCATGCCATAAGGTTTGATGAGAACGACGCGTAATTTCGATGTAAGCATAATACTGGCATTCAGGCAGCAGTTTGTTCGCCAGTAACTCTTTACAGCGAGGCGAGTCGTCAGCCCAGTTATCGCCATCGGAGGCTTGTGCGCCATAAATATTCCACTCACCGAGAGGGTAACGTTGTTGAATAATGTCATGCATTAATTTTAATGCACTAGAGACAATCGTTCCGCCAGTTTCCTGTGAATAGAAAAATTCGTGTTCGTCCACTTCTTTGGCTTGGGTGTGGTGGCGAATAAACACCACTTCAACATTTTCATAGGTGCGAGTTAAAAACAGATAGAGCAAGACATAAAATCGTTTTGCGATATCTTTAGTGGGCTGATCCATCGACCCTGACACATCCATTAAGCAAAACATTACCGCTTGGCTAGAAGGGATCGGGCGTTTTTCGTAATTTTTAAAACGTAAATCAAACGTATCGATAAACGGTACACTGTCTATTTTCCGGCGTAGTTCAGCTATTTCTTCTTTTAAACGTCTCTCTTCGAGTAGTTGCGCTGGCTCAGAGTTGCGAATATTTTCCAGCTCTTGCTCAAGCTCATGCATAAGGCGTCGCTTGCCTGATGTCATCGCCGTGCGTCGGGCAAGCGATTGTTGTAAAGAGCGGACAATCGCAATGTTGGCGGGAACGCCAGCAGTTTGGAAGCCTGCGCGATGGGTTTTCCACTCTTTAATTTTGTTGACTTGATTTTTCTTCAGGTTAGGTAATGCTAAATCTTCAAACAAGATATCCAAATATTCATCTTTAGATATTTGAAATACAAAATCGTCTTCGCCTTCACCGTCTTGACTGGCATCCCCTTCGCCTGAACCACCACCTTGACCACCTTTTGGCCGTTCTACTTTATCACCACGTATGTATTGATCATTACCAGGGTGAACGCGTTCGCGAACGCCGCCTTTACCTTGATGGAAAATGGGTTCTTTAATATCTCGATGTGGAATCGCCACATCTTCACCTGACTCCGTATTGGTGATGGATCGGCGATTAACCGCATCCGCAACGGACTCTTTAATTTGTTCTTTATAACGGCGTAAGAAGCGCTGCCGATTAACGGCGCTTTTATTCTTGCCGTTCAACCTTCTGTCGATAAATTGCGCCATGAGATTCTCCCTCTAAACGTCACTCGATGAGTTCTAACTACTCATACGCTTTGGCAAGTTAGCTTCTGACCCAGAATCTCTGGGTCAGAGTCGCAACCAAGGGCTTGCTAAGAGGATTTACGCACGCGTAAATACCATTCAGACAGTAATCGAACTTGTTTCTCGGTATAACCTTTCTCCATCATGCGGGCGACAAAATCGTCGTGTTTTTTCTGATCTTCCGATGAGGTTTTGGCATTGAAAGAGATAACTGGCAGTAATTCTTCAGTATTGGAGAACATTTTCTTCTCAATAACCGTGCGCAGTTTTTCATAGCTCGTCCAAACTGGGTTTTTACCACTATTGTTAGCCCGAGCTCGAAGTACAAAGTTAACGATTTCGTTACGGAAATCTTTCGGATTGCTGATCCCTGCCGTTTTTTCGATCTTCTCTAGCTCACTGTTAAGCGCTGAGCGATCAAACAGTTGGCCAGTTTCTGGATCACGATACTCTTGATCTTGAATCCAGAAATCAGCGTAAGTGACGTAACGGTCGAAAATATTCTGACCGTATTCAGAATAAGATTCTAAATAAGCGGTTTGAATTTCTTTGCCAATAAACTCGACATAACGCGGAACCAGATAGCCTTTGACAAATTCTAGGTAACGCTCAGCAACCTCTTGCGGGAACTGCTCGCGTTCAATCTGTTGTTCGATAACATAAAACAGGTGTACGGGGTTTGCAGCGACTTCTGATTGGTCAAAGTTGAATACTCGTGAGAGTATTTTAAAGGCAAAACGAGTCGAGAGACCGGACATGCCTTCATCAACGCCAGCGTAATCACGGTATTCTTGATAGCTTTTCGCTTTCGGATCAGTATCTTTCAGCGTTTCACCATCATAAACGCGCATTTTAGAGAAAATGGACGAGTTTTCTGGCACTTTTAGTCGCGATAGCACACTAAATTGAGCCAGTAACTCAAGTGTACTTGGTGCACGTGGCGCTTTGGTCAGTTCACTGTGCTCAAGCAGTTTTTCGTAAATTTTAACTTCTTCAGAGACGCGTAAGCAATAAGGCACCTTCACGATATAAACTCGATCTAAAAACGCTTCATTGTTTTTATTATTGCGGAATGTCTGCCACTCTGATTCGTTGGAGTGAGCGAGGATCATGCCGTCAAAGGGTAGGGCGGAGAGCCCTTCGGTACCGTTGTAGTTGCCTTCCTGAGTCGCAGTAAGCAGTGGGTGAAGCACTTTGATCGGTGCTTTAAACATCTCGACGAACTCCATTAAGCCTTGGTTGGCTCGACAGAGTGCCCCAGAGTAGCTGTAGGCATCGGGGTCATCTTGTGAATAGTGCTCTAGTTTACGGATATCCACTTTACCGACCAGCGATGAGATATCTTGGTTGTTTTCATCGCCCGGTTCTGTTTTGGCAATCGCAATTTGGTCTAAGATAGAAGGCCGGACTTTAACGACTTTAAACTTCGTGATATCGCCACCAAATTCATGCAGACGTTTTGCTGCCCAAGGTGACATGATGGAGCGCAAATAGCGCTTTTCAATCCCGTATTCTTGCTTGAGCAAGTCGCCATCTTCATTGACATCAAACAAGCAGAATGGGTGGTCATTGACCGGGCTGCGCTGACCATTCGCTGATAATACGTAGATCGGGCATTGCTGCATTAATGCTTTGAGTTTTTCAGCAATCGATGACTTCCCACCACCGACAGGGCCGAGTAGATAAAGAATCTGTTTCCGTTCTTCTAAGCCTTGCGCTGCATGCTTAAGATAAGAAACAATTTGTTCAATCGCTTCTTCCATGCCATAGAAGTCTTGGAACGGTTTATAACGAGAAATGACTCGGTTAGAAAAGAGCCGACTCAAACGAGGATCTTTGCCAGTATCGACCAATTCAGGTTGGCCAATTGCCAGCAATAAGCGTTCTGCCGCGTTAGCATAAGCGCTTTTGTCTTCCTTACAGAGATCCAAAAACGTTTGAATCGATATCTCTTCATCCTTGGCTGCTTCATAGCGTGCCTGAAAGTGGTTAAAAATACTCATGGTAGTTCCCCTCTAAAAATGTCTCTTCGACATACAACCGCTTAAACACACAAATCCCTAATACGTTAAGCCTAGATCGCAATTGATGATTTTGCTTAAAGATTATGTATTTATTTACAAATCGTGACGTAAATTACGTCTCTGGCTAAGAAGTATTGTGCTGATGAATTGTTGCTATCAGTCTTATGATTATTAACAAAGCAAAGTGGCAAGAAGTGATTGAACAACAAAGATTGTTTCTCTTAAGGGGAACTTCTATGATGGTTATCTTTGCAACATAATCGATAAATAGGTGCGGAATGAGAGATGCGATAGTCAAAACCATGAGTGGGTTAACGATGCTATTGACACCTTGGTATGTTAACGCTGAAATGTCTCAATGGTCAGTGGGTGTCGCTGCCGCCTATTCGCCTGCCGTTTATAAAGATACGCCCTCTAACCGTACCGTGATCCCCATCATTGGTTATGAAGGCGAGCATCTCTTTTTTCGTGGTTTTGATGCGGGATATCGCCTGTTGCCGATTCGCTCTCAGCAGAACCTAATCTTGCGGTTGGCTTATGATCCTCGCACACTACAGCCTAATGATTCTGATGATCTACAGATACGTCAGCTCAATAAACGTAGGTCAACGATTTTAGGTGGAGTGAGTTATCAACACCGTACGGCAGTGGGATTATGGGAGGCAACGATTGGCTCGGATATCGCAGGGCGACATGATGGTGTTTATGCAGAAGTGGCTTGGCGTTTCCCATTGCGTTTTGAACGTTGGGGCATCACGCCTTCGGTGGGTTATGCTTATAATTCTGATAAGCTCAATAACCATTTTTATGGTGTGTCAGCTCAAGAGTCGCTGAGTAGTGGTTTAGAACAATACAACGCTGGTTGGAGTGGGCAGTACTTTATTGGCGCGATGGCTTATTGGTCGGTTTCTCAGCATGTTAGAATATCAGGCGGTCTTCGCTATACCAATCTCGATAGTGATATTTCGTCAAGCCCAGTGATTGGCCGTGATTCATCAACCGTGGGCACCCTTGGTGTGGTTTACCTATTTTAATCGTAGAGTGAGTTTTTGCTGCGCTTAAAATGATGTTATCTCAAATTATATCAGCATCGAAAGGTATGACGTAATGGACAGTAATAAGGATTGGTATACAAGGATTGATATATATTGATATAGAGAGAGCTTATAAACCCTCTCTATTTTTGTATCAGGACTAAGCGTTAATAATTTTGTTGAGTTCGTTGGCTGATAAGTGATATTGCCTTGGGCAATTTCGCCATGTGGTTAACATGCGTCGGTATTTTTCACCCATAGCCACTTGGCTGTTGAAGTGGTGCTCACCCCGTTCAAATTGAGGATATAAACCTTCAGTATTGATTAGAAAACGCACGTAGTTGACCAGTTGAGCTTCAGAGGCACTATCATAACCAAGAAAATTCAAGCGACGAGCATCAACGTCACTACTCAATTTGCTATCGAGCATTTTGTATGACTCTTGCATGGCATGATACATTTCCATGACATCGATCACTTCTCGGCATTGCGCTTCAGAAATTGCTCCAAATTCTTTATTGAGCTCAGTCATTTGTAATTCATAACCCCGTTCAATAATCGTTTGTAGCCGTTTATATTGTTCGGCGTTGGCCGGATCAAGTTGGGACATTAAAACGTATTGATTAGATAGGATCAGACGTTGTGCATTAGTCATTTCCATTATTGACCTCACTGTAATCGATGTTGGTATCCCCTTCCTACCTGAACTGCCAAGTATTTTGGGTATAAATTTGCTTAAGATTAGGTTAACAGCAATGGGTGATTGTGAAACATGATCTCAACACAGATTTAATCTTAACCGAGTAAATTATCGACAATTCTAGCACGTTTATTTCTGTGTCGTTAGCTTCTGGGTGTTATAGCCGATAGGTGAATGAGTCAATCAAAAGTAAAACACCAGCCATGTGCTGGTGTTGGATTTGCAGAAGGGAAGCTTAGTATTTTACGTTGTGATGATATTGCATTAGCACATCAACAATCTTATCCATGGTTTCTTTACTGGGCGGATTCACACCTTCTAAAGGATAAGTTTCTCCCATCGCTTCCCATTTATGAGCGCCTAACTTGTGGTAAGGCAATAACTCAATTTTTTCAATATTATCCATATCTTGAATAAATTGTCCGAGTAGATGGGCTGATTCTTCATCATCTGTATAACCCGGAACGACCACATAACGCAGCCAAGTTACTTTGCCAATCGTGTGTAGATAGCGTGCAAAATCTAACGTACGTTTATTGGATACCCCGATTAAGTCTTGATGAACATCATCTTTAATTTGTTTAATATCCAGTAGCACTAAATCAGTGACGTCCAAGACTTCATCAATCACCGGGGTGTATTTACGGATATAACCGTTGGTATCAAGGCAAGTGTGGATCCCTTCGGCTTTAGCCGCGCGAAAGACATCTCGTACAAATTCAGGTTGGAGCATCGATTCACCACCGGAGCAGGTGATCCCGCCGCCTGAAGCATTCATAAAATGTCGATAAGATTTCGCTTCTTTGATGATCTCTTCAACAGAGACTTCTTTACCGGAATGGGTATCCCATGTATCTCGGTTATGGCAATACTTACAACGAAATAAGCAACCTTGCAGAAAGAGGATAAATCGAATACCAGGGCCATCAACTGTACCGCAAGACTCAAATGAATGGATACGACCAGTAGTAGACATAAGTTGCTCTCATTTGCTGAATTTACCGACTATTTTATTACAAAAGGTAGGGTTTAAATAGGATTTCTTCGGGTAAGTTAAGTGTTGTTGGATGAGTTTTGTACTGAGGACGGGGTGTTAAAGTACCAAAGAGGATTAAGATCAGTAAGGTGAAGCTTAATCCTCAATCAGTAAGAGTCTCTATCTTAATTTAGAAAAAGGCAAATAAAGACAGTGCTCCAGTGCCGTGGGTGCGGTGTTTACTTTCTTTATACTCGGCATTACTGGTGGTTAAAGTAAAACTTGCGCCGACATGAGGTCCATACCATACCACGCCAAGTACCGCGGTCGCTTGCAAAGGTTCTAGCGTCACCTGATAGTCACTGGGCTGTAGAGGTAATCCATCTAATGGCCTGTCTCCTTCAATGGTTAAATCATTAAATCGATAACGTGCTTCGAGGCCTGCGAAAACGAACCAAGCGGAGCGCGAAGCCCCGATCATCCCTGCGCGAAAAGGAGTTTCACTATCAATTTGCGCACTGCCAAAGTTAGCCGCTAAATCAGTCCCCCAGCGCAGCATCATACCTGAGGAAATATCGCTGCGAAAATTACCAACGTTCACTTCGCCAATCGCAGACAGTTCCCAAGCATAATATGGATCGTAGGCGGTGCGATAGAGATTGAAGTGACTAAGATAACCAATACTACCGGCGATTTTATCGTCTATTTGGTAATCCCAGCCGTTAGGATCGCCAGACTTAGTGATGCTGTGAACGATTTTTTGCGCTTGTTCGGATAACGCGCTATCTCCAGTGGTACCTATCGTGAGATTAAATCGTTGTGCTTGCTGGGGATGTAAACTGATGTAATTAAACTCGCTGTGTAAAAATCCCGCATAAGGGCGTTCATTCGGGGCAGGGATATATTGCTCAATATCAGAAGGCGTCCACATTTTATGACCAATCATCACCTCCCATTTATCGATACTTGAGGCTCCCCAGAGTGAAAGACTGAATGGCTTGGCAAACCAATAGGGGGTAATCGGTCTTGAGGTGTAGGAAAGAAAAAGCCCACTGGTGTATTCCCTATCCATGCCATAAACACCGTCATTATCGACTTTGAGGGAAAGGGTCGATTGGGTGGATGACCACACAAATGGAGCAAAAAGAATCAGCGGGAGTACACGTAATAATGTTAAAGCCATACGTTTTTCGTTGTCCGTAGTAAATACAAGAGTAGGTCAGAGATGGGCATGCCTATCATTCAGATCCATTAGACCCTAGTGTAACGCTTATTTTTCAGTAGGTAAGCAGATTTTTTCATGTAGCGATAGATGATGTGATATTGCAACGATTTATGCCATGCAAAAGAAAACCTCGCTCAGAGAGCGAGGTTTTTGATCAATATCGATGGTCCGAATAACTTACAGTGATTCAGTAAACGTACGCGCGATAACGTCTTGTTGTTGCTCTGTCGTTAACGAGTTGAAACGTACCGCATAGCCAGACACACGAATAGTCAACTGTGGGTATTTCTCTGGGTGTTTAACCGCATCAAGTAACGTGTCACGGTTAAGCACGTTAACGTTCAAATGCTGACCGCCTTCAATGCCTGATTCGTGATGGAAGTAACCATCCATCAAACCAGCGAGGTTGGCACGTTGTGAATCCTGATCTTTACCTAGTGCATTTGGCACGATAGAGAAAGTATAAGAAATCCCATCTTTTGCATCAGCAAACGGCAGTTTACCAACCGAAGTCAATGAAGCAACCGCCCCTTTTTCATCACGGCCGTGCATTGGGTTAGCACCTGGAGCGAATGGTGCGCCAGCACGACGACCATCAGGTGTGTTACCCGTTTTCTTACCATAAACCACGTTAGAGGTGATGGTTAAGATAGACTGAGTTGGGATCGCATCACGGTAAGTTTTTAGTTTACGAATTTTGTTCATAAACACAGAAACGAGTTCGCAAGCAATATCATCAACGCGTGAGTCATTGTTACCAAATTTAGGGTAGTCACCCTCGATTTCGAAGTCGATAGCAATACCATCTTCATCACGAACTGGCTTCACTTTCGCGTATTTCACGGCAGACAATGAGTCGGCAGCAACAGATAGACCAGCAATACCACAAGCCATAGTACGGCGTACATCGCGGTCATGCAGCGCCATAAGTGCCGCTTCATAGCTGTACTTATCGTGCATGTAGTGGATAGCGTTCAATGAGGTGACATATTGTTTAGCTAACCAATCCATGAAGTGGTCCATCTTGTCCCATAGCTCATCATAGTCAAGATACTCACCAGTGATCTTGTCCATTTTAGGACCGACTTGGATTTTCAGCTTCTCATCGACACCACCGTTAATGGTGTAAAGCATGGTTTTCGCTAAGTTAGCGCGAGCACCAAAGAATTGCATTTGTTTACCGACGATCATTGGCGATACACAACAAGCGATTGCGTAATCATCAGAGTCCATGTCTGGGCGCATCAAGTCATCGTTTTCGTACTGAATCGACGATGTATCAATAGATACTTTGGCGCAGAAACGTTTGAAACCATCAGGCAGTTTTTCAGACCAAAGCACAGTGATGTTTGGCTCTGGAGATGGCCCCATGGTGTATAGGCTGTTTAGGAAACGGAAGTTAGTACGAGTGACTAGCGTACGGCCGTCAAGACCCATACCACCCATAGATTCGGTTGCCCAAATTGGGTCGCCAGAGAAGAGTTCATCGTATTCAGGGGTACGAAGGAAGCGAACCATACGTAGTTTCATCACGAAATGGTCAATCATCTCTTGAGCTTGAGCTTCAGTGATTTTACCTGCTTTCATATCGCGTTCGATATAGACGTCAAGGAACGTAGAGGTACGACCTAGAGACATCGCTGCGCCGTTTTGAGATTTAACAGCGGCAAGGTAGCCGAAGTAAGTCCACTGAATGGCTTCTTGCGCGGTCTCTGCTGGGCGAGAGATATCGAAACCATATTTTGCTGCCATTTTTTTCATCTGGCCAAGCGCACGGTGTTGCTCTGCAATTTCTTCACGAAGTTGCATGGTCATATGCAGATCTTCGCCGTTTTCAAATTTCTCTTGCAGCGAAGTGAACTGAGCCAGTTTATCTTGCATTAAGAAGTCAATACCGTACAACGCAACGCGGCGATAGTCACCGATAATACGACCACGGCCATAAGCATCAGGAAGACCAGTCAATACCCCTGATTTACGGCAGGCTAAGATTTCTGGAGTGTAAATATCGAACACGCCAGCATTGTGCGTTTTGCGGTATTCGGTATAGATTTTTTTAACTTGAGGATCAAGCTCACGATCGTAGGCTTTGCATGAGCTTTCAACCATACGGATACCACCGTTAGGGATCAGCGCACGCTTAAGAGGCTTCTCAGTTTGAAGACCAACGATAGTCTCTAGATCTTTGTTAATGTAACCTGCATCGTGAGCAGTGATGGTAGAGATAACAGAAGTGTCAAAATCAACAGGCGCATGAGTTGCGTTTTCCTGTTTAATGCCTTCCATTACTTGTGCCCAAAGCTTATTGGTTGCTTCAGTACCTTCAGAAACTAGGAAAGATTCATCACCTTCATACGGTGTGTAGTTCTTTTGAATAAAATCACGAACGTTAACTTCATTTTGCCAGTTACCTGCAGCAAAACCTTCCCAAGCTTTAGCAAATTGCTCTGCCATGACATACCTACCTTTATATAGTAGAAAAAACACGTACTGTTTCGCCGTTGAGCCAGCTATCTTGTGTCACACAAGAGGCAGTACACTCTATGAATAACCTTATTTATCGTTAAACCGATATACTCATCTGTTTGAGTATAAATAGGATTACTCGTTCCCTTTAATAACCAATGTAAGCTAAAAAAAAATTGCAAACCTTAAACTAAATCAATAAAACTTCAAAAATTCAGATAAAGTTTGGGTAGTGTTTAAACACTACCCAAGGTACTACCAAGACTTGTGAATCATTGTAGACTCAATTTTGGTATCTTGCTTAATGTAGCCATGCCTTAAGACCGTATTGGCTCTCAAGCATACCGACCGCTAGCATAGCGACTAAACAGATAATTAATACCCCACAAGGAATGATAATTTTATCGATGAAAGATAAGCGTGAGGCGCGTTCTTTATCACCGATGAAACCATTATTATCCAAAAACATGGTTAATGCCCAAGCCAATACCGGATTGACGACCGCAGAACCAAAGATACAGATCCCCGCTGCCTGTGCATCTTTGGTATTTCTGACCATTTGCATGCCTGCTTCTAGTAGTGGAAGAAACACGCCGACTAATAGTGCAATACGCATAACGGGTGGCCATACCGCAACATCCATTGGGAAGCCAAGAATCGCGACGATAATACACAATGAACCCAATAAAATCGCGCCTGCTGGGATCGGACGTTTCGCGATGGCTGCCGGGATCATATAGGTTCCCCAAGACGATGTAATGTTACCACCACCAACGGCTGTACCGACCATTTGACGAACCGAGCACATGGTCATCGTGTCATCCACATCCATCAAGACTTTTTCTGTTTTACGCGGATAGTTAAGCTCTTGGAAAATTCGATGGCCTAAGAAGTCCGGTGACCACATTGCCACAGCAAGGATGGCGAAAGGTAGCGAAGCAATAAAGTGCTCTAAGTTAGGTAAACCAAGCATCCAACCTTGTTCGGTTGAGCCCCACCAGTAAACTGGACTTAAATTTGGTAGCCCCATTTCAGTTTGAAAGGTTAAATCAAAGCCAGCACCAAGTGCCAAAGCAATCAGTAAACCAGAAAAAGCACAGATAGGAATGGCTAACCAGCGTTTACCGTATTTAGCTAAAAGTGCATAGATAACAATGTTAATGCCCAATACGATTAAACCGATATAACCAAGGCTACCCGCTTCGATAGTCGCAGATTCCAAACCGGTTGCCCAGGTCTGAATGGAGCCAATTTGACTCATCGCACCGGTAAAACCGAGGAAGATTAATAGTCCGCCAGCGGTGCCTTCCGATGTCAGGTTTACCAGCTTAGAGCCACCTTTAAAGTAGCTGAGTAATAGACCAAATACCCCCAATAAAATAGCTAAAGCAAGTGGGTGAGCACCTGCTAGGGCGATGGTAGCAATGAGGGGGATCATTGGTCCGTGGTTGCCAGCAAGGTTAGCGCGCGGATTAAAAAATCCAGAAGAAAGAATACAGAACAAAAGCGCGGGGATCAGCATTTCAACCCGAGCGACCTCAATCGCAAACTCTTTACCCAGTTCGATATGATCCCAAGCGGCGGTTAATCCTTCGGCCCAAGACATCATTACCGCAGAGTACATGGCAATAATACCAATGGTTCCAGCGAGAGCTGGGACCAAATCTTCCCATTCAAAGCGGAAGTCACGACCAGGAAGGTTCAACGCGAAGCGACGAGGCTTCATGATTTGCAGTTCATGGTCTAGATAATCGGAGCGGCTAGCAAACTCAGATGATGGACGATGCAGTTCTTGATAACTCTTCGTCTCGATGTCTGAACGCTCTTGATTGATGACGTCTGACATAGATTCCTCATATTAATAAAGTTAATAATTCTGGTTGAATTCAATGTAACTGGCGATTGGGAAAGCGATTATTTGCGTAGTGATAACGTTAGTTTTGTTATGCCATTGTGTTAACTAACATTATGACTATAGAGCATTATTAATCTTTTTATTTGTTGGCGAGTTTAACGTGCTAATCGACTAGGATGATTGATCTTGATCACTTTAAGATATTATATGAAATAAAACTACATAAAATCCCAAAAATCAGCCACATAGTGCCTACTTGTTTGAAATGTTTTTACACAAAATAGAATTTGCAACATCGCTTAAAATCATGGGTGTGATGCTTCGATACGGCCTGTGGGTTGAGAGATAGTATTGAAAATGCGCTTATCATTAAATGAAACCTGTTAACAAAGAGGGACTCAGGACACAAAAAAGCGGTCTCTGTTAACAAAAAACACACTTATCCAGATGGGTGATTTTCACCGCTGGTGGTTTTTTATTCCCCAATGTGATTTTTTAATGGCTTTATTTGACTTTAAATGCATGTAAATAAAATAAAAATCCAAATTACCTATGGTTAACAATTTGTTGCGTGCTCGCAATTTGAATGCTAGTTTGTACCAAAAATGAGCAGGATTGCTCAGTGTTGATTCATGACAGGGAGCGAAAGCGCATGAATGATGTACCCGCGCTGGATATAAAAAATCTCCACAAAGCCTTTGGACAGAATGAGGTGTTAAAAGGCATTTCATTACAAGCTCACAAAGGGGATGTGATCTCGATTATTGGCTCATCGGGATCAGGAAAAAGTACCTTTCTACGCTGTATCAATCTTCTGGAAATACCGACTTCCGGTGAAATTTGGGTGAACAATGAATTAATCCAAATGAAAACTAACCGACAAGGCGCATCATTACCCGTTAGTGAAAAGCAAGTGCAACGAATTCGTTCGCGCCTTGCCATGGTGTTTCAAGGCTTTAATCTCTGGTCACATATGACGGTATTAGAAAATGTGATTGAAGCTCCCATTCATGTTCTGGGGTTCGGTAAAGATCAAGCCATCGCGAGTGCAGAAAAACTGCTCAAAAAAGTCGGGTTATATGAACGCCGTGATTATTACCCCGGTCATTTATCTGGCGGTCAGCAGCAACGCGCAGCGATTGCTCGAGCTTTAGCCGTTGAACCAGAAGTATTACTGTTTGATGAACCCACATCGGCATTGGATCCGGAGCTTGTCGGCGAAGTGCTTGGGGTGATGAAAGATTTAGCGCAAGAAGGCAGAACCATGTTGGTTGTCACCCATGAAATGGCCTTTGCGCGAGATGTTTCTAATCATGTGCTGTTTTTGCATCAAGGTGTGGTTGAAGAGCAAGGCGATCCTCGCCAATTGTTTACTCAGCCAAACTCTCCTCGGTTAAAGCAATTTATCTCATCGATTTATTAAACGCTGAGGGTATCGCGCTACCTTGGTTAACCCCTTGGTTTTAACGGTAACTCAGATAGGGATTTCAAAGTGTTATATCGTCACTGTTTCTTAATCCTCCTTGAGGAGAAAAAGAGCAGGGCAACCATACCATCACAGGAGTAGGGAAATGAAAAAGTGGTTATTAATCGTAGCGATAGCAGCCTCAGCATTGTCGGGTATTGCGCAAGCGAAAGAATGGAAAACGGTGCGTTTTGGTATCGAAGGCGCTTATCCTCCTTTTAGTTGGACAGAGGCGGATGGCTCACTGCGTGGGTTTGATGTGGACATGGCTAATGCGCTTTGTGCTGAAATGCAAGTCGAATGCGTGATTATTCCACAAGATTGGGATGGCATCATTCCGTCACTATTAGCTCGTCGTTACGATGCCATTATTGCGGCGATGTCCATTACTGAAGAGCGTAAAAAACGTGTTGATTTTACAAAGAAATACGCACAAATCCCGAATCGTTTCATTGCTAAAAAGGACGCTAATCTTGATTTTACGCCAGAAGGCCTAAAAGGGGTACGTATCGGTGTCCAACGAGCCACCACGCATGATAAATACCTAACCGATAACTATGGTCGTTCAGTCAATATCGTTCGATATGGATCATTTGATGATGCGTATCTTGATTTAGCGAATGGGCGAATCGCAGCGGTATTGGGTGATGCCTCTGCGCTAGAAGAAGGGATGCTTAATCGACCAGGAGGCGACGGTTATGAGTTTGTCGGACCTTCATTAACCGATCCTAAATGGTTTGGAGAAGGGATGGGGATTGCAGTTCGTAAACAAGATAAAGCCCTAACCGAACAACTTAACCGTGCGATAGCGTCGCTGCGAGAAAAAGGCATTTATCAACAAATCGCGGCACAATACTTTAGTTATGATGTGTATGGTGAGTAACCACGAAAACCTACGTAATTGGGGGTGAATTCGCCCCCATATTTTGAGCAAGGAAGGCGTAAATGCTCGATCTTCAAGGATATGAAACGGCTATTTTGCAAGGTGCGTGGCTGACGATTCAAGTGGCATTATGGTCACTGTTATTAGCGATGATACTGGGCATGCTCGGTGCATTAGCTAAGTTAGCGCCATACCGTTTTGCAAGAAGTATTGCCACGTTGTACACCACGGTAGTCAGAGGTATCCCTGATTTAGTCTTAATGATGCTGATTTTCTTTGGTGGGCAAATCTTATTAAATAACAGTTTATTTGCCATCAATGAATGGCTTAATTCACTCTTATTATCACGCAATCCCGATCATCAGTGGGTCTCTTACCTACCGGACTATATCAATGTCAGTCCATTTATTGCAGGAGTGTTGACGATAGGATTTATCTTTGGAGCTTACATGGCAGAGACCTTTCGCGGCGCGATGATGGCGGTTGATAAAGGTCAGCTAGAAGCGGCTAAAGCGTATGGTATGAGCGGGTTGCTCACTTTTCGCCGAATTCTGTTGCCGCAGATGATACGACATGCACTGCCTGGTTTTGGTAATAACTGGTTAGTGTTGTTAAAAACCACTGCATTGGTCTCGATTATTGGTTTAGAAGACATGGTTCGAGTCAGTTCATTAGCCGCCGGTTCAACGCAAATGCCTTTTACTTTCTATTTATCTGTTGCCTTGATTTTCCTATTTTTCACCAGCGTTTCCACCGGATTACTGAAGTGGGTTGAGCGTAAATTTACTATTCAAACGAGGTAGCGATGGATTTTTCAGTCATTTTACAAAGCTTACCTCTGTATTTTTCTGGGTTATGGACCACCGTTTGGTTGGTGGGGTTATCTTTAGTGATCGGCTTAGCTGTGGCTATTCCCTTAGCGATTGCTCGTAATAGCTCACTGTGGGTGATATGGCTACCTGCTTGGTGTTACATCTATTTCTTTCGTGGCACTCCACTGTTAGTGCAGCTGTATTTGATCTATTACGGTATGGATCAATTCTTCCCAGTGAAGGATACCTGGTGGGAACATGCTTGGTTCTGTGCTTTGGTGGCCTTTATTTTAAACACTTCCGCTTATACTGCCGAGATTATCCGTGGCGCGATTAATGGTCTATCGAAAGGGGAAATTGAAGCGGCAAAAGCTTATGGCATGAGTCCATGGTTGACCTATCGGCGGATTGTTTTACCCAGTGCATTACGTCGGGCGCTCCCTGCGTACAGTAATGAGGTCATTTTTATGCTACACGGCAGCGCAGTGGCCGGTATTGTGACGATACTTGATCTTACGGGGACGGCTCGTTTAGTCAGCTCTCGCTACTATGCGCCTTTTGAAGCGTTTTTAGTCGCTGGACTGTTTTATTTATCGCTGACATTTTTGATTCTATGGTGCTTCAAGCGTGCCGAAAAACGTTTCTTGGCTTATTTAAGGCCGATCAGTTAGCACTAAATAAATGTTGATATAGGCTTTTCGTCGATCAGATGCTCTACTGTTCAGAGGAGAATGTACTCGGTGACTGTTAATAGCTAATAGCAAATCACCGAGTAAATGATTAATTACGCTTAAATACTGCCCAAATCGGCGCATGATCAGAGGGCTTTTCAATCGCTCGCAGTGGGTAATCAATATCGGATTCAACGCAGTCTACAGCGAGTGAAGGTGTCGCGAGAATGGTATCAATACGCAGGCCACGGTTATCATCAAATCCTTTAGAGCGGTAATCAAACCACGAAAATTTGTCTTCAACGCTGGGATGAAGTTTACGGAAAGTATCTTCTAATCCCCAGTCCAGTAAGCGTTGTAGCCATTGACGCTCTTCCGGTTGGAAGGAGCATTTCCCTGTTTTTAGCCAACGTTGACGGTTCACTTCACCAATACCAATGTCTAAATCGATAGGGCTGATGTTAATGTCACCCATCACAACGATCGCTTCATCTGGTGTGTGATAGTCAGTGAGATAATTCATTAAATCTTGATAAAATTGACGCTTATAAGGGAACTTGGTTTCGTGATGAATATTATCTCCTTGTGGGAAATAACCGTTCAATACCGTTACTTTATCGCCATTCTCATCAAGAAATGTGCCGATAATCATTCGTTTCTGGTGGTCGTCATTATCCGTTGGAAAGCCTTTTTGCACTTCCAGTGGCGCTTTTTTACATAGCAATGCCACGCCGTAATGGGCTTTTTGGCCGTGAAAATAGACGTGATAACCCATCGCTTCCACCGCTTGGACAGGAAATGCTTCATCGTGCACTTTGATTTCTTGCAAGCCGATAATATCGGGTTGATGTTTATCAATTAGGGCTTGCAGCTGATGCAGTCTTGCTCGTAATCCATTGATATTAAAACTGACAATTTTCATTTATCTTCCTTTAATTTGCTTTCAAGGTCGCGTTTTACGTAATCGAGAGCGAGTAAGGCAGTGCGTGGATCCACCTGATTCGATTCGAGAAGATAGATAAGATCGACGGCCAACTTAATTTCATCGGGCGCATCATCTAAAGTTGGGAGAGGGGACATATCTTGTTCTCATCGTTCTATTGTGAGCCGTTATTCTGCAGGTTAATCAGTTGTGCTTCAATGATCGCTTTCGCTTGTTGGCAACGGTTAAGACGCTGTTTGGCTAAAAATAGCGCTTGTTGTGCCTGTGGATAGTAGCGTGCTGAGGTTTGTTCAAGTTGATATTGTCGGTTAAGCACCAACGTCAATAGACGCTGCTCCCATCGTTGATGCTGGATTAACTGTTCGGCTAATTGAGATTCACTCATATCCTTAGCTAAAGTAGGATGTTCGCTATCTAGCCCATCGCGTTGCAAACTATTCTCCCATTCGTCAACCACGCGTTGCAACGCCTCTAATTGAGTACATAAACGATCGCTTAGGTGTTCGACTTGCACCAGACAGGGGCTGGAGGCATGACAAATGTGGTGTAATTGAGAGAGCGTCTGTTCCGCTTCATGCGCACACGACTTTAATGAGAAGACATTTTTTTTGAACAATTGATTATCAAACCAGCGCCTAGTGTGATGACGATATTGTGTGTCGATAAGCTCGGCGTGACGCATTAAGCGTTGCAGCCGTTTAGTCGCTGATCCGAACCGGTCATCGTTAGTGATAGGTTTACTGTGAGTCAATCGTTTAGAGCGAGCGGGGAATAACGGTTTCACCATGATTATTCAATAATTCGTTGAAAAGGGGGAAGCGCATCCAAAAGAGCTTTACCGTAGCGTTTAGAGACGATACGTCGGTCAAGCAGCACTACTCGGCCAGAATCACTTTCTTTACGCAATAATCGCCCCACGGCTTGAATTAATTTTTTACTCGCCTCAGGGACACTAATTTGCAAGAAGGGATTACCACCGCGTTGCTGAATATATTCAGCATGGGCTTGTTCAACGGGGGAGCTAGGCACAGCAAAAGGAATTTTGGTTATGATGACGTTTTGTAAAAGTTCCCCCGGAAGATCGAGCCCTTCCGAAAAGCTACCAGTACCAAAAAGGATGCTTGTTTTGCCGCATTGCACGAGCATTTTATGTTTATTGAGCAGCTCAGTTCTGGATGTTGTACCTTGCATTTGCCAATCCCAAGCTTTTTTTAGAAATTTTTTGCTGATTTTTTGTTCAACTTCTTTCATTTGCCAGTAAGAAGCAAACAGGACCAAATTGGCTTGATTGGGGACAATGTACTGATGAATCTTTTCGACGAGATGATCGGTATATTGTGCCGCTTGCGGCTCATAATCCATCTTAGGGATCAATAGCTTGGCTTGGTTTTGATAATCAAACGGAGAGGATAAGGCTAAAAATCGTACGCCATCTTCTGGTTTTTCACTGATCCCAGCCTGACGACAAAAGAAACTGAATGAATTTAAGGCTCGCATCGTCGCAGAGACCAAAATCGCCCCCACACAGCGACTCCAAATTTGTTGATCCAACTGCCAACCAATTTCAAGAGGAGAGACATTAACAATATAGTCGCCTTCTCGTTCGCTATGGATTGCTAACCAGCGTGCGAGTGGGGCTCCTTTTTCTCGTTTAGGCTCAGCCATTAATTGCCAGACTTGGGCGAGTTTTTCTAAACGTTGTAAGAAGAAACCTAATTCGGCGAGAACAGGCTCAGCTAAACGGCTGGCCAGTTCACCGTCTTTGACACGTTCGGCGATTAAATCGGTAATTTTGCTCACGGCTTGGTTGGCTTTTTGAGAATGCAGCTTAAGCTCTTTAGCTTGTTCTTCAAGCCAGTTAGGCAGCTCACCATGTTCAAAACGCAGCACATTCTCTTCAAAAGCGCTGGAATCAAACTGATTTGGTAGTTGATTGAGTAGCGGGATCAGTTGTTGTAAGGCGTTACGCGCTTCATTTTCAAAGCGTGCGACTCGTTTGGCATCCGCTAGCGATATTGCGCGCGCGAGCGCTTGATTGAGCTTTTCTAACCAACTAACGCTGCCTTTCATACTGGCTGAGGCTGAGGCATGTTCACGGGCCACATGAGGCAGATGGTGCGCTTCGTCAAACACATAAATGGTATTTTCAGGTTCAGGAAGAATTACGCCTCCACCTAAGTCGGCATCGGCCATCACCAAGCTGTGATTGGCAATAATGACATCGGCTTTATCCATTGCTGATCGAGCTTTTTGAAAAGGGCAATCTCGATGAGCGGCGAAGCTACCATTACAACTGTGTTTATCACTGACAATGGTTGACCACGCCAAATCAGAGATAGGACTTGGCCAACTGTCTCTATCGCCATCCCACTGACCGTTTTTTAGCTGCAGATAAAGTGTTTGTAATTGTTCAATCTCTTTTGCTGCAGGTTTGGTTTCAAACATCGCTAACTGGTTGTCATCGTTACCACAAGCTGCCGCTAATTTTTCAGTGCAGCAATAACGTTGTCGGCCTTTGGCGATCAGTAAAGAAAAGTTTTGATCGGTGATACGGCGATACAGCGGCAAATCTTTGTGCATTAACTGTTCTTGCAAAGCCACGGTTGCGGTGGATATCACCACCTTACGTTGATTAAGCAGTGCAACGGGTATGACGGCCATTAGATAAGCGAGTGATTTACCAATCCCGGTTCCTGCTTCTGCTACGATCATGCGGGTTGAAGCGTGATATTGACCACAGAGAGTTTTAGCAATTTCTGCGACCAGAAAATTTTGTGCACGACGAGGGATAAAATTATCCAACTGATGGTGCAGATTTTGGTAACTGGTACGAATCGATTGTTGAATTTTTGTGGTTAACATAACGGGACCTAAGTAGCAGGAGCCGGATAGTAACACAGCTTTTTAGATGAGCGGTGGGGAATTTTGTCGGATGAAATCGAAAATTTTGGAGCCATAAGCTCGATAATTGCCTGCTTTTAAATCAATTCTAGATCTTGCTCACAAAAAAAAACTGAACCTTCATACACTTAAGATGTTCAAGATGCATTTTGGTTTTTAAGCCTTTTTATTTTCTTAGTTTTGGTTTACTAGTCTGAAAAATGCCTTTAATTTAGATTTAAGTTCTGGTTATTGGTGTAATGTTAAACTATTTAACATTTATTATTAATTATGTTTTGCAGCTTTAACGCTTATCAATAGAACAAAATTTTTATTTAAGTTGTTGTTATTTAATGATTTATGTTGTTTTTATAAATATTTTTTTTCATATTTGACATGTGCCGTATTCTTTTGCAATCTAAAGCTCGAATTTAGTGGCGATGGTAACTAACCGCAGAGTTAGCCGACCATCTTCTAAAACTAAGGGAACCGAAACGGAATTCCCATACTAAGAAAAGGCAGTGGATTATTATGAAAAAAACTCTAGTCGCACTACTGGTTGCCTCAGCAGCAACGTCAGTAAACGCAGCAGATATCTACAAATCGGACGACGTGACTGTTGATTTCTACGGTCAACTTCGTCAGCACGTTGAGTTTACAAACGAAAAAGATGCAAACGGTAACAGTGTTGATCCTAAAATCGAGCAAGGCTCTTCACGTGTTGGGGTAAACCTAACTTACAAAGCTCTTGAAGAAGGTTTGGACGTTGTTGCTAAAGTTGAGTACCGTGTTGGTGAAAGCTGGGAATTGCGTCAGCACTACATCGGTATGAGTTCAGAGTACGGTGTAATGACCTACGGTAAACAGATCCCAATCTATGATGATGTTTACGGTGCGGAATATTCGTACCATTATGGTTTGGCGCCATATCGTGGTGGTCTGGATACTAAAGAAAACTTTTGGCAAAGCAGTGCAATTAAATACCAATTGGATCTAGACAATAGCTGGGTGAAAGCACAATACAACCTAGCTGAGAACAACACCAATGCTGAGTTGTTCGAGATCTATGCTGGTACCACTTATGATTCATGGGCTCTACATATTGGTGGCGCTTCAATGACTGACAAAGTTGGCGTGAAAAATGTTGAGTCAACTTACTTTGAAGCGACAGCTGAGTACTTATTAGGTAAAGGTATGGTTGGTTTTACTTATGCTTATAACGAAGATAAGAACAAACTGACTGATGGTAAAGTGAAATCTAATGGTTTCCACCTAGGTGCTAAGTACGAAGTTGCTCCAAAAACGTCGCTTTACGGTGGTGCACAATTTATCGACGGTAAGAACGATGCGGCCGACATTACTAACCTATACCTAGGTGCTGAGTATATGTTTGCTAAATGGGCACGTACTTATGTTGAATACGGTTTCAACGATACTGACAACGAGAAAAACGTAAGCAGCCTTGCTATCGGTGCTCGTGTTTACTGGTAATTCATAACGTTATTGTTACTATAAGCCCAGCAATGCTGGGCTTTTTTAATGTTTTTTATGGGAGAAACGATTGTAATGACGACTTATATCAATCTAATCTGGCGTGGATGCTTACTGGTTTGCAGTATGGTTAGTCTGGCTCACGCACAAGTGCAATTGGTGGTGCCTGAGGCGATTAACTTATCCGTAGTCAATTTAGAAAAACCGCGGCTCGAAGGTGGGCTATTTAGCAGCAATAAAACGTTGATTTTGCCTAATGGGACGCATCAAATCGCTTTTCGTTACTCCCAGCCATTTGTGAATCGCGATACGATAGAGACGGTCAGCAGTGAATTAGTCATATTGAAGTTTAATGCTGAAAATCAAAAGCTAACTTTTCAGTTACCCGATTATCGCAACGCTCAGCAAGCGCGAAGAGAGATTGATCACTTTACTTGGCAATTGATTGATACTACCAACCAACGGCCAGTTGAACAGACCAGTGACATTATCGCCATCAGCGGCTTTGTACTCGGACAAAATTTTATTGATAATGTGATAGAATACAATAAACAATCCGGCAAAGCGTCAATTAGCATGAGCTATCTGACGGTGGATAATCACGCTAAATCGATACCTAGTCACTCTCAGCCGCTTCCGACTGCCGATGAAGACTCTCTTGTCAGTCAACTGCAACAGCTCTATTTGCAAGCGAATCAGCAGCAGAAAGCCGTCTTTCGTCAATGGATCAATCAGCAAGAGTAATTGGGAAGACTGAAAAACAATTTACCCACAGCATTGCTTGAATTTTTTACCGCTCCCACAGGGACATGGCTCATTACGTCCGACTTTATTGTGCTTTGGAAAGGTGCCGTCAATGTAGAACCACTGCTTCTTTTCCCTCACAAAACGTGATTGTTCTTCTAGGCAAAGCGTTTGCTGCTGATCAATAAAGAAGGCTTTAAAGTGTACAAAGCCTTCGTTGGGATTATTCCCCAACCACGTTCGTACGACTTCTAATCCTGTCCATTGGCTATTGATTGAATCTGCGATGGCATCTCGCTGAAGCTCGGCGTCACAAGAGGGGTGATAAGTATTGATGACAAAATCGACTAAACCTAATACATGGGCACTATAGCGAGCTCGCATTAATTGCTCTGGAGTCTGTGCATTAGTAGGATCAGAATGAATCGGTTGGCAGCATTTGGCATATTCAACTTGGCGTTGACAATAGCAGATATCCATAAAATAAAATCATCATAGAAAAATAATCAACGAAGTTTAAGGATAATGGAGATAGCTGTCTACTGATGGCTATTGAACAAATCTGCAGTCCAATGAACCGCTTGATGATAACAATCACTGATGGTTTGTTCAGGTAATGAGAGCTGGTGAGCAAGGTCGTTCACGGTTTGCCACTCGGCTTGTTCATACGCTTTAATCAGTTGCAATACCTTACCTAACTGACCGGACCCTGAAACAATCGCGTCTTTGACTTGCTGTTCAATCGGCATCTCTTCAATAATATCTGCCAAGGGTTGATCGAGTAAGCCATCAATCAGTGAAAACATTCCTGTTAGGAAAGCATTACCTGATTGGTCGGCATTTGCAATATTGAGAGACAATAATTCACAATAACGAGCTCGCTGAATGGATAAACCATACAGTGCATCAGGCTTATCTTTATGAGTGGAGGCAATCGCGACTAAAGAGACAAAGCGACGTAATCTTGTCTCACCCAGATAAACTAGGGCTTGTTTAAAGGAGCGTATTTTTGAGCTCACCATGACCGAAGAATTGACAAAGGTCAGCAATTTATACGAGAGCGTCAAATCTTTACTGATTAATCTTCCTAACTCTTGATAGTTAATCTCTTCCTTGGCAATTTCTTTGCATAGTTGCACGATGGTTAAAAATGCGGGTTCCAGTGCTTTTCGTTGAATTAACGCTGGCTGACTAAAGAAATAACCTTGGAAGTAACAAAACCCTGCTTGTTTTGCTAGCTCAAACTCTTGATAAGTTTCAACTTTCTCGGCTAAAAATTGAATATTATATTTTTGATTTTTTTTAATAAATAGGCGTGCTTTTTCAATAGGAACAGTATGAATATCAAATTTTATAATGTGGACATGAGGTAAAAAAGCTGCCCACTCTTTACTGGGTACAAAATCATCGAGGGCAATAGTATAACCGAGCTTTTTGAGCTCAATGATCGCATTAAGGAGTTCCTCGGTGGGTGTACAGCCTTCCAGTACCTCGATAACTAAGTTACTGGAAGGAAATAGGGTTGGTACGAGGTTAATTAAGCTTTGATAAGGAAAATTAACAAATTCCCATAATTTCCCGGCACGATATTGTACTGACCAAAAGTGGTCTGATAACAATCGGCTGGTGGCAAGTTCAGCATCGATTTGTGGGAAGGTATTGTTAGGACCATCACGAAACAGTAGTTCATAACCGACGGTGTTACGATCTCGATCTAAAATCGGTTGCCTAGCAATATAGGAATACTTCAATAGCGTGCCCTTCTTTATTATCTATCCGTTGTCTATCGTCTTAACGTACCACCATTAATAGTAGTACGTCTGTTAAGCTAACCCAATGGATGCTCTTGAAAAGAGTCTTTGATTATTGAAAGCTAATCAACCCTTGTGATGAAAGGGAGCGTTTCTAAAGCGTAGCCTTGTGGAGAATAGCGCAGTACCGATCCTTGATGATGCCAATCGCCAAGAACGATCCGGATTTTTGTCCCATCTTTATCGATATGATGAATGGCTGGTCGATGGGTATGACCATGGATCATCAGCGCCACTTGATGTTTGTTCATTACATTGACCACCTCGCTAGGGGTGACATCCATGATCTCCATGGCTTTATGAACTTTATCGCTGCGAATATCGGTTTGTACACGGCGAACAATACGTTTTTTTAAGCAATAAGGGAGTCGGTTAAATACCCATTGTAGCCAAGGTTGATGGACTTTTTCACGGTAGGCTAAATAACGAACATCTTCGGTGCATAAGGTATCACCATGTAATACCACCGCGGATGTGCCGTACAAGTTGATCCGTGCCTCTTGCTCAAGTAAGGTCACGCCAGTGTCTTTAGCAAAACGTTTACCCACTAAAAAGTCGCGATTACCATGGATGAAGTAACACGGTACACCAGCAGACGTCAGTTGTTGAAACTCTTGTTTAATTTGCTGACTAAAAGGGGTGGGATCATCATCTCCGATCCAAAAGTCGAATAAATCCCCCAATACGTAGAGAGCATCGGCTTGTATGGCGTCCTTGCGCATAAACTGAATGAAACAATCCGTAATATCGGGGCGCGAAGGGGTCAGATGAAGATCTGAGATAAACAGTGTGTGCATAAGGCCGTTAATGGAGCGCAGCCGCGCTCCATCCATTGATTATTCTGCGATAGTGGTATGAGTAATCACTACTTCATCCAGTGGGACGTCTTGATGCATGCCATAAGAACCGGTACTAACGGTTTTGATCTTATTAACAATATCCATACCTTCAATCACTTCACCAAAGACGCAGTATCCCCAGCCGTCACGACTTTCAGATTTAAAATCAAGGAAAGTGTTGTCATTGACGTTGATAAAGAATTGCGAGCTGGCTGAATGTGGATCCATGGTACGTGCCATTGCCAGTGTGCCTGTTTTATTGCTTAACCCATTGTTTGCTTCATTACGGATTGGCGCACGAGTGGCTTTTTCTCGGAGACCAGAAGTCATACCACCACCTTGGATCATAAAGCCATCAATCACACGATGAAAAAGCGTGTTATCGTAAAAACCATCACGACAGTATTGCAAAAAGTTAGCACTGGTTTCAGGGGCTTTCTCGGTATTCAGTTGAATTTTTACGTCACCAAAATTGGTATGTAGGGTGATCATAGCTATTACCTTTACTTGTTTTGTATGAATGGCTGATTTTAGCCTAACTTTTTGCGCATTCAAAACACCAAATGGATGACCTAGTGATAATAGAGTTGTTATACTCGTTCATCATTTTAGTAATTAACGGTAAGTAGATAGAGATCATGCTGAAGATTTATAACTCACTCACAAGACAGAAAGAGGAATTCAAACCCATTACAGCCGGAAAAGTTGGCATGTATGTCTGTGGAGTCACCATATACGATCTCTGTCATATTGGTCACGGTCGTACCTTTGTCTCTTTTGATGTGGTATCACGCTACTTACGCTATTTGGGTTATGATTTAACTTTCGTGCGCAACATTACTGATATTGATGACAAAATCATTAAACGTGCCGCTGAGAATGAAGAATCTTGTGACTCGTTGACGGAACGACTTATTCAAGAGATGTACACCGATTTTGATGCGCTCAATATATTGCGTCCTGATGTAGAACCACGTGCCACGGCTTATATTGAAGAAATCATTGCTTTGGTAGAACGGCTAATTGATCGCGGTTTTGCTTATGTTGCAGACAATGGCGATGTTATGTTTGAGGTCAGCAAATTTAAAGAGTATGGCCGACTCTCCAAGCAAGATTTAACCCAACTGCAGGCCGGTGCTCGCGTTGATATTGAGACTGCAAAACGTAGCCCACTCGATTTTGTATTATGGAAGATGTCTAAGCCGGGCGAACCCACGTGGCAATCCCCATGGGGGCCTGGACGTCCTGGTTGGCATATTGAGTGTTCAGCGATGAATTCTTCTATCTTGGGTAATCACTTTGATATCCATGGTGGTGGCTCGGATCTACAGTTTCCTCATCATGAAAATGAAATTGCCCAATCTTGCTGCGCTCATGATACCCAGTATGTGAATACTTGGATGCACAGTGGCATGGTGATGGTAGACAGAGAAAAAATGTCAAAATCGCTGGGTAATTTCTTTACCATTCGTGATGTGTTGCAACATTATGACCCAGAAACCGTACGTTATTTCTTAATGTCTGGGCATTATCGTAGCCAATTAAATTACAGTGAAGAAAACCTCACTCAAGCTCGAGCGTCTTTAGAGCGTCTCTATACTGCCTTGCGTGGTTTGGATATGACGGTCGCAGCGGCTGGTGGTGAAGAGTATGTCAGCCGCTTTACCAGCGCGATGAATGATGATTTTAATACCCCAGAGGCCTACTCGGTCTTATTTGATATGGCACGTGAAGTTAACCGACTTAAAACAGAAGATATGCTTCAGGCGAGTGCTTTAGGGGCATTAATGCGCGAGTTAGCGGATGTGATTGGTATTCTATACCAAGAGCCAGAACGCTTTTTGCAAAGTTCGGTTGCAAATGATGACCAAGCCGAGGAAATCGAAGCGTTGATCAAACTGCGTAATGACTCACGCGCGAATAAAGATTGGGCTAATGCGGATCTTGCTCGTCACAAGCTGACAGAGATGGGCATTATTTTAGAGGATGGTCCGAACGGAACCACTTGGCGACGCAAATAAGCCAACCATGTCTACGACACAGCGGGTTTATGGCCCGCTGTGTTCTTTTCTGCTGAGTATTATCTTTTTATCTAACGTGGCGAGTGATGAATGACGCTTTATGCCTTGT
This sequence comes from Vibrio sp. 2017_1457_13, assembly GCF_030851525.1. NCBI lineage: Bacteria > Pseudomonadati > Pseudomonadota > Gammaproteobacteria > Vibrionales > Vibrionaceae > Vibrio > Vibrio sp. 2017_1457_13. The sequence goes on from NZ_VHTA01000003.1 coordinate 70,809, forward strand.
CCACGATATTTTTAGCTATGTTAATAGCTTGCGTTCACGGACTGGTGATAATCAGATGTTGTTTAGGTCGTTCAACTAGGAATAAAACATGTCAATAATTCTGGGCATCGATCCCGGATCACGCATTACTGGTTATGGCGTTATTCGTCAACAAGGCCGTCAGCTTATTTATCTTGGTAGTGGTTGTATTCGTACCTCAGAGCAGGAGTTTCCTTTACGACTCAAACAAATTTACGCTGGGGTAAGTGAAATCATCACTCAATTTCAGCCAGATGCTTTTGCTATTGAACAAGTATTTATGGCGAAAAATGCCGATTCAGCGTTAAAACTGGGTCAAGCTCGTGGTAGTGCCATTGTCGCCGCCGTGAATGCTGATTTACCCGTTTATGAATACGCGGCACGCTTGATTAAACAAGCGGTAGTTGGGACAGGGGGGGCGGATAAAACTCAGGTCCAGCATATGGTGCAACAAATGTTAAAATTACCAGCAAAGCCTCAAGCGGATGCCGCGGATGCGTTAGGGGTTGCTATCTGCCATGCCAACACCAATAAAACGTTATTGGCTTTAGCTGGTAAAGCCACTCATGCTCGGCGTGGACGTTATCGCTGAGTTTAACTGGCTATCCATCCAGTTATTTATTATTATCTAACTCATTCTCTCCTAGTTATCAGCAAGGAAATTCCAGTGATTGGACGTCTGCGTGGCCTATTAATAGAAAAACAACCTCCGCAAATCGTGATTGAAGTCAATGGCGTTGGTTATGAAGTACAAATGCCGATGAGTTGTTTTTATGAACTGCCGAACATTAATGAAGAAGCGATCATCTACACGCATTTTGTGGTCCGCGAAGATGCCCAACTTTTGTATGGTTTTAATACGGTGAGCGAGCGGGCTTTATTTCGAGAAGTGATCAAAGCCAATGGGGTTGGTCCGAAGATGGGACTGGGGATTTTATCCGGTATGACGGCAAGCCAGTTTGTGGCTTGCGTTGAACGTGAGGATATCTCAACCTTGATTAAACTGCCTGGAGTAGGTAAAAAAACCGCCGAACGATTATTAGTTGAGATGAAAGACCGTCTTAAAGGCTGGGGAAGTGGCGACTTATTTACCCCAGCGACGGATGCTGCACCATTAGATCATTCCCCTGTAACTGCAGAGCAAAATGCTCAAGAAGAGGCGATCAGTGCCTTACTTTCTTTAGGTTATAAACCCGTCCAAGCCTCTAAAGTGGTTTCTCAAATGGCAAAACCGGGAATGACCAGTGAGCAATTAATTAGAGAAGCATTAAAATCAATGGTCTGATGATGATAGGTTTATTGTCTGCGTGGCTGCAGCGTCTCACTTACCACCTTGAACTATGCTAATTAAGACTGACTCTGTCGCCCTTATCATTACACCATGGGAATCTCTGTTATGATCGAAGCCGATCGCCTTATTGCCCCAATCAGTCCTGCTTTTAAAGAGGAAGAAGTGATTGATCGGGCTATTCGACCGAAAAAACTTGCCGACTATCAAGGACAAGATCATGTTCGTGATCAAATGGAAATTTTTATCCAAGCGGCACAAAAACGCAGTGAACCTCTCGATCACTTATTAATTTTTGGTCCTCCTGGACTGGGGAAAACTACGTTAGCTAATATTGTCGCTAACGAAATGGACGTGAATATTCGTACTACCTCAGGTCCAGTATTGGAAAAAGCCGGTGATCTTGCCGCGTTGCTGACCAATTTGGATGAAAATGATGTTCTATTTATTGATGAAATTCATCGTCTGAGTCCAATGATCGAAGAAGTACTCTATCCTGCTATGGAAGATTACCAATTAGATATTATGATCGGTGAAGGTCCTGCTGCTCGGTCAATTAAAATCGATTTGCCGCCTTTTACCCTGATTGGAGCTACCACCCGCGCTGGATCGCTCACTTCACCATTACGCGACCGCTTTGGTATTGTCCAACGTCTAGAATATTACAATGTCGCTGATTTACAGAATATTGTGCAGCGCAGCGCGCAATGCCTTGGACTATCAATGGATGCGGATGGGGCATTAGAGGTCGCGCGCCGCGCGCGAGGTACACCACGGATTGCTAACCGCTTATTGCGCCGAGTGCGAGATTATGCAGAAGTGAAAGGAAATGGACATATCTGTCTGGATACGGCGGGTAAAGCGCTCGATATGCTTGATGTCGATCATCTCGGTTTTGATTATATGGACAGAAAGCTACTGTTGGCGATCATGGAAAAATTCTCTGGTGGCCCGGTTGGGCTTGATAACTTGGCCGCGGCGATTGGCGAAGAGAAAGATACCATTGAGGATGTATTAGAACCTTTCCTTATTCAGCAAGGTTATTTGCAGCGTACCCCTCGTGGACGTATTGCAACCGATCGAGCTTATCTGCATTTTGGAATAGAAAAGTAGTCTCTGATTTCAATTCGATACGCTATTTCATCATTAATCGAGGTAAAGCTTCGCTTTTCTGATCAATAACCTCAATACTGCCGAATGCTTCAACTATCGGCAGTATTGAGGTTACCTTATCTGCAAAATATCTCCTGTGATTCCTTTATGACCATGTCATACGTGCTCTATATGATTTATGTGTGTTTATGTCAGAGCCTAGCTGGCTATTGAGTGGCGACATGAAGCGACGTGAGGAGAGTGCTTAATACTCCACGATAGAAAAAGCGGAATAAGCTCAAAATATTTTTATTTTGGTCACATTTTTACACATTACTTAAAATGACGAAAAATAGACTAATTGAGTTTATTGTTAACTGATTGTGTTTAATATCCGTATCCACTCTGCTTTTTTTTACCTTATTAAAACACCCAATCTGACCTTTTCTTGATTTGTATCATTTTGTTGTTTTTTTGCGCATTGATGTGTCACGGAAATTGATTTAAATCAAAGCGCTTTCCCAAACAAACCCTTTGAAACTCAGGGTCTTTGGCAGTAGTATTAGTCGCAGCTATATTAGCTAGAGCTTAACGATTTACTAACCACAACGGCACATAATTGCAACAATTCATTACAAGAAATTAAGCGGTGATCTTACGTTTAATTCACGTATACGTTGGGCGTTATGTCATAAGTGTCATTCAGCCGACACAAAGGAGTTACCATGATTGATGTAGTGGAGCTATCGCGGTTGCAGTTTGCACTGACAGCGATGTATCACTTCTTATTCGTTCCATTGACTTTGGGCATGGCGTTTTTACTCGCCATTATGGAGTCACTTTATGTAATGACCGATAAGCAAATCTATAAGGACATGACAAAGTTCTGGGGTAAGCTTTTCGGGATTAACTTTGCACTGGGTGTGGCGACTGGCTTGACCATGGAGTTCCAGTTCGGAACTAACTGGTCTTACTATTCCCACTACGTCGGCGATATTTTTGGTGCGCCGCTCGCCATTGAAGCGCTGGTCGCTTTCTTTTTAGAATCAACCTTTGTCGGTTTGTTCTTCTTTGGATGGGATAGGCTTTCTAAACGCCAACACCTTACCGTAACTTGGCTGGTTGCTTTAGGCTCTAGTTTCTCTGCCTTGTGGATTCTTGTTGCTAACGGTTGGATGCAAAACCCTGTAGGTGCTGAGTTCAATTTTGAAACCATGCGTATGGAGATGGTTAGCTTTGCTGATGTGGTACTCAACCCGGTCGCACAAGTTAAATTCGTTCATACAGTGGCAGCTGGATACACCACCGGGGCGATGTTTATTCTTGGTATCAGCGCTTACTACCTACTGAAGGGACGTGATGTTGCGTTCGCTCGTCGCTCATTTGCTATCGCTGCCTCTTTTGGTATTGCCGCAGTTCTGTCTGTAATTGTACTGGGTGATGAATCAGGTTATGAGCTGGGTGATGTACAAAAGGTAAAACTAGCGGCTATCGAGTCTGAGTGGCACACTGAACCTGCTCCTGCTGCGTTTACCCTATTTGGTATTCCTAACCAAGAAACGATGCAAACGGATTATGCGGTCAAAATTCCTTATCTGATGGGGATTATCGCGACTCGTTCATTAGATAAAGAAGTCACCGGTTTACGTGATCTACGTGAAGAGCATTTAGATCGTATCCGTAATGGTATGTATGCCTACGACCTATTACAGCAACTTCGTGCTGGTGATAAATCGGAAGAGAACATGCTGGCCTTTAATGAGGTTAAGCAAGATCTCGGTTATGGCTTACTGCTAAAACGATACACTGAGAATGTTGTTGATGCTACAGAGGCGCAAATCCAAGCCGCAGCAGACGATTCTATCCCTACGGTATGGCCGCTATTCTGGTCTTTCCGTATCATGGTGGTCTGTGGCTTTATTATGTTGTTTGTGTTCGGCGCGGCGTTTGTTCAAACTTGTCGCCAAAAAATCGAGCAGAAAAAGTGGGTGCTCAAAGCGGCACTATGGAGTATTCCATTACCATGGATTGCTGCTGAGGCGGGTTGGTTTGTCGCTGAATACGGTCGTCAGCCTTGGGCGGTAGGTGAAATACTTCCGGTTAACGTTGCGGCATCCGCATTGACGGCGGGACAAATTTGGACATCACTGATTGCGATCTTAGCGCTGTATACGTTATTCCTTATTGCTGAAGTGTATTTAATGCTGAAGTTCATTCGTAAAGGCCCAAGTAGCTTGAAAACTGGCCGCTACCATTTCGAACAAAATGGCAGCTCGTTGGAAGACAAAGTCAACCGTCAAGTCGAAGCCTAGGCAAGGAGAAAGCAATATGTTTGATTACGAGATCTTACGACTGATTTGGTGGGTACTGATTGGTGTCCTACTTATCGGTTTTGCCATCACCGATGGCTTTGATATGGGGGTTGGAGCATTAGTCCCCATTTTGGGTAAAAACGACTCTGAGCGTCGAGTGATGATTAACTCGATTGCCCCTCACTGGGATGGTAACCAGGTGTGGCTCATTACCGCTGGTGGTGCACTATTTGCCGCTTGGCCTTTGGTTTATGCCACATCATTCTCTGGATTTTATCTGGCGATGATGGTCACTCTTGCTGCGCTTTGGTTACGCCCTCTGGGCTTAGACTATCGCTCTAAGATAGAAGATCCAAAATGGCGTAATACCTGGGACATTTGTATCTCGATCAGTGGTTTTGTGCCACCAATCATTTTCGGTGTCGCGTTTGGTAACTTGTTACAGGGCGTTCCTTTCCAATTGAACGAACTGATGATGCCAAGTTATCACGGTTCATTCTTTGGCTTGCTCAATCCTTTTGCTTTAGTGTGCGGATTAGTTAGCTTGTTTATGATCTTGATGCAAGGTGCCACGTGGTTACAAATGAAAACCACCAGCGATTTGCATACTCGTGCACGCAATACCGCACAATTAGCCGGTTTGTTAACCTTTGTCTTGTTTGTGTTGGGTGGTTTTTGGATTCAACATATTGATGGTTATGTGATTGTCAGTGCAATTGATACTTCGGCTGCCTCTAATCCGCTAAATAAAGAAGTAATTCGTGAAGCGGGTGCTTGGATGCATAATTTCCAACAGTATCCTATCTTGTGGTTGGCTCCTGCGCTTGGGGTGGTTATGCCGCTACTGGCTGTTTTAGCGTCACGTTTTGAAAAATGCGCTTTGGCGTTTTTAGTATCAAGTCTTGGTAATGCTGGGATCATCTTAACCGCTGGTTTTGCGATGTTCCCATTTGTCATGCCTTCAGACTTAGTACCAAGTCATAGCCTAACCATGTGGGATGCAACATCGAGTGAGTTAACTCTGAACTTAATGACTGGGGTAGCTTTTGTTATGGTCCCTATTATCTTGAGTTACACGGTATGGTCTTACTATAAAATGTTCGGTCGCTTGGATAACAAGTACATCGAAGATAACAACAACTCACTTTACTAAGGAGCGAAACAATGTGGTATTTTGCATGGATTCTTGGTGTATTGCTGGCTTGTGCGTTTGGCATCATCAATGCTCTTTGGTTAGAGCACTCTGAAATGATGGATAAAGACCGTGAGTGATTGGTCTGAACGACTCACTAGACTGCATCAACCATTAGATAAAGGTGCTCTTAGAGCATTAGTTATGGTGTTAGGGTTTTACCATGTTGCAATGGTCATGTGGGATCCTGAAGCCTATGCAGTGAGTATTGGTGGGTTCAATGCCATTATTGGTCCATTACTGATTTGGGCAATGTGTTCAAGTATGGTTTACGGGGTTGGTTTCAAGCCACGTTATTGGTTATGGCAAGGCGTTTTTAGTCCTTACTTTTCACTGCCAATCCTCGTTGGGTTCTTGTTCTTGCGTTTTTCAGGAGCATCGTAAAGTCATTCATAAGACTGACACGACAGCAAAGTAACGATAGCGCTATCTTTTAATCAGATAGCGCTATTTTTTTAGCACATTCCAACAAAATCTTACGCTTCTTCTTGTACTCGCGCTGCCGAGATGCGGTATAGTAATCAACTCATCTTAACCATGACTGAGGCGACTTGGCATTATGGGGCAAATTTTTGATTGGCCGATAACGGTCTATTATGAAGACACCGACGCGGGTGGTGTGGTTTATCATGCCAATTATCTGAAGTTCTTTGAACGTGCGCGTACCGAAATATTGCGTTCGTTGGGTTTTTCTCAACAGCAATTATTGGAACAAAATATCGGTTTCGTGGTCCGAAGTGCGAGTGTTGATTTCATCCGTGCTGCACGTTTGGATGATCAATTAACCGTGAAAACCTCGGTCGTTGAACTTAAAAAAGTCTCTTTAACTTTCTGTCAAGAGCTGGTCAATCCTAACGGACAGCTATTGTGTAAAGCCTTAGTTAAGGTAGCATGTATCGATAACCAGAAAATGAGGCCGATTGGATTGCCTCAATCAATGATTTTGGAGTTTACTCATAGTGACTGCTGATATTTCAATGCTCGATCTATTTTTACAAGCCAGTTTACTGGTTAAATTGGTGATGTTAATTCTTTTAGCTATGTCAGTTGCTTCTTGGGCAGTGATTATTAAACGTCATAAAGCATTGGCACAAGCGGAACGTCAAGCCGAAGAATTTGAAGATAAATTTTGGTCAGGCACCGACCTGTCTATTTTGTATCAAGAGGTCAAAAAGCGTAAAGACACGCTAGAAGGTACCGAAGAGATTTTCTACAGCGGTTTTACCGAGTTTGCTCGTTTACACAAAAGTAACGCCAATGCACCTGATTATATTATGGAAGGTACCGGGCGGACGATGAGAGTGACCGTCGCTCGTGAAGTTGATGAGCTAGAAGCGCATTTGCCTTTTTTAGCGACAGTTGGCTCAATTACTCCATATATCGGCCTATTTGGAACGGTCTGGGGGATTATGCATGCCTTTATCGCCTTAGGTGCTGTTAAGCAGGCTACGTTAGCCATGGTAGCTCCTGGTATTGCCGAAGCTTTGGTCGCAACAGCAATGGGTCTGTTTGCTGCCATTCCAGCCGTCATTGCTTATAATCGATTCAGCAGTAAAGTGACTAAGCTAGAACATATTTACGCTACTTTTTCCGAAGAGTTTCATAGTATTTTACACCGCCAAGCGATGGCGGGTAGGGAATAACGCATGACTGGCTATCAACCGAAGAAACGGAAGATGACAGCAGAGATCAATGTCGTACCCTATATCGATGTCATGTTGGTGCTGTTGATCATCTTTATGGTGACCTCACCTTTCATTACTCAAGGGGTAGAGGTTGAGTTGCCGAGAACGACCATCGCTCAATCAACGGCAGAGCTTGCTGGAGACAGTGAAGCAAGCTTTATCATTGTTGAGGTTGATCAAGCGGGTAACTTAGGACTAAGCGTCAATGATGAAGAGATGCAACGTGGACTCTCATTGCAAGATTTGATTGTTCGAGTAAAAGCTGAGTTATCATTAAAACCGGATTCACCCGTTGCCGTTGGGGGAGATGCTGCGACACCGTATGCGGAAATTGTCTTAGTTTTAGATGAATTGAGTCGAGCCGGTGTTGCAAAAGTCGGTCTATTAACAGACATAAAATAATAGGTTTGCCATTGCTAATGAAAGCAAAAAAAACATTGCAACGTGCCGATAACAAACCATGGTTGATTTCGGTTGCCCTTCATGTTCTTTTAGTTGTGGTGCTTTTTTGGGGTGCGGATTTTACACAGTCAAAACCAGAAACGCCTTCTGCTGGAGCGATGATGCAAGCGGTCGTGATTGATCCTAGCTTGATTCAACAACAAGCACAGCAGATACGTAATCAGCGTGAGGCTGCGGCAAAACAAGAGCAAGAGCGATTAGATAAGCTGCGTCGTGAAACCGAACAGCTCGAACGTAACCGAAAAGCCGAAGAAGAGCGCATTCGTCAACTGAAAGAGCAGCAAGCGCGAGAGGCACAAGCGGCTCGAGAAGCTGAGCGGGTTCGCCAACAGCAAGAACAACAGCGTCAAGTGGCTGAAGAAAAAGCGCGTCAAGAGCAAGAACGTGCTGCAAAAGCTGAAGCGCAACGTAAAGCTACGGAGCAAGCAGCCAAAAAAGCCGAAGCGGAGCGAGTAGCAAGAGAAGCCGCGGCAGCGAAAGCAGAACAAGAGCGTATTGCTCGTGAGAAAGCAGCTCAGGCCGCGCAAGAAAAGGCGCGTCAAGAACAAGAAGCAGCAAAGCGTGCTGAACAAGAACGAATTGCGAAAGAAAAAGCCGCTAAAGAGGCGGCAGAAAAAGCTCGACAAGAGCAGCAACGTTTGGCTCGACTAGAGCGTGAACGCAAAGAGCAAGAAGCGGCGATGAACAGCATTTTTTCTGGTCTGGAAAGTGAAGCGCAAAGCATTTCCGCAGCGCGATCACAGCATCTTGCCAATGAAGCGCAGCGTTGGGGAGCTATCTATACCCAAATGATCCAACAAAACTTGCTGCTTGAGGATAGTTTTCGAGGACGACAGTGTCGAGTTAATTTACGTCTCATCCCTACTGGCACAGATGCTATAGTAGGTGACGTTCAAGTACTCAATGGCGATAATCGGCTATGCGCAGCGACTAAGAGAGCGATAGCAAAAGTTGGTAGTTTCCCTCTTCCTACCGCCGATGAAAAGGATCTTATTGAAAGGCTGAAAAACATTAATTTAACTGTAGCACCTGAGTAAAAGGAACCGTTTGTGTTAAAGCGATTAATAATAGGATGGTTACTGGTTTTCACCAGTAGTATGCAACTTGCCTATGGGGCACTAGAGTTGGTGATTACCGACGGTATTAATTCTGCTCGTCCAATTGCCATTGTTCCTTTTAAATGGGAAGGAAAAACACCACTACCGGAAGATATTTCGGCGGTGATTGCTTCCGATTTACAACGCAGTGGCAAGTTTAGTCCCATTGCCACCGATAGAATGCCACAAACGCCTTACAGTGAAACTGAGGTTACGTTTGATGCATGGACTCGAATTGGCGTTGATGCATTACTGACCGGTTCAATTACTCTCAATCAACAAGGCAATTATGTTATTAATTATCAGTTGGTTGACGTGGTTCGTGGTCAGTTGACCCAAGGGCAAAGCCGAGCGTTAAGTGCTGATGGGCAGCTTGTGCTGTCTAAAGATCATGTGTTATTTAACAAAGTCGCTACGGTACCTGCGCCACGAATGCGTGAATATGCGCATCGTATCTCTGATCTAGTTTATGAAGAACTAACAGGTGAAAAAGGCGCTTTTCTAACGCGTATCGCTTATGTTGTCGTTAATGATAAAGACGCTTTCCCTTATCAATTACGTGTTGCTGACTACGATGGTTATAATGAGCGCTTGGTGCTGCGTTCTAAACAGCCATTGATGTCTCCAGCGTGGTCACCAGACGGTCGTCAGTTGGCTTATGTCAGTTTTCAAAATGGCCAAGCTGAGATATTTATTATGGATATCTACACTGGGGAACGTGAAAAATTAACCTCATACCCAAGACATAATGGTGCACCGAGGTTTTCTCCAGATGGTAAAACACTGGCATTAGTTCTGTCGAAAACTGGGACGCTGCAAGTCTATACGCTTGATTTAGCTTCTCGTAAACTCACACAAATCACCCATGGCCGTTCAAATAATACCGAACCATTTTGGCATCCTGATGGTAAGTCGCTCATATTTACCTCAGATAGGGGTGGTAACCCGCAGATTTATCGAGTAAATTTGGCAAATCAGGCGGTGGACCGATTAACATGGCAAGGACGGCAGAATCTCGGTGGGCAGATTACCCCGGATGGCCGATTCATGATCATGGTGAATCGAAGTAATTCAGGCTTTCATATAGCCAAACAAGATCTTGAGACCGGTGCATTACAAGTATTAACACAAACTTTGTTAGATGAGTCTCCAAGTATTGCTCCAAATGGTGGCATGGTTATTTATAGTTCGATGTATAATCAGGCCAACGTCTTATCGATGGTTTCTATTGATGGGCGATTTAAAGCAAGGTTACCGGCAACCAATGGACGAGTTAGATCGCCAGCGTGGTCTCCGTTTTTATAGCCAACATATAATTTAGCAACTAACTATTTCATAGTAAGGAAAATAAGATGCAACTTAATAAAGTTCTCAAGGGACTCCTAATTGCGCTACCTGTTTTAGCTATTACTGCATGTAGCTCAAGTGATGACGCCGCATCAGCGTCAGGTTCACAGACTAACCAAACTACGTCTGGTAGCGCGGGTGGTGTTGATACTACCGTTGTTTCTCCAATCGGTGAATATGGTCAGTTGTCAGAGCAAGAGCTTAAAGAGCAAGCACTTCGTGAAACGCAAACCATTTACTTTGCATTTGACAATGCCACTATCGCACGTAGTTACGAAGAAATGCTTGCTGCCCATGCTGCTTACCTAAGCAAAAACCCGAGTCTAAAAGTGACAGTAGAAGGCCACGCTGATGAGCGCGGTACACCAGAGTACAACATTGCGCTTGGTGAGCGTCGTGCTAACGCTGTAGCCAAATATTTAGAGGCTCTGGGTGTACAAGCCAATCAAATTTCGATCGTGAGCTATGGTGAAGAAAAACCACTGGTTCTAGGTCAAACTGAAGAAGCTTACGCGAAGAACCGCCGAGCTGTTCTTGTTTACTAATTGAGGTATCCCTCATGTTCAGTAACTTAAAGCAAGTTTTTACGCTTACGTTACTGGCAAGTGCAGCGAGCATTACGCTCGCTGCACCAGCTCCAGTATCCGATCTTAGTCAGCGTTCAGTCTCAACGTCGGCTAACCGCGCCGTGTCAAATGAAGGTGATGTTGCCCGTTTAGAACGATTGCTTGAAAATCGCAACCGTATGCAGTTGCAAATGCAGCAGCAACTCGACGAAATGGCACTAGAAATTAATGAGCTCCGTGGCCAACTAGAAAGAAATACCTACGATATGCAGCAAATGTTGCAGCGCCAGCGTGAACTGTTTGTTGAACTCGATAATCTACGTAGTGCAGCTAAACAATCGCCATCTGTAGCAGATGTCACAGCTAGCAATCAAAGTGATGAGTTACCACTCGGTACTTTTAGTAGCGATGTAAACGAGCAAGCGGCTTATCAGAATGCCGTGGATTTAATTTTAAAAAAGCGTGATTACGCTGGTGCGATAGCAGCATTTGAAAAATTCCAAGCTGATTATCCGGATTCTAGTTTTGCGGCAAATGCCCACTACTGGCTTGGTCAGTTACATTTCGCTAAGCGACAAGATCAGCAGTCAGCGAAAAGCTTTGCGGCGGTATTAAGTTATTCCGATTCGAATAAACGCGCTGATGCTTTAGTCAAGCTCGGTGATATCGCTGCGCGTAATAATAATGCGGCGCAAGCAAAGAAATATTATCAGCAAGTAATTAATGAATATCCGAATAGTGCTTCGGCGAAAGCCGCTCAGGATAAATTAAAGTAACGAATTGATATAAATGGATAATGCTGAGCCACTCTTATGAGTGGCTTTTTATTAAGTGTTCTATACCTCAACTACGTTGAGTTGCAAGTAGGCGGCAAGTGAGTGAATTCCCATGAGCATAGAAACTATGCGATTGGAGTGAACGAACGGAGCCAACACCGCTGCAGCTTCAAATAGGGAGGGTATGTTGATTTCAGTCTGGTTTTTTTGTGTACGATGACCGATACAGTGTACAATATGCGAATTATTATAATGATCCATAGAGCAGAGCAATGAGTCATATACTGGATAAAATAGACACCGTTTACCCTTTCCCAGCTAAGCCTATTCCTCTTAGTGAGATGGAGAAAACTACCTATTTAGCAAGCATTAAGCGGTTACTAAAAGAGAAAGATGCTGTACTGATCGCCCATTACTATACTGACCCAGAAATTCAAGCCTTAGCTGAAGAGACGGGCGGCTTTGTCGGCGATTCACTAGAAATGGCTAAATTTGGTAATCGTCATTCTGCAACCACACTAATTATTGCTGGTGTACGTTTTATGGGGGAATCAGCGAAAATACTGACTCCAGAAAAGCGGATTCTGATGCCAACCTTAAAAGCCGAGTGTTCGCTTGATTTAGGTTGTCCTGCTGATAAGTTCACCGAATTTTGTGATGCCCATCCCGAGCACACCGTTGTTGTTTATGCCAATACCTCAGCCGCAGTTAAAGCGCGCGCAGATTGGGTAGTTACCTCAAGCATTGCCTTAGATATTGTTGAGCATCTTGATTCACAAGATAAAAAGATTATCTGGGGACCAGACCGTCACCTTGGCGCTTATATTGCTAAAAAGACCGGAGCAGAAATGCTCTTGTGGCAAGGCGAGTGCGTAGTACATGATGAGTTTTCTGCCGATGCCTTACGCAAAATGAAAGGGTTGTATCCAGATGCTGCGATTCTCGTTCACCCTGAATCTCCGGCCAGCGTCGTTGAACTGGCTGATGCGGTTGGCTCGACCAGTCAATTAATCAAGGCAGCCAAAACACTCCCTCAATCAACCATGATTGTGGCAACGGACAAAGGCATTTTCTTTAAAATGCAGCAAATGGTGCCAGAGAAACAATTAATTGAAGCGCCCACGGCTGGTGCAGGAGCCACCTGCCGCAGCTGTGCTCATTGTCCGTGGATGGCAATGAATGGATTGAAAGCCATAGAACAAGCACTACGCGATGGCGGTGAAGAGCATGAGGTGTTTGTTGATGAAGCGACACGAGTGAAATCCTTGGTGCCTTTAAATCGCATGTTGGATTTTGCTGAGCAGCTCAATCTCCAAGTACAAGGGAACGCTTAATGAAAAAACCGTCAGTTGCGACTGACGGTTTTTTTGAGTTGATGCTTTAGATGGTTGTGATCGCTGGCGTGGTTATTAAGAGTCAGACTCCGCTAAATCGGCGGCACGCTGAGTTAAACCACATAGCATCACAGGAATCGCGTTATAGATTTCAGTAAACTGATCTAAATCGTTCATGCCTTGTTCAGCTAAGGTGGCCAAAGACGTTTCTGGATCGTACAACATGCTCAACGATAACAACACCCCCCCCATCAGGGCATTCTCTTGACTATTTTCTGGCATCAGCACTTCCCAATCATCACGCGTTAATTGCCAGCCCTGTAAAACCCCTTCACAGAAATCACGAGTATTCTGTGTGACGATATCTTCTTCATCCAGTTCACATCCTTCAGGCCAAGACCAACTGCCGTCTAAAAGAGCAGGGCGATATTCATTCCATAAACGGATAATCAACCCAAAATAGCTTTCCATCTGCTTTGCATCACTAAAGGGAGCCGTATCATCACCACCCCACAAAAATGGCAACCATTCTGAAGGAGGAAGAACATTCGGCGCGAGGGCCATGGCAGTAATAAAGCCCTGGGTTTTCGCTTCATTAAGAAGTTTATCTTCTAAATCTGCAGCGCTTAGAATATCGTTTAAGGTCAAAGTAAAGCCTCATAGTCAACAGCAAAAAGTGAAGTTATCTTAACTCTAAACGTACGATCAATGCGAGCATCCAGGGAACTGATGAAGGGTTTTTGAACAAATGAGGTAATAATTAGCCAAACAAGCCAAGATGTGAGTTTTTTTAAGATTTCTGCTTGACCCTATTAATGAATATCATTAAATTAGCGCCTCGTTAGCACAAGATGCTAGCCCATTACGGTGAGTTGTCCGAGTGGCTGAAGGAGCACGCCTGGAAAGTGTGTGTACGGCAACGTACCGAGAGTTCGAATCTCTCACTCACCGCCATATTATAAAAAAAGACGTCCTAGGGCGTCTTTTTTTACGCCTTAAGATCATTAAAATTAATGGGTTAGGGTTTCCACATCTTGCTGATCATAAATCACCAGCGTTATTGTCACATGGGATTTTATCTACCTCCATCAGTAGATCCCAACGTATTGGCCTCTTACCCATTTTAAGACCTTTGTCTAGTTATTTGACATGTTTATGGATGCACTATTTACCTGTTGCCATTAACTAGACATTATGAGTTCAGTTTCAATTTATGCCTAGTATTGGTGAATCAAAGATATCACTTTTTGGATAAGGAAGTGCAATGGTTGCGCCCAAAAGTCTCACCTATCAATTGCATCGCCATTGGGAAGTGGTCGAGCAGCTAACTCGTCTTTCTCGAGAGTTCCCTGCATTTCAGCTCCGCATCCTCGAACAAGTGATAAACCAGTATAAAAACAAAGATGCAGATACTAACACCGTGCTGACGAGTCTTATCAACGCGGACATTTTGCAGCCTATCAGCCGAAGTAGTGATTATCAGATCAACACGTTGGTGGTGGATTTTGTACGTGGTTTGACTCAGGAGCATGAGCTTGGTTTGTCAGCAGTGCTCAAAGCTCGCGTTGAAGCAATCAAAAACGCGACTAGTCAAGTATTAAAGGGACTTGAAGACACCGATAATGATTTACTGCGTACAGGCGCTAACCAATTATCAGAGCTGACGAGAAAAATTACCCAACAATTAACACAAGACAAGCAAGCCATTTTTGACATTGCTGAAGCGGCTAAATCAGCAGACACCAGTGTGCCAATTGAACGGCGCTATCGTGAAGTTCTTGAAGTGTATGACAAGTACGTTGAACCCATGAATGAAATGATGGATAGCGGTCTTGGTGGTAGTTTTTATCCATTGTTGGAAAAAGCGGAAGAAGCGCTCGATAAAGCGGTGGATACTCTGGCAATTCGTGGTTCGTTATATCAACAACGCTTGGCAATGCGTCAGATAGCTTATCAAGTTAAAGATCTACGATACCAAGGACGAATTATCGCTCAACAATGTGCAGATACCTTGTTACCACTGAGAGAGGAAGCGCGGTTACATAACCAGCTTTCTGCTGTGATTAGCAAGCAAATAAGCCAAGTTCGTAAGAAGGGGCTAGTTCGAGGGCTAAATGCAATCGGCTTACCAATATGGAAAACCAGTCGTACCAGTAAAATCCAAATAGGTAACGAAGTGCGGCAATTGATGGCGGAATTTTTGAATTTCGAACCGAGTTCTATTGTTTTTCCGGATGAAGTATCGCTGCCGGATAACCTCTTAGTGAATTGGATCGATGAACAGCGATTGCGTGAACAACTTTCAGAAGCATTGCCGGTTGAGAATCTCATGACTTGGTTAACGACACACTATCGCTATTTACCTGATACAGAATTACTCCGTCTCTATCATGAGCTGGTGCGAGAACCACAATGGCAAAGCCTGTTGGGATCAAATCTTTGCACCACAACGCTCAGCACCGTCTCTGTCACTTATCATCCTCATCAACTAACGACCTTGACTCTCCCAAAAAGTACAAAGGGTATGGATAATGCAAAATAGCAAACTCGACTTAACTGAACTGACACATCTCACAGAACTGTTCGGCTTATTCAATTCAGGTCGGCACCTGAACCGTTCGACAGATGCGGCCCTGTGGTATGAACTCGAGCAGCAATCAGAGCAGTATCGACATCTATTTTCTAACCTAGGGTTTGAGCTACGTATCGATGGGCGTGGTTTTGCTTGGTTTCATGACGATGAGGGGAATCAAAGCATCAATAAGCAATCGCGTCAGTTGGCTTTGCTGCTGATGGTGATTTTTGATTACCAAGCGGATAATGGTCGTTCTTTGAGTCAGTTTTACCAGTGGAACATTGACAATAAAGTGCTGCATGAGGTCTATGAAAAGCATCAAGGATTGTTGGATGCAGAAGAGTTAGATCAGGGTGCATTGGTAAAAATACTCGAAAATGCGGTGCGAAAAGGCTTTGCGATTCAAGAAAACAACCACTGGCGCTTATTGCCTTCGGTATATCGTTACTTAGACCACTTTGAGGCGATTACCGAGCAAGCCTCTGTCAGCGATGGACTCACTGCTAAGGAGGATGAATCATGCTAAATTACGGTTTTCAACGACTAGCATTAATTGGCAGCGCTGGATATCAGCGAGCAGAGCTGCCACTGGATGATTCTGTGTCATTAATCGCACCAAATAATCACGGTAAAACCAGTCTAATCAACGCTCTCCAGTTTCTATTGATCATTGACCAAAGAAGAATGGACTTTGGGTCTCATAGCGTTGAAAAGGCACGTCGTTTCTATTTTCCAAACAACAGCGCTTACATTCTGCTCGAAGTTATACTTCCTCAAACCGGAACCGTTGTTTTCGGCTGCGTTGGTAAAGGCGTCGGTCACGAGTATGAATACTTTGCCTACCAAGGTGAATTGAACCTGGATGATTATCGTTTGGCAGATGGTCATATTGTTTCTCAAAACAAACTGGTCAACCATCTGGCTAGCCATCAGCATAGAGTCAATCTATACAATGACAGAGATTTTCGTCATTTGATTTACGGTGGTGCAAAAAGTAAGAGGAGCAGTGATATTGATTTTACGGTATTCAAACTTGAACACGTCAGTGATGCGCGTTCTTTCCAGCAAGTGCTCACCAAAACGCTCAGGTTGGATAAGCTCAATTCCAGCGATGTAAAAGACTACTTGCTCAAGATATTTAGCCGTGAGCTGCCCAATGCGAGTATCGATTTTAAGCAAGAATGGGAGAAGGCATTTCAAGATATCAACTTAGAGCGGGAGCAGTATCTAGCGGCGGTGAATAATCTTGCGGCCATCGAAGAGCTGGAGCATAAATTTCAGCGTACATTGTCGCTCAGAGGTAAAATCGCTTCGTCACAATCCAAAGTGAATCAACTGTTACAGGATTGGCATGGTCACGTGCAAACGATGACCGAAAAGTTATCCAAACAAAAAAATCGGCTTGAAAATACACAAAATGAATTACGAAATCAGGATATCGCTCGTGCTGAAGCTCGCAGTGAATTAAACAACA
This sequence comes from Vibrio sp. 2017_1457_13, assembly GCF_030851525.1. Taxonomy (NCBI): domain Bacteria; kingdom Pseudomonadati; phylum Pseudomonadota; class Gammaproteobacteria; order Vibrionales; family Vibrionaceae; genus Vibrio; species Vibrio sp. 2017_1457_13. Next base: position 88,027 of record NZ_VHTA01000003.1, read on the forward strand.
AGCTCACTAACCTAAAACGTACTGAAGAACAGCATCAAGAGCTTCAAACTCGCTTTGCGTTGATTCCGAATCCAGCCTATTTAGAGAGCCAACTCAACCTAGCCAAACAACATTATGAAGAACAGACCGCCTTGTGTATTCAATCACAACGTTCTTCTTCATCAGATTTAGCCAGACAATTAAAAGAACGGACAGAAAAGCGCCAAAGGTTGGAAACGCAACGGCAAACGTTAGATGATAACTTATATCTTCATCTCTCCAAATTGCTCCAAGCACATGAGCTGGAAAAATTGAACAAAGTGCTGAGTCAGCAAGTGATGCAGCGTTCACCCTCACACTATCTACTCGATATTAATCAACTGCGCGAAATACTGAGTGGTGAAACGGCCTCATCGATCACTGTTTCTGGTTTAACCTTATCTCTTGATGAGCTCATTCCTCAACATATTCAAAAGACCGAACAAGAGCTGGTGGAAGAGCTAGATAGCGTTAACCAGCAGATAAATAGCCTTACAGAACTGTTAGAGATCAGTCAGCAAAGAGAAGCGGCTGAAAAGAAGAAGAACGAACTGCATCGAGTTGTGAGAGAGTGTGAACAGGCGATCGCCGATTACCGGCAGCTTGAGCAATTAACGGCCAATCAGCCACAACGTTTAGAACAAAAAATCAAGTTCGAGCAAGATCTCTCGGCGATAAATGCTGCCTTAAATAGCGCCAAGGACAACTATCAAGCGCTGACGGATCAAATTAATCAAGTATCTGAGCAGCTGAGTCAATTAACTTTAGATAATGCTAGTGTCGAGAAGCTGAAGAAACAGAGAATCGATGACCAAGCTTTATTTACGGCATTAGTGGAGCAACCTCATACCCCATGGATAGCGACTGAAGAATGGAGTCTAGAGTTATTGCCCATTCGTCTTGAACAGTATATCGAAGATTGCCGAGAACTAGATAAACTAGCTAAAGAATTACGCCAAATAAAAAATGAGTTAGTTCAAAAAGGGCTGACGAAGTTTCACATGGCGTCCACTCAAGATGAAGAGCTAAAAGGCATTATTCAATTTAGCCACTGTTTAGATGATGAAAAGCAAGCGTTAGAGAGAAAAGCGCGTTCTGCGGTGGTTAATGTGACAGCGAGCTTAAGGGAGTTACGTAGTGGTCTGCTTGCTTTGCAAAGTAAAATGAAAGAGTTCAATCGGTTAATTAGTCATCGCCAACTCTCGGATTTAAAAACGTTTAAAATTGAACCGGTTGAGGAAAGTCAGCTAGTGGCAGCGATGAATGTGTTGATACATCAAGCTGAACAGACAGAGAGTGGTCAGAGTTTCGATTTGTTCGATCAAGCGAGCATTTTAGATGATGCTGATCTAGAGCGGGCGAAAAATACGTTAATTGAAGAGGGCAATGCTCGCCAAGGATTAAGAGTAGCCGATTTATTCCGGCTTGAATTTGTCGTAGCCAAGCAGGGGCAGCAGCAAGAGTCATTTGAAGATATTGATAGCGCCGCGTCTAACGGCACGGTATTGATGGCAAAATTAGTTACCGGCCTTGCCATGCTGCACCTAATGCAAGACAAACGTCACCAAATGAAAGCGGTCTGTTATTTGGACGAGGCGTTGGCATTGGATACCAAGAACCAAGCCAACTTAATTGAGATAGCCGAGCAATTTGGTTTCGCGTTAATTTTTGCCTCGCCGGCACCGTTAACCACCGCTCGTTATTGTGTGCCGATTCACCAAGTGAATGGTAAAAACGTCATTAGCCGTAATAGCTGGCAGTTATTGTCGTCCATCGAAAGCGGTATCGTGACTCGGCCAATAGTGGAGAAAACACAATGAGTCAGCCATTGATTGCTGCGTTAAAACGGCTCATTAACGCACATCCAGACGCGATTGCAGCGAGTACAATGACGACTGCGCAGAGGCGACAACTCGACGAATTTTGCCGAAAGACTCACAGCATACGTATCTCACTCAGTGGCCGAGGTGTCGCTTACAGTATTCAAGATCTGACCATTGTTAAAGTTACTCTAGAGCAACTCTCACCACACCAAGATCTGCCGCTATCTGTGCCACAAAGAGCCATCAATATAGCCAGTGCCCGAAGCAGTAAACAGGGTAGAGTGACCCACGATATTAGCTATGTTTTAGCAAAAACGTCAGCCAATCCATACTGGGAAATGTGTGGTGTACCCACTCAAGATTTGCATACAGCGACACAATCGTTTGGCGTAATGGCGCTGGAACTCGGTCAAGAAAGAAACCGCAATCTTCACAGTCATCACGCTATTTGGTTAGTGGAGAATCAAGCCCTATTTGATCGACTAGATTGGCTACCAAACAATGAGCCTTGTACTGTTATTTGGTATCGAGGGCAGTTAGATAATAAATTAATCACCTGGTTATCTCTGCCTGAAAGGTCTCCGCTGGTTTATCTTTTTGCTGACTATGATGGCATTGGGCTAAATAATTACCGCCGATTGAAAGATCAGCTTGGAGAAAGAGCCACTTTTTGGCTAATGCCAAACTGGCAGTCGAGATTAGCGCGCTATGGACAAAATCGGTTATGGGTGGATACCTTTCGTGACTTTGCTATTTTCGAGCGAAATAGCCAACGTCTTTTAGATCAGTCGCCTCAATTACAAGCTCTGGTGACTGAAATGAAGAAACAAGGTTTAGCTTTGGAGCAGGAAGCGTTTTGGTTAAGTGATTAACTGGTTAGAAAAAGACTTTTCTACAGCAAACGGATAACAAGTAATTCGCTCAATTTCTATCAGCAATCGCCCAAGCGTGATCGGCAACCTAGCACATAAGCAAGATTGCCGATAAGCTGCGTTAAACTCGATTTCAGACTATTTATAAAAAACATCCTGTTAAGTCATCAAGTGAAAAATCCCAAGCGCGGGTGGATAACCTCACGCAAAGTATTTTGGCCAAAGCCTTCCGCGGTGAGCTGGTGGCGCAAGACCCAAACGATGAGCCCGCCGATAAGCTGCTTGAGCACATTGCCCAAGCGCGTAGTGATGCCGAGCAACTGGCGAAAGCGGCGAAAAAAGCCGTGAAAAGTCAGCGATAATCGTTCACTAAGTTTAAGATCGGTGCCCTAATCGGGTGGCCGATCCTAGTCTTTCCACTCGTGATATTACTTTCATAAGCTTATTATCCTCCCCATCCGGCCAAAGCTTGGTTACTCTTTTCGCAACAAGATTGCCAAGGAGAGCCCGCCATGCCCAAGCAAGTTAGCTACACTCAATATCAAAAACGAGTGATCCGCTTCCTGAGCGAATATTTGGGAGCTCAGACGCCATTTACTTATCAACGGACGCAAACCAATCACCTCAAGGTGCTTATCGATTCCCGGTTTGGCCGCGAGCCTACTCTTGGTATTTGCTTTGAGTATTGAAGAATTTGGTACTCCGGCAACTTTAGGAGCACAGGCTGGGTTTAAAGTTCTGGTAACTGGCATTCATGAACGTTTTTCCGACTGGCCGCTGGATATGCCCGGTGCGGCGATTTTATCGCTAATTTTGGTTGGTTTGGCGATGCTTGCTTTTTATCTGCAGCACTGGATAGTGACTCGGCGTTCTTATGTGTCTCAAGGCAGTAAGCCAGCAAGCTTTGAGCCAGTAGAGCTAGGGCGAGCACGCTGGCCGGTTGCTATCCTGTTTGCCTTGGTAGGCGTGATCTCCGTTGGGGTACCGATTTTTTCCGTATTGGCCACTTCTTTGAGTACGACCCTGTCAGGCGGTTTAAGTATTGATAATCTTACCTTTAATCATTATCAAAGCCTATTTGCCAATCAAAGTGGCGCAATGGCAGCATTGACGAATAGCCTTACTTTAGCAACCGGCACTGCCTTGGTTACCGGTGTTTTGGGGGCTTTAGTGGCTTATCTGGTTGTGCGAGCGTCAATTAGTGGTAAGGGGTTGCTCGATCTGCTTTCCTTATTGCCTAATACCTTGCCGGGTATCGTGGTGGCTGTCGGTTTGATTCTGGTCTGGAACCAGCCGGTTTGGTCAATGCCTATCTACAATACGGGTTGGATGCTGCTTTTAGCCTACAGCTGTTTACTGCTCCCTTATCCGGTACGTTATGCCTCAGCGGCTTTACGCCAGATAGGCAGCAATCTTGAGGCAGCGGCACGAGTATCAGGCGCTAGTTTGCTGATCAGTTTTGTACGAATTGTTGTTCCTATAATGATGCCCGCATTGCTGGTTGCGATGCTATTGGTGTTTGCCATTGCGTCACGAGAGCTGGTTGCTTCGTTGATGGTGGCACCAGCGGGCATGTCAACCGTGTCTACTTTCGTTTTTGGTCAGTTTGAGCAGGGATTGCCGGGAGTGGGGATGGCCATGAGTGTCATGGCCATCTTTTCAACAACAGGGCTATTGGTTTTGCTCACGACTCTGGCTCGAAAGAAGTTGCCCAGCGGGGTGATCTAAACATGTCATGATCACGGCTATATTCAATACTTATTACACCATGACAGCAGCAAGAACGGATTTTTATTATGTCGTATGACGTGCTCATTGATGTGTATATCTTCTTTTGGCTATGAATGTTTGGCTGTAAATCACGTAAACGTTGTCAACCCGGCTTAATAAGTATTTTGGCTACAGCTAGGTTAGTTCATCTCAGTCACAACTTGAAAACACCGCTATCGAATGAAAATAAAACGCTAGGGCGTGTTGATCTTTGCTGTATGTATTTTGCTCAGCAATACATCGGCAACCACATTATAGTAAACGCCAGCGATACCATACTGGCGTAATTTCTTGCTAACTTATCATATCTCTTTGATATCACTCGGAAGTGCTTAATCCTCGCGAAAGCATTTTCAACCAAATGTCGATACTTGTAGAGACACCAATCCATGCTTTCTTTGTCGATATCTTGTCCATAATTTCGCTTTGGTATAATCGCTTCACCACCTTTAGAGTCAACATATGTCCTTAAAGCGTCGCTGTCATAGCCTTTATCGGCGATAAATACGTTGACCTCCTTAAGGTGGTCAACAAGACTTTCGGCACGAGAAATATCATTTCTCTGGCCTTCTGATAGCTAGAAATAGATTGGTAATCCACCGCTATCCACGACCAGATGAATTTTCGTTGAGTTACCACCACGACTCTTTCCAATACATTCATTATCTGTGGTCGCAGCTCCAGAGCTATGTTGATGAGTTTTGACTATTGAGTCGTCTGCAAACACCCAGTCAAAATCGGAGAGTTTTGATAACTGTTTGAATAATATGTATAACAGGCCTTTCTTCGACCACAGGTTAAAGCGGCGATAAACCGTGTTCCAGTCCCCAAACTCGGTTGGTAGATCACGCCATGGAATTCCTGTTAGCAAGCGGTAAAGGATTCCTTCAAAGGTCATTCTATGTTCAGATTTATTATAAATGCGGCCAGTGTTCTTCATCACTTGAAGTAGCTTTTTCTACCGCTTATCAGTTAGCATTAGTCTCGGCATGGTATGGAGCTACAGTTTATTTTTGGCGAAACAAATTATAACGCCTTACCATGCTGCTCAAAAACTTATCACGAAAGATCAACAGACCCTAGTGAACAAAGTGCGATCCCGCCCTGAAAGAGCGGCATCAAGGGATCTAAACTTTTCTCTCTTTCATTGATTGTTCAAGTCACAAATTTATCAAAATTCTTATTTGTCAAAAATAATTAGATAAAAAGTGTGGTTACTCGCACAGCAGTAACCCTCAAAAACAATTAGAGTTAAAACTCTAAAATAGAGCTTTAACTCTAAAATGAATCATGATCACCAGCTTAACTACTTGTTTTAAAAAATTTAAATAAACATTTAAAGATTAAATTAACATGGAGGGCGTTATGGAAATACCAACTTGGCAATATGTCATCTCAATGACTTGCTATATTGTTTTTTTGCTCCTTTTAGTTGAAGGAATGAGAAGAACACCACGGTTAACTGCCGTCCTATGGCTCGCATCGTTGTGCACTTTTCCCTTGTGGGCCGATCAACTCGATGGTTGGTTTCGCTGGGTAAAAACAATCAGTGTTCTTTTACCGACAGCGCTTGTGGTAGGATTTGCGAGAGTTGCTTGGTATTACCGCGACAATCCTAATACCATTTTAAAGTTCTTTCGTGGTGATTGGGTACTCAAAGTATTATATGCGGTTCTTTTTCTAAATATTGCAGAAGCCACCTTAAAAGACCTAGTTATAGGAAATTATTTTAACTTTCTATGCGGTATTATTCTTTGTATAACAATCCCATTCCCTCGCTACAAGAATGGAGTTCGTCAATACTGGTTAATATCTAAAGATAAACCAAATGATCTACTATTTTATTCTACAGCAGCATGGAACTTCTTATATACTACCTGGAATCTAGCCTTTGTTTATGGTGAAAATACTGCTTTCTTTGCAAGTTCATTTTGTATATTAATTGCAGCTGAGCTTTATCCTGTTATCAAAAAACGTCCCGAGCTTTATGTCATAGCCCGAGTTTATACTCTAGCTTTCCACATTTTCATTCGAGCCAATATAGATATTTTCACACCAATCATGGATTCCAGTTCATGGAGAAATGAATCTGTACTTTATTGGTGGGGCGCAATTAATCTACTACTTCATATTCCATTTGCTATTTGGTACTTCCGTAAGAAAAAAGAACAAAAAGAGCCACCTTTTGGTAATAATCCGCCACCATTAACAAAGGATTGCATTAACGAATACGATGTAGCTAATGAAAAAACTGCAATTGAAAAATAATGTTTATCTGCGGCTTACAAAGCCTAAGTCGCAGATTATTAATTAACAAGGAACATCGAGGTTCAATGTGAAATTATTAATTAAAACTTTACTTGTTATGCTATTAGCTATGACAGGTACGATAGCTATCGCCCAAGATCAAGGATACTCAAGCGATCAGTTAATCGGCGAGATTTGGCAAGGAACACATGATGGTGCACCAGGTGAAGGGAGTTTGTTTTTTCGTCTGGAATTTCATTCCGAGGGTCTAGTCAGCGTGATGCGTCAATCTGGAGGTTTCAATAAAACCGAAATACAGAATTGGCATATTAATGACAGCGGAAATGTCGTGATTAAAAGTAACCCAGATGACCAAATCACTAACTTTGATAATGCATCATTACGCTATACTGAACGTGAACAAATGCGTTATACCTTAGATGATAGTTCTAGTAATTTTTATAAGTGGCATAAAACAAATTCATATTTACATATTTTATTTGTCTTATTCGGTCTAATACTACTTAATGAATTATGCCGTCATTGGAAACACGCTAACTATTTACTTTGGTTTATCTTGCCAATTGCTTTAATTCCGCTTTTTGCAAGCCATGAGATAACCTACTGGTTTAAATGGGTGAAACTTTATTCTGTCGTAGGTGCTGCTGTATTATTTACTCTCATTCGATTTACCAAAATTGGTAGTATGAAATGGGCTAAGTTTTCTGCTGCTGCATTCCTTGCATTAAATATTTTAGAGGCTGTTTTACAAGACTTCAGTATGGGTAATCTGGCCAACATCCTTAATGCGGTCGGTGGCATTTTATGCATTATTACTCTTGCAGGCTGGGCACAAATTAAAGCCGATGATTCCAAACAGAAAGATATGATATGGCCAGCAATGACCACATTTTGGATCATTGCCTATGACATCTGGAATATCGTTTTTGTTTATCTAAACTTCCCTGGTTCTGCAACGGCACAAGCTATGGTATTGATTGCAGCAACTTTGCCATCTCTACTAATTAAAAAAGGAACTTGGTTGCAAGCAAGAGCATTTACTTTAGCTGGTTCATTTATGTATTACTTCGCATTCCCATCAATGTACGAAAGTCACGTGATTCCGTTACCTCGCAATGATGAATTGATGCTAGCTGCTGGATTAATTAGTTTTATTGTCAACCTAGCTTATGCAATTTTTTTCTTTCGAAAAACAAAAGAGCAGCGTATTGCTTCAGCAGTTGCATAAAAAACATCCATCAATAGCATCTTTTAAATTTAACAATAAATAATATTAATTGGACTAATTTTATGAAAAAACAACTTTTAGCACTAGTAATCACATCAAGTATAATTTCAGTAAATAGCTATGCAAACGACAAAGAGATTGATATGTCTAGCCCCACAGAAGCCTACACAGCCCTTGGAATAGGTTACGGTAACGAAGGGCTTAATTTAAAGGCGATGTACATGCTCTCTGAAGCAGGAGCATCACGAAAGTCAGGTTTTATTTTTGAGGCTAATGATGTCACCGATAAAGAAGGTGGTAACCCAAAATTCTCAGGCATGGGTAGTTCTGGTCCTGAGTTTAATAAAGAAATATCCAATACTAATTATCGCTTTCGGTATGGATCATTGAATACTTTAAATGGTTTAGGGCATATGGTTGATGCCGTAATTAAAGATCACCCTTTCTTTGGTACTACATCAGTAGTACAGGCAGGAGCTGTAGCAACAATTCCAATTGGTAAAAATGCTTATATATGGCCTGTGATACTATTTGGTGGCGTTCTGATGGAGGATAATATGGCTGATCTAACATCGAATCCTGGGGCAAATTTATCTAGTGGTGGTGTTCATTTAGCATCGACTATTTACTCGGCTAAATTTTACGGACGTTATAAATTTAATGACTCATTCTGGTTATTAGGCTCTTGGACATATACCGATGAATTAAATGGTAAAAGTTGGAATAAAGACATACTTGATGGTGGATTACAACTAAGTCCACAACAAATTGAACTGACTCTTGGATATCAGATAACAAATAAACAAAACTTAAGATTTAATTTCTTATCTTATTCAGATAGTGGTGGCTCTGATCGTTTTTGGGTCGAATATAATTACGCATTTTAAATAATTAGAATAGGTGAACAGCATGAAAAATAAAATAATCATAGCTTTAACTATTGCCGCAATATCTACATCATCATTAGCAAGAAATATCAGTGGTGTAGAAGTTTTAGAGACGATCCAAGCTAAAAATTTTAGTCTTAATCTAAACGGTGCAGGTGTCCGATCAAAAGTTTTTATGGACCTCTACGTCGGCTCATTATTTACTGAGCAACCAACACAATCTTCTCAACTACTGATCAATGGTGATTATCCGTCCGCCATCCGTTTAAATATTACTTCGGGAATGATCACTGCTAGTAAATTAACTGAAGCATTAAATGAAGGGTTCCAACTTGCTACCAATGGCAATACAGCCATGATTGATGAAAGTATAAATGATTTTATTGAGGCCACATTTAGAGAAGAAGTTAAAAAAGGGGATCAATTTACTTTTGTAAGTGCTCCTAATGATGGACTTTACAGCTACAAAAATGAAATTCTCCTAGATTATAGAAATGATGACGCCTTCCGTAAAGCGCTATTATCTGTTTGGCTTGGAGATAAGCCAACAGATAAAAAATTAAAAAAACAGATGCTTGGGGGTTGAGTATAATAGCATATACTCTAACAACTTGGAGTTGCAGGTAGGCGGCAAGCGAATTCATCCCCCTGAGAATAGCCAGGCTATTTGATTAGGGTGAACGAATGTAGTCAACACCCCTGCAGCTTCAAGTAGGAAGAGTATAGTTATCCTCTTGGGCGATCAGGGCGACCGCATGAGTGTCTATATTTTCACCACATTATTAAAACCAGCACTTAATACTGCCTCTAGCATCGATGTATTCATCATGCAGCGCTTTTGCTTACCAACAATGCTTAGCTTGGTTGGTTCTTCTCGGAGCATGTTTAAACTCATATGACGTAGGCATGATAGATTCTCTGCACCGTGATCTTTGTATATCTGGCACGCGTCTTCATTCATGGTTACATCAAGCACCCAGTGCATTGATTCTATACCCCAATGTTCTCTGACTGCCATCGCAGCTTGCTCTCCACTAAGCTTTTTAGAACTGGTGTAATAACAGTACTCTAGAGCGACAGATTTTCCTTTCTCAAGGCGAAAATTTTCAACCATAATAATGCTCTGTAAGCCTTTCCAGCGAGAGAAGTTACCTTCAAGTTTCGTACTATCAAAAACATAGCATTGACGAGATTCTATACGGCCGTGTCCTTGCTCTGGAGAAATGTCAGCAACCACATTGGAGCGCTGAGAAGAGAACGCCTTTTCTATTGCTTGACGGAGTTTCCCTTGGTTGCTCTTTACGGCAAGCAAGTAGTCCCCACCTTGCTCTACAATGGTTTTGGCAATTTTGGTTTGGCAGGCCATTGCATCAATGGTGACTAAGGCTCCCTTAATATCGAGCATCTTTATCAGTTCAGGGATCGCGGTAATTTCATTGCTTTTTTCTTCGGTTTTCAGCTGTCCCAACACGAGCTTGTTTGACGATGCATAAGCACTGATAATGTGAATGGTGCTCGCTCTGTCTTCACGATTGTAAGAGCCTCGAAGTGTTTTGCCATCAATTACAATAACTTGACCTTCGGTAAGGGTGTGTATTGATGACATCCAGTTAATGAAGCACTCATGAAACTGCTCGGGTTCAATCGTAGAGATTATTCGAGCAATCGTGTCATCAGCAGGAACACCATGCAAAAACAGGTCATTGCGCTTAAACCAATCATGATGACCGAGAATGTATTCACGGATATCAAACCAGCCTTTCGCACCAGCAATCACCGCACATAGCGAGCCAAAAAGGACTTCGAACAGGCAATAAGTGACCATTGGGCTTTGGCGTTGATCGGTAATCGTTTGAAAATGTTCTTTGAAGTGGTCGATGTGCATGATGCTTTCCCTAAAAAGGGATTATAAGATAACAGCTAAATGTGATCGTCAAATCGATCATGAATTTGATTAAAAAACGTTCGCGATCTCACCCTGCTTGGGCGATGTTTTCATTAGGAATTTAAAAATATTTTTTTTCATTGCCCATAATAAAGATAAATGGGAATAAACTTCCATATTCTACCACTTAATTAATATTTAGGAGTAACCATGAGGCTATTTAAGCTTTGGTGTCGTATATTTGTATTTGATGCTAATAATTGGCCTGATTTAAAAAACATGCTGAAACATTGATGTACTTCACCATGATTTCATTTATAACAGGATTATATAGTTTAATAAAATGGTCATCGGTTGGCTACACTCCATTAGTAATAACCTCGATTTATTGTATAATTTCAGAAATAACGGAAGCCTCATTACTGGGTTAATTAAAATTAAAAACATTTGCGACACATATCGGCTTCTCTGGTATGGTATTTCATGCTTTAAACTTGATCTACCAAACTGGGGGAGTTATTGCATCCCCACAAAGCTTTTGGATCAGCGTACTTTTGGTCGCTTTTTTTTCTTACTGCGGGCCATTATATTGCTTGGGTATGGAGTATTTTAGTGATAGCTTGCTGTAGTATAATGATCTTCAATGATTTATATGGTCAAATGTTACCTAATTTTATACTAAATACGAGCCAAAATAGTCTTGAAGTATGGTCTAGCTTACTCGTACCACTGGCTATTTTGGTTATTGCACAAAGTTATAGCTCTCATAAGCAAAACAAGCATTAAGCAAGCAGCTATAACTCGAGACAAAAGATGGAGTACAGTGCACAGCAAGCACGACAAGGTCAAGAAAAGCTCTTATCACAAGCTCATCTTAACGTCAATAAATTGAATTGTGTGACACAAAATCTTGATAACCAATCCCATTCTTTACGTAACCATATCATAACTTTAAACCAGAACAGCGGTTCACAATCTATTGCTTCGGGACAATTGTCTGAAAGATTATCTCAATTAACTGAAGATATTAATTTTTCAGATCAATCAATTTTGCAGTTAAAACAACGTAGCAATATTATTAATCAACAAGCAACCGTAAGTATAACTTGTTTAAATGCTTCAACTAATGCAATGGATAAAATCCATAATGCTAATCAGAAAATTATTTCAGTAGCTGACTTGATAACTAACATCGCAGATCAGACTAATCTTTTAGCATTGAATGCTGCTATTGAAGCCGCAAGAGTTGGAGAACATGGCCGCGGCTTAGCTGTGGTGGCTGATCAGGTCCGTGAATTGTCAAGTAAAAGTAATTTATTCTCACACGAAATACGAGAGCTACTAAATTCTAGTCGCTTAGAGGTGGAATCTGGTCAACAAATAATTAATTCAACTGAAGCCCAAATAACAAAAATAATTGATGAGATCAGTAATGTTATGACACAATTAGATAAGTTATCCCATTTAATGACTCGAAAAGTATCAACATTATCAGAACTCAGCTCGGCAAGCCATAATTTGGCGGAAAATGTAACCCAAATGAGTATAGTATCAGAATTAGTCTCCGGACAGGAAGAACATTTAAGAGAACAAGTAATAGAATTAAATAATGCTGCTGTTCAACGTACCTCTATTATTGCAAATTCTTATTAACTAATACAATTAAGTACACTGTTATATTCATACAATTTAGTCGAGGTTAAATAAACATGTGCAATTAAAATAAGAGTGATAACGAAAAAAAGACAAGAAAAGAAAGTATTTTAACTTCATAGCGTTCACTAATTTTTTAGCAAAGTTTTTTTCTCGACGAGTGTGAGGAAATTAACATTTCTATATTTGGTTAAAGCTAGCTAAAGCTTATGTTGCCAACAAACCTGGTTTCTTTTTAGAAGTTATAGAATATTTGAGGAATACTATCAAAATACAGATCAGTATCTTCCTACCTTTTATATTATTTATCTGTTAATTAAGGGCGCTATACTCAAGGGAAAGAAACTAGCTTGCACCATTTTTTCGGTTAAAATAGATAGTTAATTTTATGGCGTTCAAATTACTACTGAGAAATTCATAACGGGTTAAATCTAATATAATTAAATAAAGTAGTATTCATTAATGATAGTTAATTGGGCCTGTCGATATTTTGTAACGTATCTGCTATTAATAAATAACTAAAAGAACGGTGATAGCCAAAAAACTATAATTAGACGAGCACTTTGGCTGTAACGCAAAGATTAAACCAAAGAAATTAAAGCCAAGAGTCCAATTACCGCCAGTGTCGCGATAGACATTATGGCAGTAATAATTGAGGGGGTAAATTTTTTTCCTAATTTAAGGTTATTTTTTCCATTCAAAATAGATAAAAATGCTGAGTTCATTTTTCACCGTAGACTGTTTATTTAAGCTAAAACTTTATAGATGTATAACAATTATACTATATTTGTGAGCTAAGTCAAATTTTGATGCAAGAGCACTCACGTTTGTACGAAAGGTTAAGCATTTGTGTATTCTAAGCAACTTGTGGTTCAGCTAGCTGAAAAAATGCCTAAGTCCTCATAATCCGAGTATATTCAAACTATGGAATGACAATGAATAGATGAATGGATGCCACCAAAACTGGTGCTTTGTAAAAAAGAAAGCACAATAAACAACGTCTGTTGACCTACTTGCTGTGCTTTTCATTTTTTAATGATGATTTATCAGTTAACTTATTGATCTTAGCCGGCTTCGATGACTTAAATTTCTACTTTCGCATCCATGGATAAACGCGAGACTTCAATACAAGAATATGCAGGCAAAGTTGCATCACGAGTTTAAAAAACTCTCCATATACTTGGTTCACAATTGGAAAATCATTAAGGCCTTTTTGCTATACCGTAGTTTTGACGATATTTTTGCTATTAGCCCAGGTTTTTGAATAATCTCCAGCGCGTGAGACAGCTTGCAAAGTTTGCTCCGCAACGTCTCCCGGCATTGTTTTTGTATTTAGGTCAATCGGTAATTGACCAGCAGTAATCATTAACTCTCCCAAATTGGCTTCCTAAACGTAAGGACCGCTGGCGATAGGAGCTTTTGAAGCATTAAGGATCTTTGTCATGATATTTACCCAAGTTTAACTATTATAAATAAATCGCTCGCGTCGTGATCATCTTCCAAAAGCCGGCAACATATTCAACATTGCCATGAAGTGAAAAATAGCCGTTAGCAGACCAAAGATTATCAACATGCCTATCATTATATTGCCTCCTGGTGCCATAAAACCCTCATGACCACCTTCTTGTTGGCGAGATTTTCGTGCTAATAGAGCAGGAATAAGACATGCCCATACAGTTGCTGCCGCTCCCGCGTAACCAATCGCAATTACAAAACCAAATGGGAAAAGTAGTGACATAGTAAGAGGAGGTAGAAAAGTGACTAACCAGGTTTTGGTTCGGCCCGATTTACTGTCTTTAAATTTAAAAAGATCGGCTAAAAAATCGAACACTCCAAGACCTACCCCGATGAATGATGACAAGATAGCCGCCATCGAGAACGCATTAATCGCATTCGCCACTTTATTTGAGTCAATAGCACTATCAAGCGCTGCTAGCAACACTTCAACATTACCACCCTGTTCAATCACCGGACCAAATTCGTGGCGAGGCAAGTTACCGTAGATACTCACTATCCATAGAAAATAAAGTGTAAGGGCAATCGCTGTACCGCCAAAAATTGCATTCTTGGCGCGATGTTCACAACCGTAATAACAACGCATGCTAGCCACTGAATGATGATAACCAAATGAGGTCAAGGCAACCGGGAGCATTGCCATAGCGTAAGGGGCATAACTTGACTCTTCATTAATACGATCAAACAACACAGTCGCCTCAATATTGGCAGCCAGACCAGAAACACCAAAAATAAAACTCAATGCCATAAATACGATCAAGACAACAGAAATTCTATCTACTGCTCGTGTAGAGTGCCAGACAAAAAGGGAAAATATAGCAACAAATAGAATAGAAGCAATTTTATTATTAACACCAATTACTCCCTCTATTATTAGCCCTGAAGAAGTAATATAAGCGTAGAGTAAGATTCCACCGACAAAATATACAGCAATGTTGTTAATAGCATTAACTTTATTACCTAGCATATCTTTAGTTACAGTATTAAATGAGACTTTTAATTCGTAACTTTTAAATGCTTCTAATAGCATCCAACCAGAAACTGTCATCATGATCATAGTTAATAAAATAGCTATCAGTGACCACGATGTCCAGGCTCCAGCCCCTGCACTAGGTAACCCTAGCATTCCAGCGCCGACACATACACTTGCAATAATGCAAGCCCCGCCGATTAAAGATGGGCTTTTTTCCATAATTATTTCTCGCCATAATAGTTTAATATTTTAGGTATTTAATTAGCATTAAAGTATTTCTTTCACCTCATGTATCATGATCTGACAAAGTTATATAAGAATGAAATTCTATATAAGCTATTATTAAGTAAGTCTTTAGACGTAAAGGCACACCTCCCGCTAGCAAGAGATGTGCATTAGTTAGTTTATATTTCTTTTAGACGAGCGGTAAAATGACGTAACACTGGTGGTTCATAGGTAAAATCTAAACCTTTTACGTTGTGTGCATTTTCTTTCACTTTTTCAAATGCCTCAATCACAAAGTCCATATGTGTTTGGGTGTAAGTGGCACGAGGAATGGTTAGGCGCAATAGCTCAGCGGGACAGTCAAGCTGCTTACCTGTTGCAGGATCACGTCCCAACAATAGCGAACCGATTTCAACCGCACGAATACCCGCAACTTTGTAAAGCTCACAAGCCAAGGCATGAGCTGGGAATTGATGTGCTGGTATATGAGGAAGCAGTTTACCGGCGTCAACAAAAGCAGCATGACCACCAGCTTGCTGACAAACTACCCCGATAGCTTCTAGTCCATCGACCAAATACTGCACTTGACCAATGCGGTACTCTAACCACTCTTCACGCATACCATCATACAAACCAACCGCTAGCCGCTCCATCGCGCCGCCTTCAAGGCCGCCATAGGTCGGAAACCCTTCTTGAACCACACACAGGGTACGACACTCGTTATAAACGTCGGTCATTGTCTCGTCTTTGAAACACAGCAAGCCACCCATTTGTACCATCGCATCTTTCTTTGCTGACATCGCAAGTGCATCAGCATATTTGTAAGACTCACGAGTGATTTCTTCTATCGTCCAGTCTTTATATCCTGGCTCACGTTGTTGAATGAAATAGGCATTTTCCGCGTAACGAGCTGAATCCATAATAACTGGAATATCGTAACGCTTGGCAATCTCATACACTGCTTTTAAGTTAGCAATAGAAACCGGTTGCCCGCCCGCTGAGTTACAAGTAATCGTACTCACAATATAGGGAACGTTTGCAGGACCAGCTTCTTCAATCGCTAGCTCTAATTTCTCAAGGTCAAAATTGCCTTTAAAGTCAGCATTTACCGATGTATCAAACGCTTCTTTAGTGTAGACATTTTTAGCAACACAGCAGTTTACTTGTGTATGACCTTGCGTGGTATCAAAGAAGTAGTTAGACAATGCAACCATCTTAGAACGATCAAGGCCTTTTTCTTTTTCACGCTTGTTAATCAATACAGGAATATAAATTTGCTCTGCGCCACGCCCTTGGTGTGTTGGGATAGTCAGCTCATAACCAAAAATATCTTTTACTGCATTAGCCAATGTATAATAACTGCGACTACCACTATAGGCTTCATCACCCATCAACATTGCTGCTTGCATTTTCTGGGTTATGGCACCAGTTCCACTATCAGTGAGCAAATCGATAAATACATCATCACTGTCTAATAAGAACGGATTCATTCCGGCCTTAAGAATTGCCTCTTCACGATATTCACGTGTTGTTGTTTTAACTGGTTCAATAACGCGGATACGAAATGGTTCTGGTAAATGTTTAAATTTTTGCATGATATATCCTTTTGTATTTAATCTTTATCATACCCAAACGACTTTAAGTTTCAGCTAAACTATAAGCAACTTCAGAAGAAAAGGTATCGTCATATTTATTTTAAGCGAAAACCATCGCACTAAATAAATAGTGTAATTAGTATTTATTTAAAAATAAAAATAAGACCCAAAATAAAATAGGACTCATTGATAGTTTTAATTAATCTTTAGATTTACTATGAAAAATAGTAGAAAACTAGAACTAAAAATAGGCTCTAGCAGTATGGATTTATCAGTGCGGGAAAACAGGGAGGACAGAAATTTTGTAGTCGTTTGTATACCAAGCCAATGAGCTTGACCATAACTTATCAATTCTTCTTAGATTAATATGCATATCTAATTCCATCGTTAGTTACAGCAGATTATTTAACAAATCCATTATTAGATAAAATAAAATTAAGTAAATTTAAAACAACGCCAAATGTGACTTTCATCAACATATAGAACAGAAAAATAAACTCTTAATCACAAATTTCGTTTTGATACAAAAAAAGGATAACACTATTATATCCAAACAACTTGGAATTTCAGGCAGGCGGTGAGAGAACATTGGAGGATAGACAGGGTAAGATCATGAACATTTCTTGTATAACGTAAAGTTAAATTTGACCTGACGCGCGTGCTGTGATCTTATGCTCTTCTTTTGGGGAGCGACCATGGATATTAATACCATCAAAAAGCATTTCAGTATTATCCGTGACGAACGATAGTGTGCAAAAGTTGACTATTCTCTGTTTGATATTTTGTTTGGGTCTATCTGCGCCGTGATAGCCGGAGGTCAAGGCTGGACTGACGATGGCAAGACTTTGCGCGACTCCTACGATAGAGACGACAGGCAAAGCACCATCATATATGGTGAGCGCCTATGCAAGTGCTAACCAACTGGTACTGGGTCAACTCAAAACCAACAATAAAAGTAGTGAAATTACCGCGATTCCAGAGCTGATTAAGATGCTTGACTTGCGAGGAGCTATCGTGACGATTGCTGCGATGGCCTGCCAGACCAAGATTGCCAAGGCGATCAGTAGCAAGGGCGGTGATTACTTGTTGGTAGTAAAGGGTAATCAAGGCAAGTTGTCGGCAGCCATACATACAGCCTTCGCCCTACACCGCCGGTAACTATTCACCCGCGAGCTATTGACGTCGGGTTATGCTAAAAACGCTGGCGTCTGATAATCCACTTTGAGCATATGATACTCTACGATTCACGCAGCCAGTTATAAGTTGATAGCTGTTGAAGTTTAGCGGTCTCGATAAGTGAGAACATCCGTTCACGGAACAGGTCTCCTCGATATGAACGGGTTACGTAACAGCACTTTCTCATCAATATGTAATTACGAAGAACTCGTTCCGCTGCGTTGTTCGTTAGCGGACATTTGGAGTCATCCATAAAGCGCCAGACCATAGCATCATCTGCGATGAGATTACGGCATCGACCTCGATATCGTTTTGAACATTGATAACTACCCAGTTTCAGCTAATGAAGCCAGCTCTTTCTTAATCGCCTAAGTCGACGATAATATTGATCCTCCGTAATTTTATTCTCGATATATCGATGGTGGCACCTGAATACGCTATGAGCGATTAAACCGAGTTTTTCTCCGATTTTTTGGTTTTCGGGGCAAACGCTCTCCTCGATAGCGATAACGTTTCTTAAGATGTGAGCCCAGCATAGCTGCCGCTTAGAGCTATCAATATATTTGTAGGCTGAATATTGGTCAGTCACTAAAAGATGTGAAACTGCCTCACCAAGCAATCGCTTGGCAGCATGTTGGTTTCTACCACTGTTGATTTGGAAAAAAGCAACGTCATTACTGAGTGCAGCCCACATCCAGCGCTTATCATTATTGCGTTGATGTGAGGTTTCATCAGCCATGATCAGTTCAGCCGCTTTAACTGTTTCATGAATTTGCTTATGAGTATTCGCTAAGTGTTCCGTTACTCGCTCTTGAGCCGCTGATATCGCACCGGTAGAGAAGCTCAACTGAAAGACATCTTTCAGCATTGATTGTATTTTACCTATGCTTTGATGATGCTGTGTCGCTTGGATTGCGATAAAGCTGTGTAGATTTGGTCCCATCTGAACATCAGGAACATATTCTGGAAGCTCGGCTTGATGCTTATCACCACACCATGAGCACTCACCTTTGAAGACTTGATGCTCAACTAATGTGTATGAGATGTCAGGTAAATCGAAGATTTGATGTCGTTTGAAAGGCTTTCTATTGGGAATAACGCAACCACCGCAGTGGCATGTTTTATTTGGTAAATATTGCTCAACCGAGGCACTGTCTTCAATTGGATGAAGCAGTCGGCGATGACCTTTATGACCTGGTTGAGCCCCTTGCTTTTTTCCAGATTTCTTCCTATTCGGCGAAGTATTTTTGGCTTTATTATGCAATGGCTGCTGTGATGATGGTACAGAAGAATTCCGACTATTTTGATTTAGGCGGTCTTCAAGTTCAGCCAGTTTGTTCCATAAAAAATGGATAATATCTTTCGCCTCTTCAGGCGAATCGAAATCTGGCGGTGGAGGTAATGTTTTCTTATTCATACCTCCAGATTGCCACCACAAAAAGATCACTCAAGTTGAATGTGGGATCAAGTGAACTAAGTCACATAATTTTGGTGTCAAGGCATTGCGGGTGAAGAGTTACCACCGCCGAACCCAATTGACAAAACCACCTATCAAATCGAGAAACAAAAGGGCCGCGTAGAAGCACGTACTTGTCATGTACTCAAGGCTAGCGAGTTAGAGGGTGACTTCTCAACGTGGAGCGGACTAGCCAGTATTGTCATGGTTGAAAATTACCGAGTAGCCAAAGGTAAAGCGCCAGAGTTGGAGTACCGCTTCTACATAAGTTCAACTGACAACCTGACCCCAGAGCAGGCAGGAAATGCCATTCGAGCCCACTGGGGCATAGAGTCGATGCACTGGATTTTAGATGTGGGCATGCGAGAAGATGCTTGTCAGATTTATCGACAAAACGCGGCTGAAAATTTGGCAGGGTTAAGACACATGGCGCTTAACATGCTAAGAGCTGAGCCAACCAAAATTAGTGTGCCAATGAAGCGGAAACGTTGCATGATGACCCCCAGCTTCTTGGAGCATGTCTTAGTTGCTGGATTTAAGTCAATGACTAAATCCTAACCATTCATGCGGACGCCCTGGATTTTATTCGAGAACTTTAAGTAAAAATATGATAATTTTCAAGGGCACTGTTGGTTTTACACTTATTGATTTCATACCATCGTAAGTACACATGCTATTTCTATCAATACAAGATATTGAGTGCGTATATTGATATCTATAGTTAATTGCTGAAATATTTTAGCATACCCCAATTTGGTTATAGTCTCTTTGCTAGTAATCAATATAATGCGAGCAAATCTTACAATTGTTTAACTAATCTATCAGATTTAACAAAGCCGCAGTTCCATTGATACAGGATACTTATGAAAACTCATGATAAAATCATACTCGCAAGCTTAAAATTATTTAATGAAAAAGGAGAACGTGCAGTTAATACAAACCATATTGCTGAGTATTTAGGCATTAGCCCTGGGAATCTCTATTACCATTTCCGCAACAAAGAGGACATTATTAAATCTATCTTCGAAAAATACATAGAACATACGCAACAAAGCTTCATTGCTGATGACGAAAACACTCCAGCCGAGGTATTTCTCCAACAGTACTGTGATCAAGTATTCAATAGCTTCTGGCAGTTTCGCTTTTTTCACAGTAGCATGCCCGGTATTGTGCTTCGAGACAAAGAGTTACATAAGCGTTATCTTTCTGTCCACAGTGTATTAGGTGAAAGAGCGAAGTATTCAGTTATCAGGCTTAAAAATGATCAAATCATTAATATTGATGAGCAAGACATTGATGATCTTGTTGAGTTGATGCGAGTGGTGGGTAGCTTTTGGATGAATTACTTAATGGCCAATAAATTGAACGGAAAGATAACCAAAACCGAACTCTATCGAGGTATTCTCAAAATCATCAATTTACTTTGGCCTTATACAACACCGACAGGTAAACAGCGACTGTCAGTTTTGCGTGTACGATATCAAAAACTCTCCCGCTCAAAAAAATCTCTTACCTAATACCCATACTCAGCTTTTTAATTATCCTTAACAGATACGGTATTGCTTGGTATGTCGTTAAACTCTACACCAAGCAATTCGATCGACTCATTGACTTTTTACAACTATCAATACGCAAAAAACCTCCCATTAGATCTTGCATTTCACATCACATTTTTTAATAAAAAATGCAGTCGAATTAAACAGTATCTGAAAAGTGTGGTTAATTGCACATCATTTGGTCATTCATTGCTCTAGAGTTAAAGCTCTAAATAAGAGCTTTAACTCTAAAAAAAAGGGGGGTGCTCTTACTGTTTATATAACCAAACAACTTAGAGTTACAGGTAGGCGGCAAGTGAGTTCATCCCCATGAGCATAGACAGACTATGTGATTGGGATGAACGAATGTAACCAACACCCCTGCAGCTTCAAGTAGGAAGGGGATAAAACTAATAACGATAAAGTTGTGTTACAAACATAAACTCATTTTGTTCTTTATTTCTGCATTAATTAGTAATGGGGCTATAAGCAAAAATTCATCGATTAACAATATGAGTTTGATAGTAATTAAATCTTAGGTGCTGTTGAACAGTATAAGTGAGGTCCCAATGTTTTTCTTTGAATCTATACCTTGGTATAACTGGATAATGTGGTTGATTGTACTTGTTACATTAATGGGTTTAAATGAAATTATTCGTGCTAGCAAATGGGCAAGCTTGGCTATTTTTATTGCTTTGCCTATCGCTCTAACTCCAATATGGCTATATATGGGTAGTGATGTTACCTCTTGGTTTACTTGGGTAAAGGTATATTCCGCTTTAGCCGGTAGTATTATATATTTAGTTATTCGCTTTACCGATTTTCACAAAAAGCATCCCTGGTATCTTATTTTAGTGCCCGTAATTCTCGCTATTAATATTTTTGAAGCTGTAATGCGGGAATTTCAAGTCGGTATCGCTGGTTTCAATGGTATCGTCGATGGAATGCAGTATATTTCTGGTGGCTGGAACTATGTGAACGCTTTCGCAGGCATACTAAATATTATCTTGATTTGTGGATGGACAGGCATCTTTGCGTATAGAGGGCAAAGAACTGGCGGAATTCGCTATGACATGCTCTGGCCAGATCAAATTCGCCTGTGGGTAATCGCTTATGGTATCTGGAATATTGCCTACGTTTACTCTTGTGCTCCCGGAAATGCATTTTATTCGGGTGTCGCACTTAATATTTCAGCCACTATTCCAGCTTTATTTTGGGCAAAAGGGACTTGGATGCAAAACCGAGCAGCGACCCTCAGTTTTTGGATGATGTGGGTAATGACTTTCCCTTACTTTTTTGCCATCGGTAGTACATTTAACGTCGCTCCCAGTTATAACCCAATGGCTAACTGGAGCATATCTCTACTCTCTTTAGTATTAAATCTGTATTTGGCAAGCTGGCAGCTACGTCGAATTTTACTAAAACGTTTAAACCCAATGAGAGATGAAATTTTTTCAGATCAGGAAGAATATAAATCCATTAATGCTTATCGCCAATAATCTTTAACATGCCCACAATAAATAACTTACATGTGGGCATCACTTTATTAAAAAGGAATCTATTATGAAAAAAGCACGCTTGATAGTTGTTACAATTATCATTCTGCTACTCAGTTTGCCAATCTATGTCATGTCGACTTTCATCTTCAAAAATCCTATACCTGATGATGAATTCTCAGCAAATTTAACCAGTATTGTCGATAATCTTGAAACCAAAATCGAAGGTAAAGGTGAACATACCCTAGTTTTTATCCATGGCTATCCTGATAGTCTCGAAATGTGGGACAAACAAGCCGATTTCTTTAAAGAAAACTATCAAGTCGTCCGTTTCACTCTACCAGGTTTCGAACAAACAGATCGCGAGTTACGCCCACACTACAGTATCAAGCAGATGAGAAGCATTATTGATAAATTTATAGAACATTTAGATCAACAATCAATTACCGTTATTGCCCATGACTGGGGAGCAGTATATGCCTCTCATTACCTAAAACAAAACGATCTCGTTGATAGGCTTATCTTGCTTGACATCGGTAGTTTTGCCGATGAGCCGCGACCTAAAATAAATGTTCAATACACGTTAGCTTTAGCAGTTGCGTGGACTCTACCTGATTATCTTGGTACCAAGCTCGCGCTTTTCACTGCTGATAAAATCTTACAAGTTCCACGTGTTGATCCTCATAAATCTATTGAAGATTTAAGACCAGATTCTAGATTGACTTATCCTTACTGGCATTTATGGAAAGAAGTACTGACAAGTAATACGACACAACCTGTAATAGTCGATGATTATGGAACGCCATTTTTATTTATTTATGGCAAAGACAAATCAATCTGGTTTCATGCAAAAACATGGGAACAAGAAGTAATTGATAAAAACAAAGGTCAAATTGAAGTAGTTCCCGGTGGCCATTGGTTTATGCATTCATATCCTGAATTAGTGAACCAAAAAATCTATAATTGGTTAAATACGAGATAGATTCAAAATAATTTTACATGTCTTTGCCTACAAAAAGATAAACCATTTAAACAAACTACTTGGTGTTTCAGGTTGGCGGTAAATTAATGAATCTCTTATTGACCCAAGGCACGACCATCGCTTCACCAATGCCTCTTGCAGGGCATATCCAGCCAAATAAGTAGGCGTATTCAAACTGCTGTTGTTTCACGGCTCTAGGCCTTGTACCTCGTGCTGCCCAAAGTCGGGTGGTGGTATTTTGTTGTCCAAAACGAGCTTCATCTTGAAACCAAACATCGACATTCTCCAGCCCCATGTGGCCTGGGATCTTAAGGATCGTTTCAATTTTTAATTTTTTTAAAATCGTCTTGGATTTGCTGTAATTGTTTGGGGTGTTTTGACCGAGAAGTGATCCATGAGAATCCCATATGGTCGAGTAAATAATAAATAGAATCAGGATGATTATGTTGACCAAATTCTTTGACAATATAAGCATGGATATCAGCAACAATGAGTCGTCCACCTTGTGGATTTGTAATGCATTGATCTATTTGATTTTTTTATCAGGGGTTAATAAAGGAGGTCTTCCCGTTCTTGGTTTTTCCTTAAGTCCCTCCAGTCCTTCCTCAAGGAAGGTTTGCACCCACTTATTGACACTAGTACGGCTCACTTTAAGAAATTTAGCAATTTGGGTGTGAGAGTGGCCATCTTTAAAGTGAGCGAGGGCGAGCAATCTCATTTTCATTTGAATGGATTTTTGTTGGCTCTCCAGTTTTTTGAAGTCGATATTGTGTAAGCTATCCATGGTTAATCCATCCTGATATTGAATGGAGTTAATTAGGTCATATTTTTATTTAGATTGTTATTACATACAGACAGCCATGGACTTTGTTATTGAAGAATTTGAAAAATTGAAAGACAATGCGCACAACATGAAGGGGTTAGATTTTACCTATGAACCGTCAGTGTTGCGTCATTTTACCGCTCGTCTAAAAGAAATATAAAGTAACTAAGGCACATCTCTTGCCGCGCGAGGTCTGCCTGTATTGCCATAGCGAAGCGATGAAAAAATAGAGTGATGGATACAGAGCGCTGAGTCTAACCGTTTGATTAGGTAAATGTTCTTTATAGACTTGCTTGAGAAGTTGAACATCCACCTGTTTTTTTACTATCTAAACCGTCGATAAGCTAAATATCGCCAGCCTCTTTCCAACGGGCCTTGCCCATAGTGACGTTGCCAGAAATCAGCAAACCATATTTGAAAAACGGTTAACACAATCACTAATACCATCAGCTCTGGTCTACCAAGTTGCCCCCATAACTGCGGAGCAAGCCAAACAAAGATCAGATAAACCATGACGCTTTGTAATATATAGAGCGTAAATGCCATTCTGCCCACTTGCTTCAATAAGCGAACCAACACATGATGATGGTTGGTAAATAACATCAATAGCGAACAGTAGCCAATCGCTGACAGCAAACCGGTCAACATCATCAAAAGTATCGTCGAGAAGCCAACGTCTAAGCTCAGCCCGAATGTTATCCGTAGCTGCTGTACACCCCATCCTGAAATTAATCCGAGTAGTAAGCAACCAAGCCCCCAAGGTAGCCAGCGACTTTGTTGAAAGAAACCGTTTTTGTACAGCAAAATACCGATCAGCATTAAGCCGGTGTTATACCAAAGCACGGTTAATGGAATAAATAGTAAGAATTGTGCAAAGTTGATGGTTTGTGCCAATAATCGGTCTGGGTAACTGGTCCATGTTTGTTGCAGTGTTGTGAGGTCTGTTCCACTCAAGGGTAGCTCTGCGGTGAAAATTGGGATGTCGTGATACATCAGTAGGGCAACGAACCCCAGCATCACCAGTTGGCCTAAACCCATCAGTACGAATGCCAGAACCCATTGCTTTTTGCTGCTGAGATCGAGTAAGCGTATCAGCAAAAATCCACAGCAGGCGTACAGCGTTAAAATATCGCCCTCAAAAAGTAAAAAACCATGCAAAAGGCCAAACAATAATAACCAACGTAGCCGTGACGACAATCTGGCCTGCGCTGGGAGGTTTTTTGCTAGCGCACTTTGATACTGAATATACAATCCCACACCAAACAGCAGGCTGAAGATCGACATAAAGCGGCTCTCAAACAACAGGCTTTGCAGATGATACACAGGCACTTCCCATGCTGATAAGCCTTCGCGCCAAAATGGGCTGTAATAGGCCTCAATAGGGGTTGCCATCGCCATGATGTTCATAAACAGTATACCGAGAACGGCAACCCCTCGGATAAAATCTAGGCTTTCAATGCGTTCAGCCATTGTATTTCCCTTTGCTACTACCAACAGAAAAAGCACTGAGCTTCGAGATTTTAATTACTTGAATCTACAAGTTTTACTGGTCTTAATCGTTTTTATTATACGAGTAAACGTACCTAATTATCGTCATCTAAATCACGGCTTTTGCTCGTTAACGCCAATCAATATTAGTTTAAAGTTCGAGCTTTTCTGCTATATGAATATTCTTATAGGCCTAAAGTTTTTAAGGTTTATCTACTATTTAATGAGCCAGAAAGTGCCAAAAAACAAGCTTTGTTTCAATTCGATTAGTGATTTTCTTTCATACCAAATTAAGTGGTGTAAACTGCTGACGCAAGGTCAATTTGACCATGGATCCACTTTAAATGATTGATAAGGTAATGGAGTGAAAAAACTTATTTTAATCGTGGTATGTGCCATGTTTGCGATCGCAGCAATCGCAAGCATAGCCGCCACCGCTTTTATCTCACGTGACGAGATAGATCATATTATCCTTGAGCGTTCTCAATCTCAGGCTGAACTTCTGGCTGAAAACGCCAGTTATATTTTATCCCACTCTACGAATCCCGAAGCTGATTTGCAGTCAATGGTTGAATCATTAGGAAAGCGCAGTGATATAAGTTACGCGGTTGTGATTGATAGAAATATTAAAGCAATGGCGCATAGTGACCGAGAGAGGATTGGTCGTGCTTATACGGATGATTATACGATTGCCGGAGCAGGACGAGGTCAGCCTCAACATTCACGTTGGTACGCCGATGTTCAAGACGTGTGGGTATACGACATCATGATGCCAATCTATGTTGACGGACGTTTATGGGGAGCATTTGATGTTGGTATTCCGATAACAGAAGTGGATAGCGCTGCAAACGGTATCGCGATTGCACAGCTCACCGCGATTGGTTCGATTTTTGTGGTTTGTATGTTGGTACTGATCTGGGTATTGGATCGTTTATTCGCCCCACTTAAAGGATTAGAACATGCATTGGCCGATATTTCCAAAGGGGATGGTGATTTGACGGTACGCTTACCCGTGACTGGTAACAATGAAATCACCCGTATCTCAGTGGCTTTCAATACTTTTGTTGAGAAGATTGATCACATCATTAGCAATGTTGTCGAAACTGGTGAAGAGCTTGGACGGTCGGCGGAGGCTTTACGTGATAAGGCGGCACAATCGCTCAGACGCGGAGAGTCCCAAAGCGAGCAGGCCTTGCTGGTGGTGACCTCGATGAATGAGATGATCGCGACTATTAATGAGATCTCACACAGTGCCTCGAATGCCGCAGATTCTGCATCGTCGGCTAATGATGAAACTGAAGCAGGTAAGCAAACTCTGCTCGAAGCGACGCAGACGATTAATCAACTTGATACGGAAATGGACAATATGTCGACGGTGATTACTTCCCTCGCTGAACGTACGCAGTCTATTGTTTCGATTCTGGATGTGATTCGTGGTATCTCTGAGCAGACTAACTTACTGGCGCTCAACGCTGCTATCGAAGCCGCGCGTGCTGGTGAAGCCGGACGAGGATTTGCCGTTGTTGCGGATGAAGTACGTAGCCTTGCCACTAAGACGTCAAAATCGACGGAAGAGATTCAATCCACTATCAATCTACTGCAAAAAGAAGCCCAAAATGCGGTTGATGCCATGGATACCAGTAAGGCGTTAACGAAGGAAGGCAATCGTGCCACGGAACAAGCCTTACGGGCATTGGAAAGTATTGCTACTCAAGTCAGTACTATATTGGACATGAACACTCACGTGGCAACCGCGACTGAAGAGCAATCGAGCGTGGCTAACGAGATTAATATCAATATGGATAACGTTAACCAAGCAGCGCAAGCCGGTTTAGAAGATAGTCACAGCTTGGAGGCTAGTAGCCAAGATTTGTCAGGGTTGGCCAAAACGCTTGATCACCATGTAGGGGCATTTAAAGTCTCTGTAAGTAAATAGTCAATTAGGTCACGTCTTGCTTCCTACTTTTGATGGATTATACTCTTTCCGTTGGAAGCCGTGGCGGCCTTGATTGTGTTCGTTGATCCCAATCATAGGGTTTATTCATGTGATTGGGAACTTATCAACTGACGGTCGGTCTATGGTTTCAAGTCGTTTGAGTATAGATGTTGCTTAAACGGTGGATGATAAAATGATTCAATTTAAACGAGGTGTTATTGTGAAGAAAAAACCGTTTCCTCCGCAGTCAAAAGCGGATCATACGCAGGAAATAGCGTTAGATCATGGCCGAGGGGTGATCAAAGATAATGCGCTGAAAGCCGTTGTCACCAGTTCGTTATTTCGTACTCGAGTGGTTAAGGCGCAAAAAGGCAAAGGTAGTTTTAAACGACAAGCGAAACATAAGGGTCAAGAACCCTGTACAAAATGGAATAGGTTCTTTTTTGTACAGGGTTTTTCTTTTATCACTGCTTAACCTCCCGCCATAAACGCTATTCTTTTCCTGCAAATATTCTAACTTGAATCAACACTGACACTTCTTCGCCACATTAATAACCGATTTTTTATTTCCAACCAAAGATTGGCAATCTTATTGTTATGTTATAACATTTGATTTTGCTTGGTGGTGGTATCAATCTAAAACGCACTAAGTCACCGTTTATCAAGTTCAAAAACGAAATTGATCAGTTGCCGTGCACTTATGTTCATTCTGGTTACTGATTCGAATTCATATTCAGTTTGGAGTCACTGCTATGAACCAGAAAAAACTTGCAGTCACGGTCCTGTCTGGTTTTCTTGGCGCAGGAAAAACCACCGTGCTCAGCCATATTTTGAATAATCGTCAAGGCAAGAAAGTTGCGGTGATCGTCAACGATATGAGTGAAATTAATATTGATTCAGCTACCGTAAAAAGCGAAGTGTCGCTCAATCATCAAGAAGAAACGCTGGTGGAAATGAGTAATGGCTGTATTTGTTGCACCCTACGTGAAGATCTGTTGATTACGGTCAATCAATTGGCGAAGGAGGGGCGTTTCGATAATCTGGTGATAGAATCAACAGGGATTTCTGAGCCACTACCGGTTGCAGAGACGTTCACTTTTGCGGATGGGGAGGGGGTTTCACTTTCCGATGTTGCGATTTTAGACACTATGGTTACCGTGGTTGATGCGGTGAATTTTTTACGTGATTACCACGCGGCTGAGTCATTACAAGAGCGTGGCGAACACCTCGATGACGAAGATGAACGCAGTGTGACAGATTTATTGATTGAGCAAGTTGAGTTTGCTGATGTTATTTTGATCAGTAAGGTGGATCTTGTTTCTCTAACGGATCTCGAACATTTAACCTCAATTTTAAAGGTTTTAAATACCCATGCTCGCATTATCGCTATCCAAAATGGGCAAGTTGATATCGCCGAGGTATTAGATACTGGTTTATTTAACTTTGAACGTGCACAACAAGCTCCCGGTTGGTTAAAAGAACTCAGAGGCGAGCATATCCCAGAAACAGAAGAGTATGGGATCAGTAGTTTTAGTTATCAGGCTCGTCGCCCTTTTCATCCTGAAAAATTATATCATTTTTTACATAACACCAGCGATTTTGGCAAATTGCTCCGGTCGAAAGGTCACTTTTGGTTAGCGTCACGCCCAGATCTCGTCGGGCAATGGAATCAAGCTGGGGGCATTGCAGACTATGGTTTTGCTGGCTTATTTTGGAAAGCAATCCCTAAAGACCAATGGCCAACGAATGAAGATGATTTAGCAGCGATTGAAGAACATTGGTTAGAGCCCTTTGGCGATAGGCGTCAGGAGTTAGTGTTTATTGGTCAGGGGCTAGATAAAGTCGCGATGACTAAGGCACTGGATGAGTGTTTGTTAAGTGAAGAGGCGGTGTTCGCTGGAGAAACGTTTTGGCAGACGTTGCCAGACCCATTTGTAGGATGGGAGGACGAAGCATGAGCGATAAAATAGCGTCTAAATTGGTTCCTATTGAAAAGGCAGAGGCCCTACCGATAGGTTCTCTGCCGAGCATTTTAACCGATATCTATCAACCTGAGCATAATATTGCGATATGGCAACGTAGGTTGTCAGCAGAGTTACAACTAACGATCGAAACGTTGTTACAGCAAGTCTCCTCACTGGCTTTAGTGTTACGAGTCACGCCATTGAATGTGGCTGAATACTTACGCGAGAAACTTGCTGATTATGTTTGCGCAGACATATTGAGTGAAGATATCGCAATGATTGTCGACATGTTTTGTTGTTTGTTTGATGTGCAAGAAGTCGGGGTGCGGCTAACGATACTCGATAAACCGATGTGTCCTAAATTTCATGTCGATCATGTTCCATGCCGACTGGTGACCACTTATGCTGGTTCTGCCACGCAGTGGCTGGGTAGCCAAGGGCTCGATCGAACGAAACTGGGTGCCGGAAGTCTGGGTCAGTCTGATGATTGCTCGGGTTTATTCGCTAAAGAGAGTATTATCCATCAAATGACGACTGGTGATGTCGCATTGCTAAAAGGCAGTGGCTGGGAAGGGAATGAAAACAACGGGTTAGTTCACCGTTCACCAGCATATATCCCGAACGAACGACGTTTATTATTGACCATTGATTTCGTATAATTCAAAAAAACAACCCAAGCGATATCGAGATAGCTTGGGTTGCTGATTGATTTTGACAGTATTAATAACTGCTATTGCTGACGTGAACGACGCATCCACATTAGAGCTAATAACCCTAGCCCTGCGCCAAATCGAAAATCATTCTGCCCATGGCTATTTATCCTCTGACGATAGGCTTAACGGCGGTTCTGGTATCTCTAAAAAGCAGGCAATCACTCGATACAATTCACCTTCAGCAACGGTAACCTTACCGTTTGATTCAATCGCCAATCGACAAGCTTTGACGACTTGCGCTCGCTCTCGCTCTTTTAACTGCAGTAATAATTCCAATGCGGTACGGCTTAATGGCCAATTATTCTCTGCAGGTTCAAGAGGAATCACTGGCAAACTCAGATGGCGCAGCGCATTGTCAAAAGCAATTTGTGCCCCTTGTCGCTCATCATGGCAAACCCAAGCCAGTTCACGCAGTAACCAATAGACGCTAGATTGCAACTGCTCCAGAGATTTGTTTTGACGCGTATGACCAAGTGTCGGCAGTAATTGTTTCTCTAGGAGATTAATCACACACCATTCGGCCAACGAATAGTGATGATCAGTGAGTGACAGTTCACGTAACACTTCACACAAACGATGTCTTTGCCCTTCACTGAGTGATTTAAGTGCTGGGATACTTAATTCCAGTAAAGGCAAGCGAAGATGGGTTGGAATGGCATAATCCAGCCAAGGTAGAATAGTGGCTTGGGATACCATCGGAATATGCTGTTTGATGATATGACGTTGTGCTTCACTACCATCAAAAATCAGAGCAAAAGCAACAAAGCGAGCACTGTATGGTTCTCGTGCCATCGCAATTAATGGTTGTGGCAACTGACTAATCAGCGCTTGCCCGCTAGCGCAGAGTTCAGTAGATGTTGATATTGTGCTAGAGGCGGCGGGTGCCGAGCTTGCACTTGCTGCAAAGCCGCTGACTGATGAATCAGCAAACGAGCGGGTTTGATGCTCGTTGACGCTTTGTACACTGCCATCCCAATACGGTTCAATTCTGCGGATGCGTTCTTCTAAAGGTGGATGAGTGGCGAACAGCGCTGCAAGACCACGTCGGCGGCTTTGACCAAACATCATATGGCTTATTTCGTCGCTGGCTTTGGCGGACAATGTCGATCCTGGTGAATAACCAGCAATTTTTTTTAGTGCGCCAGCGATTCCTTGATCATTACGAGTAAATTGTACCGCACTGGCATCAGCTAGGAACTCGCGTTGCCGAGAGATCGCCGCTTTAATCATTGAACCAAATAGCGTGCCAATCCAACCGAAGACAATGCACACGACACCAATCGCAAATAGCGCTGCGACACCTTTGTCTGAATCAGAAGAGCGTCGGATCGTCCGCCGCCGTGAGCGAGATAAACTATCGACGATGAGATGACCAAAATAGGCAACACAGGTAATACCAAACAGTAAACCAATTAATCGGGTATTAAGGCGCATATCCCCATTGAGAATATGACTAAACTCATGGGCAATAACCCCTTGCAATTCGTCACGATTGAAATTATCCAACGCACCTTGAGTAATGCCAATCACTGCATCGTCAATACTCATTCCGGCGGCAAAGGCATTAATCCCTTGTTCATCAGCTAACAAATACACTTGTGGTACCGCAATACCGGCGGCGATGGCCATTTCTTCCACGACATTAAGCAGCTGACGATGTTTGGGATGGGTAGTATCACTGGCGATTAACTGGCCACCGAGACTTTCGGCCACGCTACATCCCCCTTGCTTTTGCAGATCATACAAACGCAGCCAAGCACTCAAACCAATCACGAGACTCAGTGCGGCAAAGCACAACAAGCTTAAGCGGATTGCCGTTTGCCAATCCAATGAGGCATGAGAGACACTTAAATAAATGAACATACTGCCAAGGCTAAGCAGGGCAGTAATCGACAACATAGTGAAAGCCAATAACAGCACCAAGCGCCGAGTTTGTTGACGGGCGGTATCTTGATGTTGAAAGAAATCCATTAAAAGCTCACCTTAGGCGCTTCTTGAATTGCTTCACTGTCAGCAAACTCAAGCAAGTTACCGTTTTGAAAACCAAACATATTGGCAAATAAAACGGGAGGGAAAGTTTGCTTATAGGTGTTGTAACTGGTTACCGAATCATTAAAGGCTTGACGAGCAAACGCGACTTTATTTTCGGTGCTGGTGAGCTCTTCTTGCAGTTGGATCATTGTTTGACTGGCTTTAAGCTCAGGATACGCTTCCACCACCACATTCAACCGGCCCAGTGCATTCTTGAGCATCCCCTCTGCTTGACCGAGAAGTTGAATGGCCGTTTCACTTTCTGGCGCTTCACTCGCGGCTTTTAGACCAGAAATCGCTTGATTACGCGCCTGAATCACACGCTCAAAGGTCTCTTGCTCGTGTTGCATGTAGCCTTTCGCTGTGCTCACTAAGTTAGGGATAAGATCATAACGACGCTTTAGTTGGACTTCAATTTGCGCAAAACTATTTTTAAAGCGGTTACGTAGGGTAATCAATTTGTTGTAGATAGAGATCGCGTAAACGCCAATAAGCAGCACTATAGCGATGATGATGATAAAAGTAGTCATGGGCAGCCCGGTTAGATAGAAGTATCAAGCCATGTTATATAACCAGTTGAGATCGAAAAGCAAATTTATATATTTACACTTTATTTCGTTATTGACGGAGTCATACTCGTGACAAAAAAATAAAAAATGTTTGATAAATCAATCAGTTTGAAATTTTTATCACACTGAAGTTCAAAACGAGGATTTTTTACTTTTGTGATGAATTAGAATAAAATTCATATAAAACAAATAGATAAAAAATAACCAGCCTAAAGCCGTGAGGATTAATACTTGAGTATTTTACTCGGGTATTGTATCTTTGCGTCATAAGATTATCGTCTGCGGTCGCCATTATGGGTACACTATAGGCCTATGACAAAGCAGCGCATAAAGACATCAGCGAGAACCGAAGTTATGACTGAACAAATTCATGAAGCATTATCCCGTAAATATGAGGCAGGCTTCGTCTCTGATATTGAGTCTGAAACCTTTGCTACAGGCTTAGATGAAAGTGTGATTCGTCGTATTTCAGCCATGAAAAACGAACCAGAATGGATGTTAGAATGGCGTCTGAAAGCTTACCACAATTGGCTGGCGATGGAAGAGCCTGAATGGGCTCATGTTCACTATCCGAAGATGGATTATCAAGCCATATCCTACTATTCAGCGCCTAAGAGCATGAAAGATAAACCTAAATCACTTGATGAGGTTGATCCAGAGCTATTACGAGTGTATGAGAAGTTAGGGATTCCTCTCTATGAACAGGAAATGCTTGCTGGGGTTGCTGTTGACGTCGTGTTCGATTCCGTGTCCGTAGTCACCACCTTTCGTGAAAAACTAAAAGAAGCCGGCGTGATTTTCTGTCCGATTTCGGAAGCGGTGCAAGAATACCCTGAACTAGTGAAAAAATACCTTGGCTCTGTGGTGCCACGTTCTGATAACTACTTTGCCGCGTTAAATAGTGCTGTATTTACTGATGGTTCGTTTGTGTATATCCCGAAAGGGGTACGTTGCCCGATGGAATTATCAACCTATTTCCGAATTAATGAACAAAATACTGGCCAATTTGAGCGTACCTTAATCATTGCCGATGAAGGCAGTTACGTCAGTTATCTTGAAGGTTGTACCGCGCCTCAGCGCGACGAAAACCAACTTCATGCTGCGGTGGTTGAATTGGTGGCAATGGACGATGCGCAAATTAAGTACTCGACCGTTCAAAACTGGTATCCCGGTGATGAAGATGGTAAGGGTGGTATCTATAACTTTGTAACTAAGCGTGGCATTTGTCATACCAATGCAAAAATATCGTGGACACAAGTTGAAACCGGGTCGTCAGTCACTTGGAAATATCCAAGTTGTATTTTAAAAGGCGACAACAGTGTCGGTGAATTCTACTCTGTTGCCTTAACCCGTAACCGCCAACAAGCGGATACCGGTACCAAAATGATTCATTTGGGTAAAAATACTCGCTCAACGATTATCTCGAAAGGGATTAGTGCTGGAGAAAGTAATAACACTTATCGTGGCTTGGTACATATGGGGCCGAAAGCTGATGGCGCTCGTAACTTTACCGAATGTGATTCGTTGTTAATTGGCGACCGCTGCGGCGCGCACACTTTCCCATACATTGAAAGTCGTAACCCAAGTGCCAAAGTAGAACATGAAGCGACCACTTCTAAAGTGAGCGATGAACAGCTGTTTTTATGCCAACAACGAGGATTAGATACCGAGAAAGCGGTATCGATGATCGTCAATGGTTTTTGTAAAGAAGTGTTTAAAGAGTTGCCAATGGAGTTTGCCGTGGAAGCCGGTAAGCTGCTTGAAATTAGTCTGGAAGGCTCAGTAGGATAATTATTACATGTTAAATATTAAAAACTTACACGCTCGTGTGGAGCAAAAAGACATTATAAAAGGGCTAAATCTCGACATTAAGCCGGGCGAAGTTCACGCGATTATGGGACCTAACGGTGCGGGTAAAAGTACCTTAGGCTATGTGCTTTCTGGGCGCGACGGCTATGAAGTGACCGACGGCGAAGCGATGTTACATGGTCAAAGCTTACTGGATATGGACGTTGAAGAACGTGCTCGACACGGCTTATTCCTGGCCTTTCAGTACCCGGTAGAAATTCCTGGTGTCAGCAATATGGAATTTATGAAAGAGTCAGTGAATGCCATGCGTGCCCATCGTGGACAAGAGCCATTGACGGCTGCTGAGTTTTTGAAAAAAGCCAAAGAAGCCAGTAAGCAAGTTCAACTGCCGCTCGATTTTCTGAAACGAGGCGTTAATGAAGGCTTCTCCGGTGGTGAGAAAAAACGTAACGAAATCATGCAAATGATTTTATTAGAGCCAAGCCTATGTATTTTAGATGAATCGGATTCAGGATTGGATGTTGATGCTTTGCAAGTGGTTGCTAACGGCGTGAATAGCCAGCGCAGTAAAGATCGTAGCTTTGTGGTCATTACTCACTATCAGCGCTTGCTTGATTACATTGAACCCGATTTTGTCCACATTTTGGCTAACGGCCAAATTGTCAAAAGCGGTGATGCTTCATTAGCCAGAGAAATTGAGCAACAGGGTTACGCATTTCTTGGCTTAGAAGATAGCGAGGGGGCTGAGTAATGAGTCAATGGCTTCAGCAAGTGATAGACCGTGGCTCGAAAACCAATGATTGGCTGAGCCCGGTTCGTCAACAAGCGCTTAATGCTCTGCGTCAAACCCGCTGGCCGACCCGACGTACTGAAGCTTGGCGTTATACCTCGCTCTCTTGTTTAGAGCAGCTGGAACTGTCGCCGGAATCAGACAATGCGCCGTTCAACTTAGCGCCAATCGCTGGGCTTGAAACCATCGATTTAGTGTTTGTTGATGGTCAATTGCAGACCGATTTAAGCGCGCTAAATTTATCACAGGGTGTCAGTATCTATAGTGCTCAAAGCCTACCCGCTGACCAACAAGCAGCTACGGTGAGCCGTTTTTCTCAGGTTAAACCATCGCGCCATTTATTCGGTATGGTCAACGATGTATTGGCTGATAATGTATTGTTTATCGATGTTGATCCTGAGTGCCATTGCACGACTCCGCTCCGAATCGTTCATCACAATCATCATGGCTATGAAGCCCATTATCGTGTGCAAGTTAATCTTGGTCACCATGGCAAATTAACCTTGATTGAGCATGCTCAAGGCAGCGGTGATAATTTACGCACCGGTTTCACGGAGTGTTTGCTTGGTGCACATGCTGAGCTAGAGCATTATCAATTTCTGATCAATAGCCCGCAAGCTTTGTATTTTGGTGGCACGCATTTCTCGCTTAATGATTATGCTCAACTAAACAGCACGGTGATTGGCTTTGGTAGCCAATTGTCACGCCTTGATGTTGATATCATTCATAGTGGTGAGCATGCAGAAGCAAAAATGAACGCCGTTTATCTATTGGGTGAATCGGAGCATTTTGATCTGCACAGTACTATTGAACACGCAAAACCTAATGGCACTAGTGAAGAGAATGTACGTGGTATTGTCGGTGACAAAGCGACAGCGGTATTTAATGGCCGTATTCACATTCATCGTGATGCGCAA
Organism: Vibrio sp. 2017_1457_13; assembly: GCF_030851525.1. Classification (NCBI taxonomy): domain Bacteria; kingdom Pseudomonadati; phylum Pseudomonadota; class Gammaproteobacteria; order Vibrionales; family Vibrionaceae; genus Vibrio; species Vibrio sp. 2017_1457_13. The sequence continues at coordinate 124,424 of NZ_VHTA01000003.1, forward strand.
AAGACCCTTGCTGAGCTGAATAATCGTAACTTACTTTTGTCACGCCGTGGCCAGATCAATACCAAGCCAGAGTTAGAAATTTACGCCGATGATGTGAAATGTGCCCACGGTGCGACGGTGGCTGAAATTGAAGAAGAAGCGCTGTATTATTTGATGTCGCGTGGTATTGGCCGTTCACAGGCATTAGTCATGCTCAATGTTGGCTTTATTCAAGAATTGATTAACCAAATGCCAAATCAAGTTTTGGCTGAGTGGTTAGCGCCTATATTGAGTGCTCGTTTTAAAGAGATGGAGGTAAGATAATGGTCGAAACCTCTGCGTTCGACGTTGCTGCGGTTAGAGCGCAATTTCCTATTCTTAATCAAAATGTTGAAGGTAAGCCTCTGGTTTACCTAGACAATGCCGCGACGACGCAAAAGCCGATGGCGGTTATTGAAGCGATTACTGATTTTTATACTCAGTGTAATGCTAATGTTCATCGTGGCGTTCACCGTTTAGCGGATCAAGCAACACAACGTTATGAACATGGCCGTGATGTGGTCGCTAACTATATCCACGCTTTTGATCGCAGTGAAGTGATTTGGACTAGCGGGACTACCGAGTCGATCAACATTGTTGCGCATGGTATCGCGCAGCGTTTGCAGCCTGGCGATCAAGTATTGGTCACCGAAATGGAGCATCACGCGAATTTGGTGACTTGGCAACAGGCTTGCCTGAAGAGTGGTGCCGAGTTGGTCATCGCTCCTATTCAAGATAATGGTGAGCTGAATGTCGAGCAATTTGCATCGCTGCTGAATTCATCGACCAAATTGGTGGCGATGCCACACATTTCTAATGCGCTTGGTACGGTTAACCCTATCCATGCCTTAACGGCACAAGCCAAAGAGGTGGGGGCACTGGTCTTAATTGATGGCGCGCAAGGCATTGCTCATGGTGGTGTCAATGTGGCTGATATTGGCTGCGATTTTTACGCCTTCTCTGGTCATAAGGTTTTTGGTCCAACAGGAGTGGGCGTACTTTGGGGCAAAGCTGAGGTATTGCAAGATTGGCCGGTGTGGCAAACGGGCGGTGAGATGATTGCTAAGGTGACTTATCAAGACGCTACGTGGGGAAGCCTTCCTAACCGATTAGAAGCGGGTACACCCAATATCGCTGGTGTGATTGGTTTGGCCGCTGCCATTACTTGGTTTAGCCAGTTTGACCTCGCAGCCGTGCAAGCACACGAGCGGGCCTTGATGGAGCGAGCGTTGCAACACGCGAGTGAGCTAGAGGGTTTCCAATTAATTGGTAATGCAAACGACAAAATTGGCGTGTTGAGCTTTTTACTGGAAGGTTGTCACCCAGCCGATATCGGTTTTATTCTAGATAAACAAGGGATTGCAATTCGCACCGGCGATCATTGTGCGCAGCCATTGATGCGTCGTTTAGGCGTTCCTGGTACGGCGAGAGCGTCATTTTCTATTTACAACACGATAGAAGAAATCGATGCGCTGTTCATTGCACTTAAAAAAGCTCAGCAAATGTTAGTTTAAGGTAAATTATATGCAGGTAGAAACTTATACCCCTGAAGTGTCGAATCAACCAGTACTGACATTAACCGACAGTGCGATTCGTCATTTTGAAAATAAATTAGCGAGTCAGCCTGACCATGTTGTACGCATCTCTGTGAAAACCAGTGGTTGCAATGGCTATGCCTATGTTCTCGATATCCAAGAGCAGGCGCTAGAGTCAGATCGAGTGATCAAAGCAAGCGATAAGTTGACGGTCAGTATTGCTGCTGAGGCGATTGCGATGCTGCAAGGTACTGAACTTGACTACGTTAAAGATGGTTTAAATGGCGTGGTAAAGTTTAATAATCCTAATGTGGTTGCTGAATGCGGCTGTGGAGAAAGTTTTAATGTCAGTTAACACCTTAGTGGCCAGTGTTACTGTCTTTTCGAGCATCAAGGTTAACTAAATGCAACAGAGAATTGTAAACCTTGAACGCGATTGTATGGTCAGGCGAGTGCCTAATGGCGATAAGCAGCTTCTTACTCAAGGTGAGTTTGTCACCATTACTCAGGATCTGGGCGGTAACTATACCATCACGTGGCGCGGAAATATGTATCGTGTTGATGGTACTGATGCCGATGCGATTGGTCGACAGCCTCTGAAACTTGAATTTGATACACCCAAAGATGGAAATATCGATCAAGCGCAAATATATCAGGCTTTAGAGACCGTCTATGATCCAGAGATCCCGGTTAACTTATTATCGCTAGGTCTAATCTATCAAGTGTCGATTGATCAGGCTGCTCGCTGCGTACAGATTGAAATGACGTTAACGGCACCAGGCTGTGGAATGGGGCCTGTTTTAGTCGGTGATGTTGAACATCGTGTCAGTATGGTGCCTCATGTCGATCAGGTTCAGGTCAACTTAGTGTTTGATCCACCATGGTCACGTGAGATGATGAGTGAAGAAGCCCAACTCGAAACCGGACTGTTTTTTTAATTCTTGGCTCCACGACTAGTGTAGAGCCGTTACGACACCTTAATCCAGTCGATGTCGTATCAATTCGTAAGGATATAGAGCTTAAAAATGAACCTACCAAGTGACCAAGAGATCATCGAAGATTTGGCTTTTTTTGACGATTGGGAGCAACGCTACCAATACATCATCGATTTAGGCAAGGCATTAACGCCGTTTGATGAGCAGCAAAGGCGAGATGAAGATCTTGTACCGGGGTGTCAGAGCCAAGTATGGCTGCATACTCAAATTGAGCAGGGTCGTTTACAGCTTTTTGCTTATAGCGATGCGATTATCGTTAACGGTTTATTGGCGATTGTCTTGGCGGCTTATCACAATAAGACTGCCAGTGAGATCCTAGCGTTTGATATCGATAGTTATTTCAAAACGTTAGATTTAGAGCGTCATATTAGCCCGACTCGAGGTAACGGACTAAGAGCGATTGTGGGTAAAATTCAACATTTGGCTCGCCAGCAACAATAAGTCAGGTTTTGGCCTATAAATAATAAAACCCACGCAAGTCGTGGGTTTTATTATTTATGTTGTCACTTTAAGCGGTTTAGCGCAGAAAATCTTCAATCTTATTACCGGTAATGGTCGAAATACTTTTAAATAAGTAGATCAATGCTCCCATCATGATGATCGTGACGGGTAAAGCAATGACTGGAAAGCTGAGGGCGGTCATCTTACCGATCTCTTCATTAAACGCTTCTGTCCCTGCAGGGCTCGTCACTATCCATTTGGCGAGTACATAGTTTAATACCGTAGAAACCAGAAACGAAAAAGCAATGATGTATGAGCAGATATTAATTTTGCTCTCAAATTCAGCGTGATTGTTGGATTTTTCTAACGCTTGGTTGAGTTTTTCATTATCGACAATATCATCGTTAAGCAGCATCTTTTTGACAACCGGATATCCGATGGCATTGCTAATCAAGATACCAATAAAAATGATCCCTGGAATGGCCGCTTCTTTAATCGCAATATAGGCGGGGTCTAATTGCAGTAAACCGATACCACCAGTCAACAGAACACTGATTAAACCAAGAGCGGAGTAAAAGTTGATTTTTCTTTCTTGAATAAAACTCACGATACCAAAAATCAATGGGAAGGCGAGGGCAACGATCAGCGCCCAGGTCGGTCCTAGATTATCTTCACCACTCATCTTACTGAGAATAACGACAGGGATGATAATGTTCAGTAACAGATTACTGATTAAACTCTTGTTTTTATTTGATTTCATTGTAAATGATTCCTACTTGCAGAGAGCAAAGTATACTAATGCTCCCCACTAACGCAAGTCCATCAGTAACCTCAAATCGAGCTCAATTGTAAGCAGTCGTCTCATGGTTTCTTCTTACTATTTGAGTTTAAACCCGCCCTTATTTTTATAATTGAGTAAAAAGAGTTTGCCAATACGGCGCATTAGGTTTACTGTTATATCCGTGTATAACACCATATCGGTATAAAAATATGACAGAGTGGCAAGATAACCAGCCCATTTTTCGTCAGTTAGCCGACAAGATCATTGAACAGATCTTAAAAGGGATTTGGCAAGAAGATCATGCCTTACCGTCAGTAAGAACCGTGGCGGCTGAACTGAAAATTAATCACTTAACGGTAATGAAAGGTTATCAATTACTGGTTGACGAAGGACTGGTTGAAAAGCGCAGGGGTCAGGGAATGTATGTCATAAAAGGTGCACTTCAGCAGTTAAAAAACAGCCAGAAACAGCATTTTTTGCAGCAGCAAATCCCAGAAATAGCCCACACACTTCGTGTGCTAGAGATGCCCTTAGATGATTTTATTAGCCAATTAAAACGGCATATTGAAGGTGAACAATGAATCCATTAGTTGAAGCAAAGCAGGTTTCTAAACAGTACGCTAAACAAGCAGAGGCGCTGCATGAAGTGAGTTTTACTCTTCATGCTGGGCAAGTATTAGGCGTGTTGGGCCATAATGGTGCGGGTAAATCGACCCTAATTAACGCTTTATTAGGAGCTCACTACTACCAAGGTGACATCGCGATTAACGGTCTTCATCCGATTGCTGATCATGCTCAGGTCATGGAAATACTGGCCTATATTTCCGATGTCAATGTGCTGCCGGACTGGATGACGGTGAAGCAATTGTTACGCTATACCTCTGGCGTTCATCCCAGCTTTTCGTTAACCAAGGCCCGTTCAGTGTTAGCAGAAACCAATATTAATTTATCGAGTAAAATTCGCACGTTATCCAAAGGAATGAAAGTCCAGCTCCATTTAGCCTTAGTGATTGCAACCGATACCCAAGTACTGATTTTGGATGAGCCCACATTAGGACTTGATCTTATGTATCGAGAAACCTTTTATCGTCATTTATTAGAGTGGTTTCATGATGGTGAGCGAGCGTTAATTATTGCTAGCCATGAAGTGGCAGAAATTGAACATTTGCTGACCGATGTGCTGATCTTAAAACAAGGCAACGCCGTTTTACAAGATTCGATGGATAATCTAACTGAGAATTATTGTGTATTAGAGGCGAACTCTAGCTACGCAGACGAGATTGAAAAACTGAATCCGTTACGTGCACAAGTCGGATTAGGCACCACCAAGTGGTTGCTGGCCGCAGAACATCGAGAAGCAGTACAAGCTTTCGGAACAGTACATAATATCAAATTAGCGGATTTATTTATTGCTCTACAAAAGGAGAAAGCATAATGCATGCAAGTCTATATATGCTTGAAAAAGAGCTGATTGAAAATAAAAGTGTGACCCGAATCCCTCTATTTTTATTAGCATGCGGAATATTATTATTCATTAGCTTATTAATGAATGTTTCACTTGGGAATAATCTATTTTTCGATGTCGAATATTCTGACACGCTTGCTCATGTTGATGGTTCTGCCGTCGAGAGCTTCAATCAATTCATTACGATGATGATTGGCTTGGTATCATTAATGTTAAGCGCTTTATATTTTCCGAAAACGTTTCGTAAAGAACGAAAAGAAGGTAGCGCGATGTTTTGGCGCAGTATGCCGGTCACAAATACCATGGTCCATATGGTGAAACTGGCTTTTGGACTACTATTAATCCCAGTTATCTGCTCTTTATTGGTTGTTTTTGCAGATATTTTTCTCTGGGTGCTCAATATGGCAACCAATGAAAGATTTGGATTTTTATTTGCTCAGCGTTCTTTGTGGTACGCATTGCAGCATGGTTTGAGTTACATTGGTTTAATGTGGCTAGTCGGTTTGTGTTTAATTCCATTAGCATGTTTTACTTTACTTATGTCACAACTGTTTAATTCACCACTATTAGTCATGTTTATTGGTGGTTTTACCTTAAAATGGTTGTCGATCGCGATGTTTAATTCTTACCTTATCAGTGATTTCTTTAACGCTATCTTTAATTTTCCGCTAAAATTAGTCACGGCTTCGACCATGTCCAATATAGTCAATGAGGTTGGTATCGGTAATCTCATGGCGTATCTTTTGATTGGCATGGTCAGTTATTGGGCAAGTTACCGGCTTTATCGTACGAATGAAAGTTCATTGGCCGCGCTATGGGCTAAATAAACGGATCATCCTCTTCGATATATACCCAAACCACTTGGAGTTGCAGGTAGCCAACACCGCTGCAGCTTCAAGTCGAAAGGGTATAAACAGAGGTGATGGGAAATCCCTTCTCATCACCTCTAGTGTTGCCGGTATTGTTATTTGATTTGGAGTATCAAAAGACACAGTAGTGAGAGGAGAGGAATGTGAGTAGTGATAACGGTGGGATCCCGCGCCCAAGTGGCAAGGTTAACCCAATTGATACGGACTATACCGTTGGCCAAGATAATGTGGTGTTATCGGTTGGGCCTTTTGGCTTAGACATTCATAACCGAGTGTTCGCCGTATCTGGGCTAGCAATCATTATTTTTGTATTTACGACTTTGATTTTCCGCGAGCAAGTAGAACCTGTCTTTTTACATATGCGTGGTTGGCTGACCTCGCATTTAGATTGGTTTTTCATGCTATCGGCCAATATCTTTGTCTTGGTGTGTTTAGGTTTGGTGGTATCGCCATTAGGCCGAGTACGTATTGGTGGCACTGACGCGGTACCCGACTATTCTTACGCTGGTTGGCTAGCTATGCTATTTGCTGCAGGAATGGGGATTGGTTTGGTGTTCTTTGGTGTGTCAGAACCCATGTCACACTTTAGTAGTTCCTTATCAGGCGCAGCCATAGAAGATGGCTTACGTACCGATTGGGCGCCACTGGGCGGTGCAATGGGGGATACTGAAGCGGCTCGTCGATTAGGTATGGCAGCAACGATTTACCATTGGGCGCTGCACCCATGGGCAATCTATGCATTACTGGCACTAGGGTTAGCCATTTTCTCATTTAATAAGAGATTACCACTGACAATGCGTTCAATTTTTTATCCTCTCTTTGGTGAGCGGGTATGGGGTTGGACAGGGCATGTGATCGATATTTTGGCGGTGGTAGCGACCGTGTTCGGTTTGGCGACTTCCTTAGGCTACGGAGCGTCTCAAGCAGCGACTGGACTTAACTTTTTATTCGATGTCCCCTTAACCGATACTACACAAGTGGTATTGATCATTGTGATCACCGCGTTAGCATTGATCTCAGTCGTTGCAGGGCTAGATAGTGGTGTTAAACGTTTATCAGAAATCAATATGGGCCTAGCCGCCTTATTGCTGCTGTTTATCGTTGTTGTTGGTCCGACGTTAGCGATTTTAACGGGATTTTTCGATAATATTGTTGCTTATGTGACATACCTACCTGAATTAGCCATGCCATTTGGTCGCGAAGATGTGAATTATTCACAAGGTTGGACGGCGTTTTACTGGGCGTGGTGGATTTCTTGGTCACCATTTGTCGGTATGTTTATTGCGCGAGTATCGCGTGGTCGTACGGTACGCGAATTTATTGTTTGTGTGTTGTTGATCCCATCGACGGTATGTGCATTTTGGATGACAGCCTTTGGTGGCACAGCGATTAGCCAATACGCTAATGATGGTTATCAAGCAGTGATGGGCGCTGATTTACCCGTTAAGTTATTTGCGATGCTGGATGCCATGCCGTTGGCGAGTATTACGTCGGTGATTGGCATCATTTTGGTCGTGGTTTTCTTTATCACCTCTTCAGATTCAGGATCACTAGTGATTGATACTATTGCGGCAGGTGGCAAAGTGAATGCGCCGACGCCACAGCGTATCTTCTGGTGTACCTTTGAAGGGTTAGTTGCTATTGCATTAATGCTAGGTGGCGGGTTAGCCGCAGCGCAGGCGATGGCGGTCACAACCGGTTTCCCGTTTACCATTGTCTTACTGGTCGCGACGGTGTCACTGATTAAGGGATTAATGAGCGAACCCAGAAAAGCAAAAGCCAAATAAAGAGCCAATAACGGCATATACCGAAAGTCGAAAGAATACCGTTGTTTCTCGATAAAAAAAGCCCTAACAGAGAGTTAGGGCTTTTTGTTGTACGACTGAAAGTTAACGAATCAAAAGTAGCGGGACGTTGGATTCAATGATGATTTTTGTGGTGTTGCTACCTACAAAAAACTGACGCAGTTTTGAGTGACCATAAGCGCCCATCACAATCATTCCCAACTGATGATGCTGTTGGTAATCGAGAATCGCGCGGTGCACGTCACCGGTTAAGCTGGCTTCCACCACATTGACACCATGAGTACGCAACTTTTCCGCTGCGCTAGCAAACGCGGTCGCTTTTTCATCTGAGTCTTCGACCATCACTAAGTGACAAGTCAATCCTTTGAGTAGCGGTGTATTGATCGCTTTTTCAACCAGCTTTTGGCTCACTTCACTGCCATCAAACGCTAACAAATAATTTTGCGGCGCTGCAAAGTCCCCGGTCGCGACTAAAATATGGCTTTTAATGGTGCGAACCACACTTTCCAATTGTGAACCAACGGCTTTAGTGTTGCTTTGGTTAACCTCACCAGATTTGCCGACCACGAGGACGCGGATCTCTTGTTCCATATCCAGCAGGGTTTCCAGCAAGTCACCGTGTTTTTGCAGTTTTTGTAGATCAGTAAAACCAGACTCAAGGGCTTTGGCTTCTAACTCATTGAGTAAGGCCTTTCCGTGTCTTAACGCTACTTTGGCGCGCTTTTCATCCAGCTCGACCAGCTCTTGTAGTAAGTGCTCACGACTGCCTAGTCCAATGTTGCCGGATAATTCAATGGCAATTTCTCGATCGGATTTATCGAGCACATGCAGTAGAGTGAGTGGCGCAGACAACGTTTTCGCTGTCCAAACGCTCAGATCCGCCACGGACTGTGAATAGCTCGCTCCATCGATACAGGCAATAATATTTGTCATGCTTTGCTCCTTAGTGACCGCCCATCAGTTTTGCCACTTCTTCGGGTTTATTATGAACACCGAACTTGTCGACAATGGTGGCTGTTGCTTCATTCATGCCGATTAATGTTACTTCAGCCCCTTCACGGCGGAATTTAATCACCACTTTATCAAGGGAAGAGACGGCAGTAATATCCCAGAAATGTGCTGCAGAGAGATCGATGGTGACATGATCCAATGCTTCTTTGAAGTCGAATGAGTTGATAAATTGATCTGACGAGGCAAAAAAGACTTGCCCAACAACACGATAAGTACGCTGGCTGCCATTTTCTGCTAGGTCGCTCTTGATAACCATAAAGCGGCCAATTTTATTGGCAAAGAATAGTGCAGCTAATAGCACGCCAACTCCAACACCAATCGCAAGATTGTGGGTCATGACCACCACAATCACAGTCGAAATCATGACAATATTGGTAGAAAGTGGATGCGATTTAAGATCTCTAATTGAGCTCCAAGAGAAGGTGCCGATGGAGACCATGATCATTACGGCGACTAGAGCTGCCATAGGGATCAAGCTTAACCAATCACTAAGAAAAACCACCATGATAAGTAGTAATATACCCGCGACAAAAGTCGATAGACGGCCTCGACCACCGGATTTAACATTAATAATTGATTGACCAATCATCGCACAACCAGCCATACCGCCAAGAAAACCAGTTGCAATGTTGGCCACACCTTGACCTTTACATTCGCGGTTTTTATCGCTGTCGGTATCGGTAAGATCATCAACAATCGTGGCGGTCATCATCGATTCAAGCAAACCGACGACAGCAAGGCCAGCAGAGTAAGGTAAGATGATCAGTAAGGTTTCTAGATTAAGCGGTACATCAGGCCACAAGAAAATTGGCAGTGTATCGGGTAAATCCCCCATGTCACCGACGGTACGAATATCGATGCCAAAACTAATAGCGATAATGGTTAAGGTGATAATACATACCAGCGGAGAAGGCAGGATTTTGCCAATGACGGGTACATAAGGGAAAAGATAAATAATGCCTAAGCCAGCTAAAGTCATCACATAGACATGCCAGGTGACATTGGTTAGCTCTGGAAGCTGAGCCATAAAAATTAAAATTGCTAAGGCGTTAACAAAACCGGTGACCACTGAACGCGATACAAAGCGCATTAAATTCCCCAGTTTTAGATAACCGGCGGCAATTTGTAATACTCCAGTGAGCAGTGTCGCCGCTAATAAATATTCTAGGCCGTGTTCTTTAACCAGCGTGACCATTAATAGAGCCATAGCGCCCGTTGCAGCAGAAATCATTCCCGGGCGTCCGCCAGTAAAGGCAATAACCACCGCCATACTAAAAGAGGCATATAGACCCACTTTGGGGTCAACACCAGCAATAATTGAAAAAGCAATTGCTTCTGGGATCAGTGCTAGCGCAACCACTAAACCAGCTAAAACATCCCCTCGCACGTTGGATAACCAATCGCGCTTAATATTCTGTAACATCTGTTTTCTCTATAAATAGGTAAATAAAAGGTGTGAATTGAGAGGTGGTCATTGTTCTAGGGCGGCGTAAGTGACATGCACGGAATCTCCTATTGGCCATTTAGAAATGTGATCTTAATCATTGCTGTTCTGAAGGTCAATTAAGTAAACCAATAAGGATGCTCTCGATGGTTAATTCCTCGTGGCTAATTAAAGAAAAAGGGCTATTGAACTTTGACTTTTTGCTTCGAAAGTCTTAATGTGACACACATTCGATTTTTCATATGTGTTTGTTATGTGTGATACGTTAACCTTCTATAAATCATTAGCTGAAGAGACTCGGCTTAAATCATTATTGTTGATCAGCCAGCATCGAGAACTGTGCGTGTGTGATTTAATGACTGCACTCTCTCTTAGTCAACCCAAAGTCTCTCGTCATTTAGCCGAGTTACGTAAAAACGGTTTGGTGATTGATGAGCGGCGGGGCAAATGGGTGTATTACCAAATTAATCCACAATTACCGGACTGGATGCGTCAAGTATTGGTGATGTCGATGGAAAACAATCGATCACTGATAGAAAAAGAGAGCCAAACGATTAAACAGTACTCCTGTACCAACTGACTCAATTTGTTTCTTGATTTATCTATATCGGATGTTTTCGACCAATATGCGTTAACTACTAGTCCAGACCTGTTTTAATTCAGGCCATCCCCAAGTTGTTAAAGCGACATTGTGAATTAAATCGTGGAAACGTAGCACTTGTTGCTCGTGATAGAGTGGTTGCAAAACACCATGATGGATCAAAGTTGCTACCAAAGGCTCTAATACCACAAGGTACTGCTCTATACAGACGTTTGCACGTATATCTGCTAACGATTGACGTAGCCATTTACTGGCCACATCATCCAGCGCATGGTGAAGCAGCGGGTTACTGTAAAGAAACTGATAGGCACTGGTATGACGATTATCATCTAAGTTAATACTGCTCAAGATTAGGGTTTCATTGAGATTTCCCTGTGCTGCTTTTTGTTGCAAGGTTTGATAGTCGTAACTGTGGATGATGACTTGAATACCGTGATCAGCCAACCGCTTAGCTATCGCTTCAGCACACTCAATCAATGTCACGTAGTTGTATACGGCCATCGTCATTGATGTCGGTAATGGGCACTGAGTGGCGGGGAATCGAGATAACTTGGTCCAACAAGGCAATAAATGATCAGCGGGAGTGAGGTTTGAGTGCGCTATATCGCTCAATAACCAGTTTGGTTCAAGCAAGCTAAGTAACCATTGGCGTTGTTGGTCGTCGAGCGGTAGGTTAGCGTGGTGATTATTTAATAAAAAAATTGCCCCCTCTTCTTGGCGAGAGAATTGATTAATTTGTTCGTTTTCAATCTTCGGAGATTCTGCCGATACGTAATATTGGCAGCTTCGGCCAGCGTGAGGAATGGCGTCGGTTGCAGTTGTTACATCTTGGTCGAATAGCCAGATAGTAATCTGATCGCATAATGAACGGCAACCATAGTATCGATTGAAAGCATGCAGTACTAATTGCTTATCAGTATGAGTATAAACTTTGAATGCACCACTGCCGATCACGTTGGAGTTGGACTGCTGAAGCTGTTTAACCGGTTGAATAGAATAACTGACACCGCTAATCAGACCTGCAAAGCTTTGATCAGGGACGGTGAATTCAAACAGTATTTCCCGCGGATGCGGGGCACTAATGCGTTTTAAATGAGCAAGTTCATGCTGATAATTCGCTAAGGATTTTAAGCCTGAAAAGAGCTCGACAATGCTTTGCGCATCGATCATTTGTCCGTCATGAAAAGTTAGCTCAGGGCGTAAATAAAAGCGCCACTGATAATTCTCAGCATCATAATGCCAATGGTGAGCCAGTTCCGGATGTACTTGTCCGTCAGCATCACAACGGACCAAGCAAGCGTAGGTTTGTCGTACTAAAAAGCGTTCACTGTTACGTTGTGGATGATGGGGCAGCAGAGCTTGAAAGGGGCGGCGATAGGTCAATTGGATATGCAATCGCCCTTCGTGCATTGAAGCTCCGGAGGTTTGCTGTAATAGCCGAGCGAAAACCTGTTCATCTTGCTCCAAAAGATCCAAGGCCTTGTCATACTGTCCACGCAAAAGACAGTCACTGGCTAGATGTTCTTTGAGCCGCTCAGGATCTTGCAATAAACACAGCGTTGAGCGCTTATTTCGGCCAACCTTAGGCTGCCACGAGAGCCAGCCTTGTTGCTGCATTTGTTGTAGCAAGACACGCGCATAGCGCGGGCTACTGCATAATCGATTGGCAATCTCCTCTAACGTAGCACTGATGGGTTGTTCTATCGCATAACCATCGAAGCGTAAGTAATAACGATATAAATTAAGGATAGACAAAATAGGTTTCCTTTTTAAATTTTTGCTCCCTATTTAAGGAGGGTAATAATAGATCGTTTTCCATTAAGAGCCATATTATGTCTATTTAAAGTTTTCTGAGCTTTTTTAGTCCATTGTGTATTGATGGTGTCAATGATTCATTCGATTTATTTTTAAATAGGGATGTAAAATAAATTATCCTGTCAGTTTTTCTTTTCCTTAAATCTAGCATACTAAAGATATCCCAGCCAGAAGAGGATACTATGATGCCAACCACATCAGCCGTTGCTCGCCCAAGCAAACCTATTGAAACGGGGTCTGTTGTTCACCCGCAGCCATTAACAGAATACTACTTACAACGCTTAGCGGTATGCCAATCTCGTTCAGAAAAGCAAGCGCTATTCGCTTTGATCCAACTATGCCAATGGCAACAAGAGATAAACAGTAAATCTAACTGAATAACCGCATGGCACCTTATTTACGCCCGCTCCTGACCCCCATCAAGAGGCAAGTAAGGTGCCATTTTTACGTTTTCCATTCATCGATATTTCTCGAAAACTTCACTTTGCTAGCTTGATTACGACTTCAACATCTTATGCTTGACGAGCGTAAAATAAGATATATGATTTGCCATATATCTGAAAAATCGAATGTGATGGTGCTCTCTTCAGAGCGAAGTTACGCCACTCATGATTCGGATCGTTTGTTGCTAATAAGGTGAATCTACCGATGAAAATTAATCGCTTAACGGCCAAAAAGAACAGCTTACATATTTATGATCCCGCTCTGTGTTGCAGTAGCGGAGTGTGTGGCGTTGATGCTGATCAAGTGTTAATCCAGTTTTCAGCTGATCTGGATTGGTTAAAACAACAAGATGTAACGATAAAACGTTTTAATTTGGCTCATGATCCGATGGCATTTGCTACCCAGCCACAAATCAAAACCTTACTTGAGCAACAAGGGGTTGAGCATTTACCCGCGTTTATCCTTGATGAGCAATTAGTGCTATCAGGACGTTATCCGACCCGAGACGAGCTAGCACAATGGTTTGACTTAGTGATGCTCACCAGTCAAAGCGACTCAAGTAAAGGTTGTCAATCACCGGGCTGTTGTTAGGAGAAAGCGATGAAATTTCTAAATAATTTACCCCCTTATCTGTTTTTTACCGGTAAAGGTGGGGTCGGCAAAACATCAATTTCTTGTGCCACTGCGCTGCATTTAGTTGAGCAAGGTAAGCGGGTGTTGTTGGTGAGTACCGATCCCGCTTCTAATGTGGCTCAAGTCTTTAATCAAGCGATTGGTAATCAAATCACCGCGATCACACAAATTGAACACTTATCCGCCATTGAAATAGACCCACAGCAAGCGGCTGAGCAATATCGCCAGCGCATTGTCGGACCATTGCAAGGCCTATTGCCTAGTGATGCATTACGCAGTATTGAAGAGCAGCTATCTGGGGCTTGTACAACAGAAATCGCTGCTTTTGATGAATTTACCGACTTGCTGACCAATCCAGAGCTTGCGGAACGTTTTGATCACATTGTGTTTGATACCGCGCCGACAGGCCATACGATCCGTTTGCTGCAATTGCCCGGCGCGTGGAGCAGTTTTATTGAAGCGAATCCCGAGGGTGCCTCCTGTTTGGGACCGATGGCGGGGTTAGAAAAACAGCGAGAGCAATATGCTCATGCGGTGGATATGCTTGCTGATGCCAAGCAAACGCGCTTAATTTTAGTCGCCAGAGCGCAGCGAAGTGCATTAGAAGAGGTTGCGCGTACCTACCAAGAGCTGTATTCGCTGGGTATTAAGCAGCAGTGTTTAGTGGTAAATGGGCTAATGTCGGAGTCCGCTGCGCGTCAGGATCCTCTGGCGGCATCCATCAGACAACGAGAGCAAGCGGCACTACACGCATTACCTGAGGTTTTACAAGGTTTGAGCACAGATACCATTGATCTTAAAGCGGATAATATGGTCGGTATTAAGGCATTAGCTTCTCTGTTACAAACGGAGTCTATTCTGGAGACGATGCCCACTCAAATCAGCCAAATCAAGGTTGAGTCGCCAACTTTGGCCAATATGATTGATGATATTGCCGAGGACAAACATGGTTTAATTATGCTGATGGGGAAAGGCGGAGTGGGTAAAACCACCTTAGCCGCGTCGATTGCGGTTGGGCTAGCCAATAAAGGTTTCGATGTGCATCTCACTACCTCGGATCCGGCCGCTCACTTACAAGCGACTCTACAAGGTGAGTTACCTAATCTACAAGTCAGTCGCATTGACCCACAAGAAGAGACAGAACGTTATCGTCAGCATGTCTTAGCGACCAAAGGTAAAAACCTATCAGCCGCAGAAAAAGCCTTATTAGAAGAAGATCTCCGTTCTCCTTGTACGGAAGAAATTGCCACATTTCAGGCTTTTTCTCGAGCGATTCGCGATTCCGCGCAGCGCTTTGTGGTGATGGATACCGCCCCGACGGGACATACGTTATTGCTTCTCGATGCGACTGGTGCGTATCATAAAGAAATTGCCAAAAAGATGGGTGATAATCAGCGTTTCACCACCCCGTTAATGCAGTTGCAAGATCCCACAAGAACCAAGGTATTGATTGCGACCTTGGCTGAAACCACCCCGGTTTTAGAAGCTAAACATTTACAAGATGATTTAGCTCGAGCCGGTATTCATCCTTGGGGATGGATAGTCAATAATGCGTTGTCGGTCGCGACCATTCAGTCTCCACTGCTTCAGCAACGTGCGCTACAAGAGTACCAGCAAATAAAACAGGTTGAAGAACACGCCCAACGTATTGCCTTAGTGCCGATGCTGGTCAATGAACCCGTCGGTATTGAAGCGCTGAGTCAAATGGCGCACTCTGTTCACTAGTGAGAATCAATACGTATTCGCGCATCATCTCAATAATGGTTAAGCCAATCATCGATGATGCGTTATTTTTAGCTATTGAAATTTTATGAATCGAAAACGTCTAGGAGAGAAAATATGGGATTATTTGAGCGCTACTTATCCGTTTGGGTAGGGCTGGCGATCATTGCTGGTATTACACTTGGCTCAATAGCGCCGAATGTCTTTGCGATATTTGCTCGCTTTGAATATGCGCAGGTGAATATTGTTATCGCGGTGCTGATTTGGTTAATGATTTACCCAATGATGGTGCAAATTGATTTTTCTTCCATTAAAGATGTCGGCAAAAAGCCCAAAGGTCTGGTACTGACTTTGGTGATCAACTGGCTGATTAAACCGTTCACCATGGCATTTTTAGGTTGGTTGTTCTTTAAGGTGTTTTTTGCCAATTGGGTCGATCCACAAACCGCCAATGAATACATTGCTGGGATGATTTTACTGGGTGTTGCACCCTGTACGGCAATGGTGTTTGTCTGGAGTCAATTAACCAAAGGCGATGCAAACTATACCTTAGTTCAGGTGTCGGTAAACAATGTGATCATGATCTTCGCTTTTGCGCCTATTGCAGGGCTTTTGCTGGGGATGACCGATATCACCGTCCCTTGGGATACGTTATTACTCTCGGTGGTACTCTATGTATTGATCCCATTATTGGCTGGAATTTATACGCGGAAAAAACTCGATAAAGGCAATGACCATTCCCGATTAAACGCTTTTACCGCAAAAATGAAACCTTGGTCGATAATTGGTTTGTTGGCAACCGTGGTGTTGTTGTTTGGTTTTCAAGCCGAGACCATTCTCTCTAAGCCTTTGGCGATTGTATTAATTGCCATTCCGCTGTTGATTCAAACCTATGGCATTTTTGCGTTGGCTTACTTCGCTGCTAAGAAAATCGATTTACCGCATAATATTGCCGCGCCAGCATGCATGATCGGTACTTCTAATTTTTTTGAACTCGCGGTGGCGGTGGCGATTGCTCTGTTTGGGTTACATTCTGGTGCCGCGTTGGCAACGGTGGTTGGCGTGCTAGTGGAAGTACCCGTGATGCTAAGTTTAGTCTGGTTTGCTAATCGCACGCGTCATTGGTTTAATTAATCACCCGATCGATTGGTCGCTGCCGAATAGGGCAGCGTTATGGATTATTCCCTCAATAAAAAAACAGCCATCTCTGTATAGAAATGGCTGTTTTTCTCAGAGCTCTCAACCTCGATTCGGTAGAGACTGAGTGCGTTCGTCGAGTCAGAGAGAACTAATACTTTTTGGCGAGTAGTTCAGCCATCTCTTGGTCGTTTTTATGGCGCACATCTAAGCCTTTGACAAAGTAGATGGTGTACTCACAGACGTTGCGCGCATGATCGCCAATTCGCTCCACGGCGCGGCCTATCCAAGTGATCTCTAAGATGGTTTGGAAGTGAGAACAGTTAAGCAGCATATTTTGGTTGTTTTGGCGTAAAATTTCGCTATAACTGTTATCAATATGCTTATCCAACATTGCGGCTTCTAAGGCCGCTTCGGCATTCATATCATGAAACGCATCCATGGATTTTTGTAGCATATTAATCACGTGAGCGTTGATTTGTTCGAACTCATCTTCTTGCAGTTCAATACCCTCAAAGTAATTTTTCTTTCCTGGATGCTGTTCTTTTAAACGTAGTACCGCGCTGGCAATGCGTTTTGATTGATCACCAATCCGCTCTAAATCCATGATTGCCTTCATGATGGAAAAGATTGCTCGTAAATCGCGTGCTGCAGGCTGGCGTTTGACGAGAATATCCACACATTTTTGGTCGATACTTAGTTCGAGTAGGTTGATCTGATGATCATTTTCTATTACCTGCTTGGCGAGTCGAGTATCACCAGTCATAAAGGCATTGAGTGCGTGGCGAACCTGCTCTATCACTAAGTCGCCCATGTTAACCACAGAATCGACAATCGAGCGTAATTCGCTGTTGTAACTGTGTGAGGTGTGCCCATCAATACGATGAGTTGGCATAAATCTCTCCTGAAAAATTGTGAATTAACCAAAGCGACCCGTGATGTAATCTTCCGTGCGGCTATCACGCGGGTTGGTGAATATTTCTCGTGTATCATTGAGCTCGACAAGATTGCCCATGTGGAAAAATGCGGTTTTATCTGACACGCGCGCTGCTTGTTGCATATTGTGCGTGACCATCGCGATGGTGTAGCTGCCTTTCAGTTCATCAATCAAATCTTCAATGATTGAGGTCGCAATAGGGTCGAGTGCCGAACACGGTTCATCCATTAAGATGACTTCAGGATTGACGGCAATCGCGCGCGCAATACAAAGGCGTTGTTGTTGACCACCAGACAGCCCAGTTCCGGGAGCAGAAAGACGATCTTTGACTTCATTCCACAGTCCTGCACGGCGTAAACTGTTTTCAACAATTTCTTCTAAGTCGGCTTTATTATCGACTAAACCGTGCAAACGGGGCCCATAAGCAATATTTTCGTAGATGGATTTTGGGAATGGATTCGGTTTTTGAAAGACCATACCCACTTGCGCACGGAGTTGTACGACATCAAGGCTCGGGTGATAGATATCTTGCCCATCCAAGGTGACGGAGCCTTCAACGCGTGCGCTATCAATGGTGTCATTCATGCGATTTAAACAACGTAGAAAGGTCGATTTACCACAACCGGAAGGGCCGATAAACGCGACGACTTCATTTTCTACAATATCCATGTTGATGCCATGCAAGGCTTGTGATTCACCATAGAACACTTTGACATCACGGGCGGCCATTTTGGTATTTTTTACCGCAGTGGATGGCGATGCTTTACGCACAATATCAGGGTTAATCATCGGCTGTTTATTCATTACTGCTTCACTTATCATGTTGGATTACCACCGTGTTTCAAAGCGTCGACGTAACCAGATGGCCAACGCATTCAGACTAATCATTAATACTAGCAATACGATGATTGCAGCAGAGGTTCTTGCTTCAAAGAAGTTACGGAGTTCATTACCTTGCCATAAGAAAATTTGCACTGGCAGAGCGGTTGACTGATCCATCGGCGTACTTGGAATACTGGCAACAAACGAGTTCATACCGATTAATAGCAGCGGTGCGGTCTCGCCCAATGCTTGTGCGATACCTAAAATCGCCCCGGTCAAAATGCCTGGAAGAGCCAGCGGCAGCACGTGGTGAAATACCGCTTGGGTTTTTGACGCGCCAATACCTAGCGCTGCTTGACGGATCGATGGCGGAATCGCTTTTAAGGTTGAACGAGTCGCAATAATCACCGTTGGCAGTGTCATCAGAGTTAACACTAAACCGCCGACAAACGGTGCCGATAATGGCAGTTTAAACCATAAAATAAACACCGATGCACCGAGTAGACCAAACACAATTGAAGGAACGGCGGCGAGGTTATTAATGTTCACTTCAATAAAATCCGTCAGTTTGTTTTTCGGCGCAAACTCTTCCAAATAAATCGCGGAAGCTACCCCAATCGGTACCGCGAGCACCATGACGATCAGCATCATAAATACCGATCCCATAAATGCCCCCGCTAAGCCAGCCGACGCTAACGAGCTGCGTGAGTCGACATTCATAAATAAAGCGGTGCTAAATTTATTTTGAATCACGCCACGGTCTGCCAGTTCATCAGCCCAAGCACGCGTGCGAGCACTTAATTGCTGGCGCGAGTCGGGTAAATCGCGATCAATATTGCCTTTTAACCACACATCGACATTCGCATCGGCCAATAAATCTAAGCGTAGTGTTTTACCGACCAATGACGGGTCATTGACTAACATGTCGCGCAGTGCGAAACGTTCACCACTGGTGATTAAGCGTAATGCATCACGTTGATAGCGGGGCGCTTCCGGTATTTCTTTGGCTAAACTATTGACGATAATGCGGTTGAAATTGACCATGCCTACTTGACCTTGCCAAGCGAGCATTCGTTGTTGAAATTCACCTGCGGATTCGCCACTGAGCTGAACGGGTTTCGGCTCAATATTGATTACCTCAGGATCGAAATAAACGTTCAAACTTACCGTCGCCTGCCAAAAAGCAGGAATGCCTTTGGAAAAAACGGAAACAAACAGGATCAATACAAAACTGAGGGCTAAGCCAACAGCTCCCATACCAAACGCTTTAAAACGACGTTCACTGGCATGGCGTTTTTTGAGTGATTTTGCAATACGCAGTTGTGTTTTCTCACGTAGCTTATTCGTATCGCTCATTGATTGAGTTGAGGTTGGCATAATACTGTCCATGAAATTACTCATATTGTTCGCGGTATTTACGTACGATGACTAACGCAATGACGTTAAGAAACAGGGTAATCACAAACAGCGTTAACCCTAAGGCAAAGGCCACCAGTGATTGTGGGCTAGAGAAATCCAGATCGCCGGTTAATTGATTGACGATCGTCACGGTCATCGTCGATACAGCTTCAAAAGGATTAGCGGTTAAGACCGGGCTATTGCCCGCAGCCAACACGACAATCATGGTTTCGCCAATCGCACGGCTGGCGGCGAGTAGTACGGCTCCGGTAATGCCCGGCAGCGCTGCGGGCAGGACGACTTTACGTATCGTTTCTGATTTTGTCGCTCCGAGACCCAGCGAGCCATCTCTTAAGGCTTTAGGAACTTGGGTGAGGATGTCATCGGAAAGAGAAGAGATGAACGGGATGATCATTAACCCCATCACGACCCCTGCTGTTAGAGCTGAGGTAGCACGGATATCAATATTGAAGAATTCACCTATCTCACTCAGAAAAGGGCCGACGGTGATCAGGGCAAAGAAGCCATAGACAATTGTTGGGATCCCTGCCAGTACTTCAATAATCGGTTTCGCTACAGAGCGAACTCGACTGGGGGCATATTCGGCTAAGTAAATCGCGGCCATCAAACCGACTGGAATGGCGACGGCAAGAGCGATAAACGCAATCATGAACGTTCCCGCTAACAGCGGTAGCATACCAAAACCACTTTGGCCGCTGGTGCCTACGGTTGAGAAACGCGGGTTCCATGTCGTACCAAAAAAGAAATCGAGTGGGTCAACAAAGCTAAAAAAGCGAAAGGCTTCTCCCAGCATCGACAGCACAATACCAATCGTTGTCAGAATGGCTACACCAGAACAGAGAATAAGTACGATGTGCAACGCACGTTCAACTTGGTTACGAGCACGTAAATCAGGGCGAATGCGACGGGTGCTAAAGACGACGCCTGTCGCGGCTAAAGTCGCCATTAATCTACTTAAGATAACGTGACTGGTAAATTGTACCTGTTGTAGGTACTCAGCCGCCGCGATTTGATAATCACTGAATTCACTGACTACGGCAAAGCCACTGGCTAAGTTATTCAATTGGTTCATCAATACACGAGCGTGATCGGCGGTAGCGGGTTGAAACTCGCTGGGGATACTGCTGAGCACTAAGTTTTGAATGAAATTAGGGGAAAATGTCGTCCATAAAACAAACACTAAAAAAGCGGGTACGACAGCCCAAAGTAGGGTCAATACACCGTGATAAACTGGACGAGAATGCAAGCGTTGAGTCTGCCCGCTGCTGGTTGATGCCACTCTTTTACTGCGCACTAGCCCGAGCTGATAAGCCAGAGCCATGACTGCCAGTAGTACCACCATTAGCATCATATTATTCATAATTGTGATTACCTTTTAAAAGCAATAGTAAGAGAGACGTTAATGCCTCTCTTACTGAATTATTACTTTATTTATAAAGTCTTACGGTTGCGAATATCGTTTGACACTTGCGCGCGCTCAGCGTCATCCATTGGGATTAGGCCAGCTTCTTCTAATGGGCTACCCATGCCACCAATCTGCTCGTTGACGAAGAATTGAGCGTATTCAAGTAGGCCAGGGACAACACCAACGTGGGCATTTTTGATATAGAAGAATAAAGGACGAGAAACCGGATATTCACCCGTTGAAATGGTCTCTAAACTAGGAGTGACACCATCGACCGTTGCCACTTTTAAGCGGTCACGGTTTTGGTCATAGAAGCTGAGGCCAAATACGCCTAATGCGTTACGCTGTGCATCGAGGCGAGCCAGTGTTTCTGTATAGTCACCAGCGACTTCCACTACGCGTCCATCGGTACGAATCGCGTTACAGAAGTTTTCTTTAGCTTTGCTATCCATGGCTTTGACTTCAGCGAATGTTGCACAACCCGGGTGGACAACTTTTTCTTCATACACTTCACGGGTGCCGTGGTTAGAGCCAGGAATGACCAATAAGATATCTTGATCCGGTAGTGAAGGATCAATCTGTTTCCAGTTGGTGTAAGGGTTATTAACCATTTTACCGTTTTGAGGAATTTGCGCTGCGCCTGCTTTAAAGACATGTTCAGGTTTTAGTGCAAAACTGCCACTGTCGGTGCGTGAAGCAAAGACAATACCGTCGTAACCGATTTTCACTTCGATGACTTCATTCACGCCGTTGGCTTTACAGTTCGCAAGCTCATTGGGACGGATAGCACGAGAAGAGTTAGCAATATCAATGGTGTTGACACCAACGCCTTGACAAAACTGGCGAAGGCCGCCGCCCGAACCACCTGATCCAACAATCGGTGTATTAAATTGAGCAAAAGTTTGCCCAAACTCTTCAGCAACGATTGATGAAAATGGCAGCACAGTTGATGAGCCAGCAATTTGGATAGTTTCACGAGCCATTGCAGGTGCTGAGATAGCCGTGGCGATGGTTGAGGCAAGCAATAGCGCGTTGCGTCCAAACTTCATAGTATTTCCCTCGTTCATTCACATTGTTAACCGCTATGGCATCATGCCTTCAAATTGCGGTTGTGTTTGGTTTAACTAAAACGGATTTTGGGTGGTTTGTATGACAGTAAAATGGAAGTTATATGACAATCATGTGACAGTGGGGGTGTGGCATAACCCGGTTTCTCGGTCAGTCAGCGCAGATTAGCACTGGGGGATGACGCTCTGATGACATCAACAAGATGATCTTTTTGAATATGAAAATTTCATGACAACGGCTGGATTACCATTGACAGCGATTAGAAGGCAGTTAATATATTCGCATATCCATATAAGGTAATGAGCTTATGCTACCTCATCAATTTTTTAAACTGTTGGCTGATGAAACCCGAGTGCGTTGCTTATTAATGATTGCTCGTGAACAGAACCTCTGCGTTGCGGAGTTAACCGCGGCATTAGAAGAGAGCCAACCCAAAATATCGCGCCATCTTGCTTTATTAAGAGCGAGTGGCGTTGTCGTCGATGCCCGTCAAGGTCAGTGGGTATTTTATCGCTTATCTGATCAGCTACCTGGCTGGATGAAAAAACAGATCCAAGGTCTCGTGGATTCAAATTGTTTACGAGCGGAATACCAGCTTGATATTGACCGTTTGACGGCGATGAAATCACGTCCGCTATGTTGTGCCTAATTATCACCTTGCGATTTGAATCGATTTCAAATGGCTTGGATAAATTCATCATTATTAAGGAAATAAATCATGACGATTAAAGTAGGAATTAACGGTTTTGGCCGTATTGGCCGTTTGGCATTGCGCGCGGCTTATGATTGGCCAGAGCTGGAATTTGTGCAGATCAATGATGTAGCTGGCGATGCGGCAACGTTGGCACACTTATTGGAGTTTGACTCTGTGCAAGGTCGTTGGCATCACCCTGTCTTGGCAGATGGCGACAGCATCATGATTGGTCAACATAAGATTCAAACCTCTCAACAAAAAGCCATTGATGCCGTAGATTGGTCAGGTTGTGATGTGGTGATTGAAGCAACGGGTAAACATCGTAAAACGGAGTTACTTAATCTGTATCTTGCTCAAGGTGTTAAGCGAGTCGTCGTTTCCGCTCCAGTAAAAGAGCCGGGTGTAGCGAACATTGTCGTCGGTGTTAACGATCATATTTTTAACCCAGATCAACACCGAATTGTTACGGCGGCATCGTGCACGACCAACTGCATTGCACCGATTGTTAAAGTGATCCATGAAAAATTAGGCATCGAGCAATCCTCATTTACGACCATTCACGATTTAACCAATACGCAAACCATTTTAGATGCGCCGCATAAAGATCTGCGCCGTGCTCGTGCGTGTGGGATGAGCCTTATCCCAACAACGACCGGCTCAGCAACCGCGATTGTCGAAATATTCCCTGATCTGAAAGACAAAATTAATGGTCATGCGGTACGAGTACCACTGGCTAATGCATCACTGACCGATATTATTTTTGATGTTAAACGTGATACCACTGCTGATGAGGTAAATACTTTGCTTAAAGCGGCATCAGAGAATGAACTGAAAGGTATTTTAGGTTTTGAAACGCGTCCATTGGTGTCGATTGATTATAAAGGCGATCAGCGTTCAACGATTGTTGATGCGCTATCAACCATGGTGGTGGGTAAACGGATGGTGAAAATTTACGCTTGGTACGATAACGAAATGGGCTACGCAACGCGTACCGCTGAACTGGTGCGTAACGTTGGCTCAGTATAAGGAAAAGACAATGACACATCCAACTTGGGAACTGCCGATTACCGATCAAGCCGGGCTGATCCTCACGCCTTGTCCGGGCACAAAACAAACGGCGCTGACCGAAAGTATCGCACAATTAAAGGCGCAAGGAGTCACGGTTGTGGTGACCGCGCTGAGCCAACAAGAGATGCAAGAACATGGCGTTGGCCAATTGCCAGAAGAGGTAGAGAAAGCCGGATTGCTTTGGTTACATGCCCCAATCGCTGATGATTGTGCACCGGATGAAGCGTTCCATGTTCGCTGGCAACACATTGCGCCTTTAGTACATAAAGCCTTAGGTCATGGTGATAAAGTGGCGTTGCACTGTATGGGGGGCTCGGGTCGTACGGGATTATTAGCCGCTCATGTTTTGCTTGAGAAGGGCTGGCCACTGGAAACGATCATTGCCAAGGTGCAGGCTTTGCGTCCAGGTGCTTTCACTAAAGCGGATCAGGTCGATTATATTCATCAGTTTGTCGGTCAATAACCCCCTAGTAAGAGCTGCATTGATGCAGCTCTTTTTCAAAAAGAGTGATCATCCATGTTGTCCCAATTCAATCACAATGTTCGTCAATATATGCTGGTGACGTTCAATTACTGGAATTTTACCATTACCGATGGCGCATTGCGCATGTTGGTGGTGCTGTATTTTTATGATTTAGGTTATTCGACGTTAGCGATCGCTTCGTTATTTTTGTTCTATGAATTTTTTGGCGTGGTGACCAACTTAATTGGTGGCTGGCTTGGTGCAAGGCTTGGCTTAAATCGCACCATGAATATTGGCTTAGGGATGCAAATCATCGCGTTATTAATGTTAGCCGTACCAGCCGCGTGGTTGACGATCCCGTTAGTGATGGCAGCACAAGCGCTCTCTGGTATTGCCAAAGATCTCAATAAGATGAGCGCAAAAAGTGCCATTAAAACGTTGCTTCCAGATGATGCACAAGGGGCGTTATATAAATGGATAGCTATTCTGACTGGGTCAAAAAATGCGTTGAAGGGAGCCGGTTTTTTCCTTGGTGGTGTCTTGCTCTCGCTGATCGGTTTTCAATATGCAGTGCTGGCGATGGCTGGCGTATTATTGGCCGTCTTTGTTGGCAGCATCGTTAGTCTACAAGCCGATATTGGCAAAGCCAAAAATAAACCCAAATTTTCAGAAATTTTTTCCAAATCACGTAGCGTGAATATTTTATCGGCGGCGCGGATGTTCTTATTCGGAGCCCGTGATGTCTGGTTTGTGATCGCTTTACCAATTTATCTTGGTAGTGTATTTGGCTGGGATCACAGTGCCGTGGGCGGATTTTTAGCCTTGTGGGTCATTGGCTATGGTGTTATCCAAGGGTTTGCGCCGAAAATCACCGGTAGTGCTTCTGGTCAAGTACCGGATGGACGTTCCGCCATGGGGTGGGCCGCCTTATTGGCTTTAGTGACCGGAGTGATTGCTTACAGTATTCAGGTCCAATGGCATCCGCAAATGGTCATCATCGGGGGATTATTACTTTTTGGTGCGATTTTCGCGGTTAACTCATCCTTGCATTCTTATTTAATTGTCAGTTATGCCAAGGGAGATGGCGTGTCATTGGATGTTGGTTTTTACTACATGGCCAATGCGATGGGGCGTTTGATTGGCACCATTTTATCTGGTTGGATATTTCAAGAGTGGGGATTAGCCGCGTGCTTATGGGTTTCTTTTGCTTTCTTATTACTGACCACCTTAATTTCGATTGGCTTACCAAAAGTCAAACCACAGGATAGATTAGCGACCTAAATTGACTGGCATGAGCTTGTTCGTTGAGGCTGCAGTTAGATGGATAACCGTTGGTATGCTACCCCATCAAACTGCAGCTTCTACTTTTTTGCTTTCACAGTATCTCTGTCGGCGGTAGACGTTTTCTCGTTCTATCCTTTATTCCCCACACAAACGCTGATAACGAGGTAGCATACTTTCATTGCCTAACAAACCGCCTTGATGAATATAGATCAACGAATATTGTTGGTTGTTCGGTAGCCAATCAAGTAAACAGCGCCACATCAATGGGTCGTACAGCAAATCAAACTCAACATGAGTTTGCTCATAGAGCTGCTGCCAAATTTGATAATCCTCGCGATATAAATGGCCAAAGTGATGTTTACGCGAAGGTTCGATAATCGTTGGATAAAGGGTATCTGCGAGTTGTTGCCACTGTTGGCGTAAATAGTCCGCACCACCGACACAAGGACAAGTAATCACTTGGATATCATGAGGTTGCAGTGCCTTTTGCAGGTAGAGCGAGGTCGCTCCGGTGCCTGATGGCAAAGCGATAATCCAGTGCTGTTTTGGCTGCTGTTGAATCCATTCGAGTAATTCAAGAGCGAGTTGCTTAACGCCATACTCAGCCAAAGGAGAGCGTCCTCCTTCTTCAATAAAGAGGCAGTGCTCATCAGGCTGACGCACTTGCACGATATGATCGTGTGGATGATTGATCGCCTCATTTTCCGTCGTCATCACTTGCGCACCCAGTTCGAGCGCGGCCCGATAGTTACCGATTGGCCGTTGTTGGAGCCACTTAGGGATCCGATGAACATAATATTCTAATTTCCAACCACGAATCGCTGCGAGTCCTGCCAATGAATACAAAGAATTGGCTTGCACGGATCCATAGCTAATTAAAGTGGTGATCGCCGGCGCTTCCAATTCGAGTAGACCAAGAAATTTACGCGCTTTATTGCCGCAAAATTGTGGATGCAATTTATCATCACGTTTTAAATAGAAATCCACACCTTGAAAGCGATGCTGGGTGATTGGGCTATGAGAGAGCTTCATGAATTCATGGGGTATTAACAAGTCAGCAGAGCATTATACGCTTTCTTAGCCATTAGCGGTATGAGGTGCAAAAAAAGCCCAGAACAAAATGAACTGGGCGGATACAAACATAGGAGTTAATAAGGAAAAAGCAGCATTTACCTTGCCACTTGAAGCATCGACGGGATTCGCTCAACCTTCAAGTCGTATCGGTATCGTGTAGTTGCTAGTGACCAAGAAAGTTCGACGGCCGTAAAACTCTGAATGCTCTACCAACTACACTAAGTCAGACTGGATGAATAACAAAGAGTTCCCAAATAATAGAAAAATGTTCAAAAAAAAATGATTATTTTCCTTGTTCTTGCTCGAGAACCTGAAATGCAGAGAAGTTATGTTGATTTATCACGGATTTTATAGGATGGCGACTATCTGGTCGGACCATGTTTAAAAAGTGTGATGTTAATTGCTTGTTAATCTCGTGTTTCAAAGGTATATTTCAAACAGTTGTTTGATACGGATGATTGAAATGGCCCCTAAGAGCAGTACCAAAGAAAAAATACTCGATGTAGCAGAAGGGCTATTTGCTGAGCATGGTTTTAATGATACCTCTCTTCGTACCATTACTAGTAAAGCTAACGTCAATCTGGCGTCGGTGAATTATCACTTTGGTGATAAAAAAACGCTGGTACGAGCGGTACTAAATCGTTACTTAGAAGCATTTATGCCAGCTGTTAAACAGTCATTAATGGCGTTGAATGAGCAAGAAAGTTACAGCATGGAAGAAGTCTTTGAATCGTTACGTGGTCCCTTAAAAGCGTTGAGTCAAATACGCCCAAGCGGTACCAGTCGTTTCATGCTGTTGATTGGCCGAGGTTATACCGATGTACAAGGTCATTTACGTTGGTTTATCACCACTCGTTATGACGACGTTCTCAGCTTATTTACTCAGTCAGTGATGAAGGCAAACCCCAATTTAACTCGTGAGACGCTGTTTTGGCGGCTGCATTTTACCCTTGGGACCTGTGTTTTTACCATGGCATCCAGCCAAGCTTTAGCGCAAATAGCTGAAAATGATTTTGCGACTAAAGTTGACGCTAACTCCATGATTGACCAGATTATTCCTTATTTGGCTGCTGGAGTGGCGGCCAAATAATTGAACCAAACGAAACTATAATAAGTATAAATCTTAACCAGTGAACAAAAGGATCGGAATTATGAGCTCTCTAAGAAGAAAATGGATTAGTGACCCCGCTTTCAAACTCTTTAAGCAAGTGTTGCCTCCGCTGTCTGCAACCGAAAAAGAAGCCATGGAAGCCGGAAGTGTATGGTGGGATGGGGAGTTGTTCTCTGGTAAGCCTAACTTTACAACGCTACATCATTATCCTAAGCCAACTCTCACGGCGGAAGAGCAATCATTCATGGATAATGAGCTTGAAACGCTACTCGGTATGATTGATGACCATAAAATCATCAAACACGATCGTGACCTACCCAAAGAGGTATGGGATTATCTGCGTAAAGAGCGCTTCTTCTCATTAATTATTTCTAAAGAATATGGTGGCCGTGAATTCTCGGCATTGGCCAATTCAACCATCGTATCGCGTATTGCGACGCGCAGTATCAGTGCTGCCGTTACCGTGATGGTGCCTAACTCTCTAGGCCCTGGTGAACTGCTTTCTCATTATGGTACTCAAGAGCAGAAAGATTATTGGTTGCCACGTTTAGCTGATGGTACCGACATTCCTTGTTTTGCATTAACGGGTCCAGAAGCAGGCTCCGATGCTGGCGGCATTCCTGATCAAGGTATCGTGTGCTACGGCAAGCATGAAGGTAAAGAAGTCTTAGGTATTCGTTTAACGTGGAACAAACGTTATATTACGCTTGCCCCCGTTGCTACCGTTCTTGGTTTAGCGTTTAAACTGAACGATCCGGATGGACTGCTCGGTGATAAAAAAGAGCTCGGTATTACTTGTGCCTTAATTCCAGCCAACCATACCGGTGTGGAAATTGGTGAGCGTCATGATCCGCTCGGTTTAGCGTTTATGAACGGACCAACTCGTGGTAATGATGTCTTTATTCCGATGGAATGGCTGATTGGTGGCGTGGACTATGCTGGTAAAGGCTGGCGTATGCTGGTTGAATGTCTTTCTGCTGGGCGGGGTATTTCTTTACCGGCTCTCGGTACGGCGATTGGTCACCTCACTTCTCGTACTACAGGAGCTTATGCTTATGTTCGTAAGCAGTTTGGTATGTCGATCGGTAAGTTTGAAGGCGTTGCAGAAGCGCTCGGTCGAATTGGTGGTTTGACTTACCTACTCGAAGCGACACGCACCTTGACAACAACCTCTCTCGATATGAAAGAGCGTCCTGGGATCATTACCGCGATTGCTAAATACCATATGACAGAAATGGCGCGAACTATCTTAAATGATTCAATGGATATTCATTCAGGGCGTGCAATTCAAGATGGGCCTATGAATTATCTATCGACCCATTACCTCGGAGTTCCCGTTGCGATTACGGTGGAAGGGGCCAATATCCTGACCCGTAACCTGATGATCTTTGGTCAAGGTGCGACGCGTTGTCACCCTTATGTTCTTAAAGAGATGGAAGCGGCTGCTAACCCAGATAGCGAACAAGCCGCGAAAGATTTTGATAAGTTATTGTTTAAACACATTGGTCATGCAGTCAAAAATACCTTTGGTGCTTTTGGTGCTGCTCTGACGGGTTCACGATTCATCAAAGCGGAGATGAGTGGGCCGACCCAAGGGTATTATAAAGAAATGACTCGTTTAAGCCGTGCCTTAGCGGTTAGCGCCGACTTTGCCATGTTGACTCTGGGTGGTGAGTTGAAACGTAAAGAGATGATCTCTGCGCGTTTGGGGGATGCACTGAGCTTCCTTTATATGGGGTCAGCGGTTCTAAAGCGTTACGAAGATGAAGGCCGTCAACAAGCGGATCTCGATTACGTGCACTACGCGATGCAACACTGTTTACATCATGCTTCCAAAGCCCTGAGTGATACTTATCGTAATTATCCGATTAAAGCGGTCGGTGGATTATTAAAAGGATTGATATTCCCACTTGGTAATCACTATCAAGCGCCTAGCGATACACTTACCGTCAAGATTGCCGAAAGTTTAATGACGCCGGGAGCGCATCGTGATCGCTTAACCCATTTGTGTTACATCGGCAAAGATGAAGATGATAGCGTCGGCTTAATGGAAAAAGCTTTCCTTGCTATGTATAGCGTTAAAGGATTAGAGCGACAAATGAATAAAGCGGTGAAAGAAGGTAAAGTGGCTCGTAAAGGACCTTTGACTGAGCGTCTTGCTCAAGCGAAAGCGGCTGGTGTCTTGACTGAAAATGAAGTTGAAGCGATTTTAGCCGCAGACAAACTGCGTTCGAAAGCGATTCAAGTGGACCATTTCAGCCACGACTTAAGCGAAGTGCGCACTCACAACGTTAATCCACCAAAACTGAATAATGTGGCATAACTCATCCTATTCAATTTGCTAATGTCTTAAGGCCTCTTTTGAGGCCTTATTTTTTTGCTGTTAGTGGTACAGTAGCGCTGATTTTTTGTGATTGGTCTTGTCTTGCGTGTTTAAGATAGGATGATCCTGAACCATTTAGGTTAAGAACAGCTCCAACCACTCAGTAAAAAAGTGCTTTTGGGCAGAAATAAGATGCGAAGTGGCGCTGAAACTTTTATCCTAACCGAGATTTTTGAAGGAAGTTGAATATGATCATCAAACCTAAAATTCGTGGATTCATTTGCACAACCACTCATCCAGTGGGCTGTGAAGCGAACGTAAAAGAACAAATTGCTTATACTAAAGCACAAGGCTCGATTAAGAATGCACCCAAACGTGTGCTGGTCGTTGGCTCCTCTAGTGGCTACGGCTTATCTTCACGTATTGCTGCCGCCTTTGCTGGTGGTGCTGCAACGATTGGCGTCTTTTTTGAAAAACCGGGTACGGAAAAGAAAACCGGAACCGCTGGGTTTTACAATGCGGCCGCGTTTGATAAGTTAGCTCACCAAGAAGGTTTATATGCCAAGAGCCTCAATGGTGACGCCTTTTCTGATCAAGCTAAGCAAAAAGCCATTGAGTTGATCAAACAAGACCTAGGTCAAATTGATTTAGTGGTTTATTCATTGGCCTCTCCGGTACGCAAGATGCCAGATAGCGGTGAAGTGGTTCGTTCGGCCCTGAAACCAATCGGTGAAACCTACACCGCTACTGCGGTTGATACCAATAAAGACATCATTATCGAAGCCAGCGTTGAACCTGCCACTGAACAAGAAATCAACGACACCATCACTGTGATGGGCGGTCAAGATTGGGAGTTGTGGATGCAAGCGCTTGATGATGCGGGCGTTTTAGCGGACGGTTGTAAAACAGTCGCTTATAGCTACATCGGTACTGAGCTGACTTGGCCAATTTATTGGGATGGTGCATTGGGTCGTGCGAAGATGGATTTAGATCGCGCAGCGCAAGCATTAAATGAAAAATTAGCCGCTAAGCAAGGTAGCGCTAATGTGGCCGTGTTAAAGTCGGTTGTCACTCAAGCCAGCTCGGCGATTCCTGTCATGCCGTTATACATCGCAATGGTCTTTAAGAAAATGCGTGAAGAAGGCATCCACGAAGGGTGTATGGAGCAAATCTATCGTTTGTTCAGCCAGCGTTTGTATAAAAACGATGGTTCAGCACCAGAAACGGACGATCATAACCGTCTGCGTCTCGATGATTGGGAGTTGCGTGAAGACATTCAGCAGCACTGCCGTGAGTTATGGCCGCAAATCACGACTGAAAACCTAAAGACGTTAACAGACTATGAGCTTTATAAAGAAGAGTTCCTTAAGCTGTTTGGCTTTGGTGTTGAGGGTGTTGATTACGATGCCGATGTCAGTCCAGAAGTTGAGTTTGATGTGATCGATATCTAATCGATATCCGTTCTGATAGTAAAGATAGTAAAAAAGGCGCTTTATGCGCCTTTTTTGTTTAGCTTTTATTCCTTTTAACGATACTCATTGATTGAACCGTTTTAGCTGAGAATGATCAAAATGGTACCAGCAAGCGTCATCAAAATATTGGCAATCGCGTAAGTGCCTGCATAGCCAAGCGCTGGGATGGTCGATTTGGCATAATCATTGACGATATCCATCGCCGGTGCGCAGGTACGAGCGCCAATGATCGCTCCAAAAAGTAAAGCACGATTCATTTTTAATAGGTAGGCTCCGACCAAATAAGCAAAGACCACGGGGACAACACTCACGATAAACGCTAAGCCAATCACTTGCGGACCAACTTCGGTTAAGTGTTCAAACATCCGTCCGCCAGCGCTTAAGCCGATACCCACCATAAATATCATCAGTCCTAGATCTTTGACCATGTTTAATGCACCTTGCGGGACATAACCAAAGGTTGGATGGTTGGCTCGTAAAAAACCAAGCGATATACCGGACAAAAGCAGGCCGACGGCATTGCCTAGGCTAAAGGAGACTTGGCCAAAGGTCATGGTAATTAAGCCAAAGAGAATTCCTAAAATGAAAAAGCTACAAAAAGCCATGAGATCGGCCATCTGACTATGAATGGAGATAAAGCCGATTCGTTCGGCTAGACCTTTAACGCGACTTTTTTCTCCACTGACCTGAAGTACATCGCCTTTCGCCAGCACAATATCGAGATCCATCGGCATTTCAATTTGTGCGCGCACCACGCGGTTCAAGAAACAGCCATATTCCGAGAGGTTTAAATCAGACAACCTTTTTCCGGCAATACTGTCACTTTTGACGACAATTTCTTCTTCAGTGATCCGTAGGTCAAGTAAGTTTCTATCAAACACTTCTTTACCATTACGAAAGCTTGGATCAAGGCGCGCATGACTGTCAGGAAAACCGACTAAGGCAATTTCATCGCCTTCTTGCAAAATGGCATCACCATCAGGGTGGGCAAGAATACCATTACGACGAATACGCTCGATATAGCATCCAGTTTGACGATAGATACCAAGCTCTCGTAAATTTCTGCCATCAATCCAATTGGTTAGCTCAGGGCCAACCCGATAAGCACGAATGATCGGCAAATAGACCTTACGTTGTCCGCTGCCGCCAATTCCCCGTTCTTGAGCAATTTGTTGCGCTGAATCAGAGAGATTTTGTTTTTGTAATTTAGGCAGTAACTTTGCAAACATGATCATACTGATCAGGCCAATCAGATAAGCCATCGCATAGCCGACCGAGACATTTTCTAAAATCAAGGTCAGATCCATATTACGAGGAATATTGGCTAGCCCAGAGTTCAGGGCATCCTGTGCGCCAACCAACACTGGAGTCGACGTTAACGCTCCGGCCATCATCCCCGCGGCTAAGCCGTAATCGAGATTAAAAAAATGGCTGGCGGAATAGGTTAAACTGGTGGCAGTGACTAACACCACTAAACTTAAAATTAAGTAGTGTTTACCATCACGAAAGAAGATACCAAAGAAGTTTGGTCCCGCTTCAATCCCCACACAATAAATAAACAACATGAAACCAATCGTTAATGCTTCGGCATTAAACGAGAAGCCCAAATGCCCCATCACTAAAGACGTGATCAACACACCGATGGAGTTGCCTAATTGCAAACTGCCAAAGCGAATTTTGCCAAAGGCCAAGCCAATGGCGAGGACAACGAAGATCAATAAGATGGGATTTTGTTCTAACAACAGTACGACGTCGATATTCACAATTTAGCTCAATGTTGGCATGCAAGGGGAGGATGATTAAATTGTGACGATTGTATCGTAAATAGGCAAAAAGATAAGTGAATTTTTTCAGGGCAAGGTCATTTTTTAATAAATAATCCATTAAAAAACCCGCTAAACATCAGCGGGTTGACTAAGATTAGAAATGGTGTATCGAAAGCTTATTCGTCAAATAGACCTAAATGCTCTTTTGCATAGGCTTCAAATTCAGTGCAGCCGCCAATATGCTCTTGATCAATAAAAATTTGTGGCACCGTTTCAACCGGTTTACCCACGGTTTTTTCTAGATCGGCTTTAGTAATACCTTCTTCATGAATATCAACATAACGGTAGTTGAAGTCATCACGTTTCGCTTTTAAGGTTTCTGCGTGCTCTTTTGCACGGACACAATATGGGCAAGCCGGGCGGCCAAAAATCACTACGAACATCACTTTCTCCTCTGTTTCGTTTGCGCCACTATGCCCGATTCGAATTAGGAAATAAAGTGTCATTTACCAGTTGTTTTAATAGGTAAAATTGATTGGATAATTTATGCCCAAGTTAAATAAAGCAGCGATAGTCATGCCATCTATTGTGATGTCGTGCATAGTCTGAGATGAAGTTTGAGTTATTTAGCAACAGGTTGCACTGAGTCAAAAAATTTTTCTACAAAGGAAAGCACACTGAATGCTATCAAAGTGATTGGGGGAGGGCACATGTTTCAGTTTATGACATCGAATCGAATTGTATTCGGTGCGGGTGCACTGCAACACTCGCTATCGCTGATCAATCAATACGGTTACAGCGTTCTATTGGTCTCAGGTAAAAACGTGCAACGCGCTCAAATGATCAGTGATTACTTGCAACAGCAAAAGATGCCGTACCAACATGTTGCGATCTATGGCGAGCCCAATATTACTATGGTAGAAGAAGCGGCAATTGTCGGACGACGTTTTCGACCACAAGTAGTGATTGCTATCGGTGGTGGTAGCGTTTTAGATATGGGCAAAGCTTTAGCGGCGATTATTCCTAATCAAGGAAATGTGTATGATTATGTTGAAGTTGTTGGTCGTAATGTGCCACTCAAAGCAAAGCCACTGCCGTTTATTGCGATTCCAACCACCGCCAGTACCGGTTCTGAAGTCACGAAAAACGCAGTGTTAAAATCTGGACAAGATAAAGTTAAAGTGAGTTTACGTAGCCCAGAGATGCTGGCAGTCATGGCGATTATCGATCCGAGTTTAACCTATGGCACCGATCGTTATACGTCTGGTCGTGGTGCAATGAAGGCTTTTACTCATCTCATGGAGGCTTACGTTTGTGGTGATCCCAATCCTTTAACGGATATGATCTGTGAAGAGGGATTACGCCGTTTATCACGTTCAACGCTTGCTGCGTGTTGTCTGGATGATAAACCTGCTCGTGAGGATTTATCTTTTGCTGCGATGTTGGGCGGGATGGCAATCACTAACGCTAAGCTAGGTGCTGCGTATGGATTGGCCTCTGCGTTGGGAGGTAAGCTCGACGCGCCACACAGCGTGATCACCGCTCGTCTTGCCCCTTACGTTATGAGAGAGAATATTCATGCGGCGAAAAAGGCTCAGCGAGCGGATGTTTTACAGCGTTATTACCGAATCGCTCAATTATTAACGAAGCGTAAAAATGTCAATATTGATGACAGTATTCTTTGGGTTCAAATGATGCTCGACAAATTACTACTACCGACGTTGAGTCAATTTGGCGTGTGTTCGACTTCTTTCGAGCAAGTTGCGACGGATGCTCTGCGCTCACAAGCGATCAAAGGCAATCCACTACCGTTAACTCATGAGAGGTTAGTGTATATTTTACGTCAAGTTTGTTCATGTTCTAAATCAGAAACGCAGAACATTATCCCGCCTTTGGTTACCGAGAAAAGATTGCAGTGGATTTATAATTCTCGCCTTGTCGAAGGAAGTGAACAAGGAAGCTAAAAAGTAGAAAGAGAATGGAGCTATTCATCTTATGACCATGAATAGCTCCATTCTATTTTTAGGTTGGGGGAGAGAAAAGAATTAAAACTGCGATAATTTATCGTAGCGAGAGTCTTTTAACACGTCTTTGACGCGTTTGAGGTTTTCTCTAAAACCAGAACCTCGGCGTAAAGTAAAACCGGTCGCCAACACATCTATCACCGTCATCTGCACAACTCGACTCGCCATCGGCATGTAAACATCAGTATCTTCAGGGACATCAAGACAAATCGATAAAGAACTCGCTTTATCTAATGGCGAGTCTTTTGCTGTGATTGCAATAACCGTTGCGCCATTTTCTCGTGCAAGATTAGCAATTTCGACTTGGCTTTTTGTCCGTCCTGTATGAGAAATAAGGACGATCACATCATTATCAGTACAGTTAATACAGCTCATCCGCTGCATAACAATATCTTCAAAACAAGAGATTGGAATATTAAAACGAATGAATTTGTTTTGTGCATCACGCGCAACGGAGGATGAAGCGCCTAAACCAAAAAACGAAATGCGCTTCGCTTGCGTTAATAGGTCAACGGCTCGGTTAATTTGCATTGGATCGAGACTATTTTTGGCCACATCCAAACACGCCATGGTCGATTCAAAGATCTTATGGGTATACGCATCAGGTCCATCGTCTTCTTCCACATTGCGATTCACGTAAGGCGTACCATTTGCCAAACTTTGCGCTAAGTGTAACTTGAAATCAGGGAAACCTTTGGTATCGAGTCGACGACAAAAGCGATTCACCGTTGGTTCACTAACATCGGCCATTTTGGCCAGCGTCGCAATACTGGAATGGATCGCGGTTTGCGGGGAAGCCATGATCACTTCAGCTACCTTACGTTCCGATTTGCTGAAATTTTCTAGATTTTTTTGTATTTTTTCTAATGTATTCATAGTGTTCACGCGGGCCTAGAGAACAACTCATTGGGATTTTTAGGTGTCTTGTCATCATGAAAATGAATTATTTCGACAAGGGACACATTTACCAACGCCATGACGCGAGTATAAACCCAAGCGGTCATAAATCATAAAGTAAACACACTATCAAATAGTGAGAATATGACAAGCCTCAAACTAAATTTCATGAAAACTACACTTTTAATTGGCGAAAAGAGCTAAAAGCGTCGTTTATCGATGGATTATGATGGGCGAGTTACAATAAAAAGAAAGAAATTTTCATTTATTTCTTTCTTTTTATTCGTCGTTATTGTTTTGCAAATTTGCCCGAGTTTTTAAGCCTGTGAGCTAATAATGCTTTGACTCGACTGATTTATCTGGGCAAGTAATTGAGTGGCTGTTTGGGCTATGTCCCTTTGCTCTTGCAAGACCGAGTGTAAAATTGACCTAGTCGTGAGCGGGTTCGCCAATACGACACGAAAGACTAAGGTATCTAAACCTTGCCAACGTGCCGGATTGAGTTGTGTGCGAGAAACAAACGATTTACCTGTTTCACGCTGTTTCTTCTGAATGTATTTAGTTAATTCATTCAGCAAATGATTCAGTGCGATTCTCTCTTTTTCATCAGCGATTGTCAGTGCTTTTATCGCGTTATCAGGAGCATAACGATAAGTGAGCAGGCAAAGCTCAGGTTCTGAAACGAGTTCAAAATCTGTTTGTGATTGAATCAGATCAGCAAAATAACGCGCTTTCTCAATGCTTTGATCAATTAATAGTTGATAACCTGCACGACTAATAATATGCATGCTCGCATAGACAAGCATCGCCATCCCAGAACGAGATCCTTCTAAGGTATGACTGCCTAAATCTTTAGAACCTTTGCGTAAAATATATTGCGCATGATGTTCTATCGCATTCATTGCATGAGGGTCTTTAAATAACACCATTCCGGCACCCATTGGGATATACATTTGCTTATGGGCATCAATGGTTACAGAATCGGCCAGTTCAATACCATCCAACAAGTGGCGATAGGTACTCGACATTAAGGTGGCACCACCCCAAGCGGCATCGACATGAAAATGACATTGCTCTTTTTGGCAAATTTCACCGATGGTTCTTAGTGGGTCGACATTTCCCGTCTCAGTTGTACCTGCAACACCGACAACGGCAAAGGGATGAATATTTTGTGATTTGAGTTGGTTAATCTTCAACTGCAGATCATCGGGACAAAGACGATTATTATTATCAGTACGAACAGTGACTAAGCCTTGTTGGCCAATGCCCAAAATATCAGCAGCTTTTTTTAGTGAATAGTGGCCGCGCTCAGAGACTAAAATCGCTAATCCTTGATAACCATAGTGGAGCATGGCTTTGAATAAGCCGTCTTTTTCTACGCCACCAAAACCCTTTCTCGCTTGCAGTGCATTATTACGTGCGACCCAGAGCGCGGTAATGTTAGCAATCGTGCCCCCTGAACAAAATGCGCCAAGAGAATGGGCGGCACTGTGCATCCATTGTTGGTAAAACTCGTCTTGTTGAGCATAGATAAGACGGTGCAACATGCCTAATACTTGACGTTCAAGTGGCGTAAACGCTTTCGAGGTTTCAATTTTTACTAAGTTTTGATTCAAAGCAATCATGATTTTTGACAGCGGCATTAAAAAATAAGGCAATGCTGAAGTCATATGGCCAATGAAACTGGGCGATGCCGTATGCACCGATTGAGCCACTAACGTATCCATTAAATGTTGAGTATGCTCTGAGACAAACTCTGGCGCTTCAGGAATGTGCGGATTGGAAAAGTCTTTTTCTATCTCTTTAAGCGGCTTTTCTTCTGCCACAATATGCTCACGTAAGAATTGGTTTAAATTACGTGACAATTCTTCTTCAATACGAGTCAGGGTTGAATCTGGTCCTTCTGGTACGGTGAATATACGTAAAAGGCTCTCAAAGCTTGCATCCGCTATTTTATGTTCTGATACCATAGTTATATCGTTATTGTTGAGACTGATTAATGTCAGCTAGGCAATCTAAACCAAAACAAAAAACTTGTCCTGCAGTAATTTATATAGCCTTGGCGGTTCGTTCTTTGTTCGATTGGCGCGCTTTACTCAGTCACTTAATTGGGTTACGCATATTGATGAAATGTTGATGCATTGTAAAGTGCGCTATAACGGTTTCTTGAGCGTTAACCTGCAAGAGAGACAAATAACAACATTAAAAACGGCACTAACAGACTCAAGATAAAGCCACTGACAATCGCAATGGGAACACAGCGTACTCCCCCTGTCGTCTGGATCACTGGCAGGGTGAAATCCATGGCGGTTGCTCCGGCGTAGCCAATAGAAGTGCAGGGCTTACGACCAATAAACATCGGTATTAAGGCCAGTGCCACTAACTCACGCATCAGCTCAATCAAAAAAGAAGCGCCACCATAGACTGGGCCAAAAGCATCGCCCATCAGAATTCCAGACAATGAGTACCAGCCAAACCCAGAGGCCATGGCTAATGCTCGATAGATTGGGATATCGAGAATGAAAGCCGCTAGGATCCCACCTATCCAGCAGGTAATAATGACGACTGAGGCGATGATCATGCCATGCTTATTCAATAAGATCTGTTTCAATGTTAAGCCACTGTTTCTTAATTGAACGCCAATAAAAAACAGTAAAATAAATAAAATCCATTCACTGGCACTTTCTACCCAAGATAAATCAAAACCAAGAACCAAGCCAAGCAGCAGACCTGCGCCCACGACAAAAATCAGCTTAATTGATTCTAACGCCATGCTTGATAAGGGTAATTTGGTTTGTGTCGCTTGGCTATCAATGGGAAACCATTTATCAATCAAGGGAAGAGCTAACAAGTTACAGCACCCCATCGCAAGAAAAAACACGCCTGCAATACGCAAAATTGCTTGTAGATTAGCGCTTAAATTATCTAATGCAGCGAGGCTAAGCCCCATCAGGAAAAGGACGACATAAACCAGAGAAACCGTTGCTTTGTTGAGTAAGGTTAATTTTGCTGGCTGAGAAATAGAAAAAAGATACCCGATAACGAGTGGGGCAAAAATAAATAGCATCCCTAAAAACATAGATTCCTCAATAGGTAACCCCAGCTCGTATTGACGATGACTGGGGAAGGGGGTCAAAAACCACTGGCGTTAATCACGCCATGTAACTGAGAACGAAATTCAACGTCCGTCATGTTACTTAAATGGTAAAGCACTTCCGCGCCCGTGGTGTTAATTTCCACTTCATGCTCGTCTAAAGCGTCATCTTGTTTACGAAATAATAACAGATGATTTGCGATGCGAGCGATATCAAGATAACTGACTTCTTGGCGATGCTCAATGAATGGTTGGTTACTCGCCACTTCGAGAAAATCGTTATCAAATCCCCAATGTTTTAAAACTAGCTGACTGGTTGCCGAACAGTTCGATTGGAAAATCTGCAGTGCAATGTCTTGATCAAGGTAGTGTCCATTTTCCAAGTAAAGATGGTACTCATTCACTAAGCAAAACAGACCGATATCGGCCAATAGACCAACCAACAAAGCTTTCTCTTGTTCTAAATGTTGATAGTGCTGCGGTTCTAAACGCTTAAACCATTGAGTAACTAGAACCATACTGGCACCAAATTCACGTGATATGGCCGCACTATTGGTCAGGACTTTATTGCACGCGGTACTTAGATTAATCGAATGCTTGAGTTGCTCAATAGCTTGAGCGGTGACAATATCACGTACGCGTATAATACCTAAGCGGGAAACCGCAGTGCTTAAGTCCAGACAGGTAATATTTCGGCGATTAAAAACCACCGAGTTTGCGACTCGAATAACTACTGCTGCGAGGCTTGGATCGTCGGTTAGACAGGCGGCCACATCAGCGATCGTGGTGGATTCGATACTGCATAATTGTTGAATTTTCAACACCACATCCGGGATAGGGGGAAGCGCAATCTTGCCTGTACTGATTGAAAATTTAACCAGTTGAGCAAACTCACTTTCCAATCCTTGGATAAGGAGGTGTTTATTTTCGGGAAGCCAGTAAAAAGATAAATGGTTCATCGCATCCGGTCAAAAGCGGGAAGACGCCCCATTTTACCGATTGCTAATAAAGAGATGCAACCATTAAACAGGTCTTAATGGTTTTATCGTCTAATATAAAGCACTAAATGAATAACGACTGATATGCAACATTAAGTTTTTGTGAAGTCAGTGGCTTTTTAACACGCTTTTCAAGTGATGGATGTGAGTTAAGTCCAGACTTATTTTATGGAATTAACTATCATGTACATAAATCAATACGCAGGCACGTAGTCAAAATAAGCTTGCGATGTATACCTAATTTATTCGCTATAACTTGCTGCTATCTGGTGATCTTTGTGACTCGGGGACGACGATTAAAGGATCTATCAAGATGAGTGAGACAACATTTTTTGATTATGTAATTAAGTTTGGGGACTACCAAAAACGCTCAATGTTCGGTGGTATTGGCTTATTTCAACAAGAAGCCATGTACGCATTGTTAACTGAGGGGGCGATTTTCCTTCGTGGTAGTGAAGAACTCGATGAATTATTAATCCAGTTAGGCTGTGAAAAATTCCGTCATGTGAAAAAGCAGACCACAGCAACGGTTAATTACTATGATATTACGCAACTTTTCGAGCAAGGTTATCCACAATTAGACGATATTATTCAACGTTCTATCTTTTATTCTATTTCGCAACGTAGTTTTCAAAAATCGCAGGCGAGCCGTCGGTTAAGAGACTTGCCTAATATGCAATTGACTCTTGAGCGAATGGTAAAAAAAGCCGGCGTCAGCGATGTGGAAACTTTTGTAAAACTTGGCGCTCCTGCTGTATTTAGTAAGGTTCGCAAAATTTATGGCAGTGATGTTGATGTTAAGCTGCTGTGGAAGTTTGCTGGAGCGATTGAAGGTGTGCATTGGAAGCTACTCCAAGAGCCACAAAAACGTCAGTTATTAGAATATTGCCAAGCTCGTTGAGCAATAATAAACAAGCCGAGGTCAGAGACGTCGGCTTGTTTTATGAAACGCACAGAGTACTTAAACTGAGTGGTATATCCAAACTACTTGAAGTTGCAGCCAACACCGCTGCTTCTTCAAGTAAGAAGGGTATAAAATTAGTATTTAAATCGAGCCGTAAGCATCAGTTGGTCACCATACGCATCATTGAAACGGGCTTCTGCGCCGAGTGAGAATAATTCCGTTGAGTGGAAACGAGCGTAAACAGAACCTATCCAATCGTCGCGATCATCAATAGAGACATAACCTGCTTTTCCACCGACTTCAAGTTGTGGCCCTAACCACTGACGAACACCTAAATTCAGTTCCATTCCCGAATCTGCACTGCCGTAGCTTTTCTTATCTTGTAAACGGAATAACATTTCTCCCGTTAAATCTGCCCAATTATTAATCGGTGCGTGAAAGCCAAAACCTGCGGCGAGATCGTAATCACTTTCAAACTCAGAATCGATACGGGCAATCATATGAGCATTAGGATGAATCGATTTACTGATTGCTGCACCGAAGGTAGCAGGGCTAGCGCCGAAACGAGCTTCGATATATTCGTAGTTAAAATTACTCATCACAGTTGGACTGTTTGGATCCGTTTGAGCCAAAGCGTGTGCCGACGTTAGAAGTAAAGCGGTTGCCATGATTGTTTTGCGCATAGTCACAATAAACCTATCTGTTTATGATTAATTCCATAGTATACCCAAGCGACATTAAGATGCAGTATTGAAAACGTTGCAACTGATTTCAAATCCAATGCATACGGCTTATAGAACGGGCGGCTTGGGTACACACTAAATCAATTACTATTTCGAGTGTGATAACATCATAATTGATTGATAGAGACGAACTCTACCAAAAAATGTCAAGATTGGGTTACCTTGATAAAAAAATAGCTAAATCAATATGATATTGTTTAGAATGCGACCATCTTTTTATCTGTTAAGCTCGATATTGTTCACGTTTAAAGATCATTCACCATAACTGGAGCGGTTTGCAGCCAGTGCGTTTAGAATTAACTCAGTATCAAGAATTGGCATCCAAGCCATTAAATCGGGCTCGTTTTCGATCACGTAATGAGTTAACTGCTCTTTCACGGTATGACGTAATTGCTCGGCTTGCCAAGGTTTCGTGATAAAGAAATGCAAGCTCGAGTGATTAATTGCTTCGACGGTATCGTCTAA
Source organism: Vibrio sp. 2017_1457_13 (assembly GCF_030851525.1). NCBI lineage: Bacteria > Pseudomonadati > Pseudomonadota > Gammaproteobacteria > Vibrionales > Vibrionaceae > Vibrio > Vibrio sp. 2017_1457_13. The sequence goes on from NZ_VHTA01000003.1 coordinate 167,171, forward strand.
TCCAGCTTGCCCGGTTAACAATACCTTACGTGTTGGCTGAGTCGCTTCAGATTGGTTAAGTTCGATAAGAAAATGAATGCCGGTTTCTTGAGGCATAATGTGGTCACACAAAATAAGTGCCAGCGGGATTGCTTGCTGCTGGTAATCGGTAATGACTTCTTTGGCTTCTGCGACAGACTCCGCGGCTTCAAGAATAAAATGTTCTTCGAAGACGCTCAGATCTTGCATAACGCTATTCAGTACTTCACGTTCATCATCGACACATAAAATCATCAGTTTTTGCATTTATTTCTCCCTAAATAGGTTCTCGGTTGACGGGTAACCAAACCTGCATCGTAGTGTATTGACCAACTTCACTGTCTACGTTGATCCATCCTTGGTGTTGACGAACAATTTGTTGGCAAACAGATAAACCAATCCCTAACCCAAAATCGCCTTCTCGTTTGGTGGTATAATTAAGCGTAAAAATCTCGTCTTGTCGCTCTTTAGGAATGCCACAACCATTATCGGTAAAACTGATCACCGCATAGGCGTGATTACCTTGTTGGCGTAGCTCACTGGTAATGATTAATACGCCATGCTCTGGAAACGCTTCAACCGCATTAGAGATAAGGTTAGTCCAAACTTGTTGCAGGGCAATAGGGAGACAAGAGATAGCGGGGAGTTTGGCATAATGCTTTTCAACCTGATGTCTTTTGAGGCGATTTTCGAAAATAACTAAAGTGTCCTCTAGTCCTTCATGGATATCGACAGTATGAAACGTTTCGTCATCTGCGCGCGCATACCCTTTGAGACTTTTGACCATATCGGCAATTCGCTGCGCACAAACCTGAATCGAACGAAGATTACTCCCTGCTAAGAAATACACTTCTAATTGTTCAATGTCGAGCAATGCTTGTTGTGGTTGAGACTGAGCTAAATTGAGTAGATGTTGGTCGTGCTCTAGGCCGAGTTTGACGATTTTTTTTGCTAATAGCGGATGATGAATTTGTTCTGCGATTTGCTTGGCTTTTGCCCGCTCTTCAGCCGTGGACATAGGTTTAGATTGTAAGGCTTGGGCCAGTAGTTGTGCGCCAGTATGTTCCAAAGAGTGGGGTGGAGCATGACCGACGAGGTGAGCAATATGAGTTCGTAGAGTATCACTTCCACGTAGAATCGCCGCAACAGGATTGTTTAATTCATGAGCGACGCCGGCAACCAACTGACCCAGCATGGCCATTTTTTCACTTTCCATCAGTTGCTTATGCGCTGACTCAAGCGAGTCGAGCGTTTTTTGTAATTGTAATTTGGTATTAATGCTGCGCTGTAGCCGTCGATTAAAATGACGCAGTAATAAGTTAGTAAATAGGGGCAGTAAACTGGTATCGCTATGCATCACTTTAGCAAAGATATCGCGATCTAATTTAATGACATCAGTACGAGTTAACGTTAACGCGGTCGAGAAAGAGGGCTCTCCGGTTACAAAAGACATCCCTCCGACGATATTGCCCTTATTGTGGCGCACGACTTCTCTTTGTTGGCCGAGCTCATCTCGTTTATACAGCGCCACTTCACCGGAGGTAATAAACCATAAGAAATGATTGTCTTCACCTTCAACGGTGAGTAAGTGCTCCGCAGAGTAAGTTCGACAGGCTCGCGTTTCATCATTACCGTCAAAAAACTCATACAAGGCACCAATGACTTGCTCGGCGAGTTGTTGATCGGACATGCGGTGATAATCGCTGATAAAACCTTCACGATAGATACGCATTTTCTGATCAATATGCGCGCGTAAAATTCGGGTTTGATCTAATAAGGTGCTGTAAGTAAGAATATTGTCTTTATCATTATCAAGAACATACGTGGTTAACTCTTGGAGAACCGTCTTACATAACACGTTATCTTGTAACGGTTTGGTTAAACAATAATCTAAACGTCCTTCATTGACCGCGTTTAAAATGGCTTGAATATCTTGACCGCTGCTGATCAATATTTTGCGAGCGTGTTTCGTCTCAGGGCTTTTATCTAATTGAACTAAAAATTCGGCGCCATTAAAGCCTTCATGATGACAGGCAATCACTAACGCGGCGGTTTGTTGGTTTTCTTGGATGAACTCGAGTGCCTGCTGAGCTTCTAGCATAGAATCAGCGGTATAGAGATCAAACTTGGCGGAAAAAATACTTAATTCATGACGCCATTGTTCAATACTAATGGGATTATTATCTAAGCACAGCAGAGCATATCGGTTCACAGCGGTCCCTATCATTACTTTTTAGCTAGGCTACTGTAACAAGCTTTGCGAAAAAGATTTGAGAGCTGAGTTTAAGAATCTTAACCTCGTCAGTATTTGAGTTCGCTGATGGTAATGAGGCACCACTTGAGCTCGATCAATCATCTGCGTTACACTGCTTGAAATAATAAGCAATCGAGTCATTTATGCAAAATATCAAACGAATAGGGGCTATCGGTGGTGCGGTAGTTTTAGTCTTGTGTTGGCCTTTAGCGGTTGGGCAAATAGGTCAGAAAGCGATTACTCACGGTTTAGAAAATTTAACGAATGAACAAATAAGCGCAGAGCTAATTCATTATGACCGTGGCTATCTTTCTTCTCACGTATCAGCTCGATTTACGGTGCTCGATGAGCGAGTTCGGCAACAGTTGATCAGCGAAGGTTTACCAACACAGTGGATAGTGGACAGCGATATTCAACATCAATTATTCAGCCTGTCGGCGCAATCAAGGCTGCCAGAATACCCCGAATTACCATTAACCATGACGACCGTTACCCAATTAAATGGCAATACGGATTATCATATTCAGCTAGATAGCTGGCATTACCAACCGTTGGACAATGAAGCCTTAGGGATATCGTTAACGCCGGCTCAGCTTACTGGCACAGTCACTACCTTAGGGGAAGTGACTTATGATCTAACTTTGCCTTCGGTAATGGTTGATTTTATCGATGGTCAAAAAATGCAATTGTCTAAACTTGAAGCCAAAGGTCATGGCAAACAAGAAAATGGCTTTTGGCTGGGTAAGCAAGCGTTGTCGATTGGTGAACTTGAGATTAACGACAGTGACCATCAATCCCTTTTGCTTGTTCGTCAGGGCAGTTATGAATTCACTTCATCGATGGATGCCCATAAAAAACGTTTTACTAGCCAACATAAATTGACGGTTGATCAAGTGGTTAGCGATGAAGGTGAAGTGCATGATGCTACATTTGACTTCACGTTAGCGGATGTTGATAGCCAAGCTTTTGAGCAATTATCCGCGTTATATCAAACCTACTCAACCATGCCTGCACAGGCTTTAAATCAAGCACTACCATTGATCGAAACACTATTTTCTCAAGGTTTTAGTCTGAGTCTAAATCAACTCGCTGTTAAAGTGGGTGACGGTGATTTTTCGGCCAATTGGATGCTGACGATTCCTGAAGGTACAAATGATATTTTGCAAGACCCCAGCGTGATTTTACCAGCTTTAACCGGTCATCTTGATAATTTTGTCTCTCAACAATTTGCCCAAGATTATCCTTTTATTCAGCAAGGAATGGATGAACTGGTGATGATGGAGATGGCTACACAAGATGAACAAGGGTATCGAATTCATGCGCAAATCAATCAAGGCAATGTCTCATTTGATAATGGTAAACAAGTACCTTTGATCAGTTTGATCATGCCCTTATTGATGCGTTAATAAAGAGGGTCTCGATTTTTAATTAAGCCGCCTCTTTAGGGGGCGGTTCTGAAAGTAATGCGGATAAGTTGATGGAAAAATAATTAACCGCCGATCTTCAGTCAGTTCAAGCTGTTTCTTCTTATAAAAAAGTGGTATACCGAAAACACTCAGCATGGACTCTTTCAGAGAGAGATGGTGAGTACAGTTACATTTTTGACATCATTTCCCCATTTTCGATAGCAGGAGCAAGCAATACATGGAGCCGAATACGGACACTATTTATAATTTTAGTGCGGGTCCCGCCGCCTTACCTAAAGCCGTCATGGATAAAGCGCAAGCTGAGTTAGTGAACTGGAATGGTCTTGGCGTCTCGGTGATGGAAATTAGCCACCGTAGTAAGCCCTTTATTCAAGTGGCGCAGCAGGCTGAACAAGATTTACGTGATTTGCTCAACGTTCCTGATAATTACAAGGTGCTTTTCTGTCATGGCGGTGCTCGGGCTCAATTCGCGGCGGTCCCTCTAAACTTATTGGGTAAGGCGAATACCGCTACCTATATTGACGCCGGATACTGGGCAGCGAGTGCGGTCAAAGAAGCCCAAAAATATTGTCGTGTCGATGTCTTTGACGCCAAAATCAATAAGCAAGGCAAAACGGCGGTACGGCCAGCCAGTGAATGGGCGATTGATCCAGACTCGGCTTACGTGCATTTCTGTCCTAATGAAACGATTGATGGCATTGAAATTAATGATTTACCGATCACCGATAAACCGATTGTGGCCGATATGTCCTCGACGATTTTATCACGTGAGATCGATGTCTCTCGTTATGGGGTGATTTATGCTGGCGCGCAGAAAAATATCGGGCCTGCTGGGATCTGTATTGTGATTGTACGTGACGATTTACTCGGTTTAGCGAATGAGGTTTTACCGAGTATTCTTAACTATCAATTGTTAGCCGAACAAGAATCGATGTTTAATACACCGCCGACTTTTGCATGGTATCTGTCAGGGTTAGTATTTCAATGGCTCAAACAGCAAGGTGGTGTTCAAGCGATAGAGAAGATTAACCGAGCGAAGGGAGCCTTGCTGTACGACTACATTGACTCGTCAGATTTTTATCGTAACACCATTCATCCAGATAATCGTTCATTAATGAATGTGCCTTTCCAATTAGCCAAACCTGAGTTAGATGAGACCTTTTTATCGTTGGCCGAAACTCGAGGCTTAGTTTCGCTAAAAGGCCATCGAGTATCTGGTGGAATGCGCGCATCGATTTACAACGCAATGCCGTTAGAGGGGGTGCAAGCTCTGGTCGATTTTATGCAAGAATTTGCTGAGCAATACGCTTAACTCGCTTTATTTCTCTCGATCAAACCGCAGTCAGGAGTGTCGTATCCTGACTGCGGTTTTTTATTCTTGATAAATTTGATAATAATCGATGTTTTGTTCAGCACAATGACAGATCTTGGTTCATACTTAGTGCATAAAAAATGGAGTTGGTTTGGTGTAAATGGCTTAGCAAACCTTAGTGAGTTGGAGTAAATCGATCCTAGTAACGTTATGTTGCTGTCATCCCTTTGTCTGACCCTAACAATTAAGGAAGTGAGCATGCACAACCATGCATGAAGATAGTTTTCTTTGAGGGATAAACCATGAAATTCAGTCATAAAGTAGTCGCAGCGTCATCCGTGATGCTACTTTTGACGCTGACACTTTTGTCGACGCAACAGTATTTTACTATGCGCTCTGAGATTGAAACTCAAGTGAATAGCAGCGTTGATGAAATTGTTAGTGGGGTACGCAATACGGTGAGTAAAGATCTCAGTGGTAGTAAAGCGTTAGCACAGTATGTTACAGAGCTGGTTCAGGTTGATATTGATCCTCGAAGTGTCGCCGATGTGCTTCGCCAGAGGGCTTTAGCGAAAAGCTTTATTTTGGTCGGGTTTGGCTATGATAAAGATGGCTCTTATGTCGGTAGTGACCCAAGTTGGAACCCGGGAGCAACTTGGGATCCAAGAGTTCGGCCTTGGTATCGTGATGCCAAAAATGCGGGGCAATTAACCATTACCGCGCCCTATGCAGATTCAGCTACGGGAGAAATATTGATCTCGATTGCCACACCAGTTAATTACCGTGGGCAATTTTCAGGGGCAATATTTTTTGATGTTAGTCTTGTGTCTCTTGCCGAACTGGTTAACCAAGTTTCTCTATTTGATGCGGGTTATCTATTTATCGTTTCTGATGATGGAACTACCGTTGCTCACCCTGAAGCGCGTTTTAATGGTGAACCGATGTCGGCTTTCTTACCGAATGTACGTATCAGTCGTGATGTACAAGAAGTGAGGATTAATAATCAAGATTATCAATTACGTTTTGTACAAATCCCCGGTGAAACTTGGTCAGTTGGGGTTTTACTGGATGAGAGTATTGCCTTTGCTGCGGTTGATGATTTACGGCGTAGTGCGTTAATTTACTCGTTACTCGCTTTAGTGGTCAGCACCTTAATTCTTTCTTTCGTGATCCGTATTTTAATGCGCCCATTAGATACTCTCAATGATGCGATTCAAGATGTTGCATCTGGACAGGGAGACTTGACTAAGCGACTTGATACCAATACGGATTATGAGTTTGCTCGATTAGCCAGCGGCTTTAACCGTTTTACTGAAACTTTACAGCAGTTGATTAAAGAGTCGAAGCAGATTGGTCAACAGATCATGCACAGTACTGAATCTACCGCTCACGGTTTACAAGCGTCGACCGAAGCAATGCAAAGTCAAATGCATGAGGTGGAGCAGTTGGCAACGGCAATGAATGAAATGGCCGCGACAGCAATGAATGTGGCGGGTAATGCGCAAGGTGCAGCTTCAGCTGCGCAAGACGCAGATAACGCCACGGAGCAAGGCTCTGAAGTGGTATCACACACTACAGAAGCGATTAATTCCCTAGCGTTACGTATCGATCAAGCAGTAGAAGAGGTCAAGCAATTAGAAAGTGCGACCTCAAACATCGAGACTATTTTAAAAGTCATTAATGATATTGCTGATCAAACTAACCTATTGGCCTTGAATGCCGCGATTGAAGCAGCGCGAGCCGGAGAATCAGGTCGTGGTTTTGCGGTTGTGGCCGATGAAGTGCGTACACTTGCCCAACGAACGCAACAATCGACCACTGAGATTCGCAGTATGATCGAACAACTGCAAGTGGGATCAAGCTCAGTCGCTGGAGCGATGAGACAAAGTAAAGACACGGCAACAGAAACTGTCGCCAAGGCGAGCGAAGCCAATGATGCTTTATTGCGTATCCGTCAAGCGATTCAGCAAATTAGTGATATGAATATGCAAATCGCGTCGGCGGCTGAAGAGCAAAGTTTGGTGGCTGAAGAAATTAATACGAATACGGTGAAAATTAAAGATTTATCGGTGCAAGTATCGGATACCGCGAGCCAATCAAACCAACAGATGCAAGAGCAGCTTGAAGATGTTCGTCGTCAAGAGGCAGTGATGAACAAGTTTATTGTTTAATTCTCTCTCCTTTAATAAAAAAACTCAGGCGGTTTGCCTGAGTTTTTTATATCCAATATAAGCTAAGCGATTAAGGGCGAGCGGATTTAGCGGTTGGTTTGGTGGTGTGGCTTTTCCCTTTAGGCGATGATGTTTTTTTAGCCGCATGAGGTTTGGTATTGCTGCGCAGTGCATCAAATCCAGGTTGGGTATTGGTATGCTTGGTAGCAAAGCGATTGGCACCGTGGCGTCCCGACTTACGTCGTTGCGCAGGAGTGCGAGCGTCAACATCATCAGCGGGTACTAAACAGGTTGCTTTGTCTCCGATTAAATGTTTCTTGCCCATGTTAATCAGAGCTTCACGGATCAAAGGCCAGTTAAGCGGATCATGGTAACGTAGTAATGCTTTATGCAATCGACGTTGGCGCTCACCTTTAGCGACAGTAACCTCTTCCCGTTTTTTGTATTTGACTCGTTTTAATGGGTTGGTTTCTGAGTAATACATTGCTGTCGCGTTACACATCGGTGATGGGTAGAAGTTTTGTACCTGATCACATTGATAGTTATTAGACTTTAACCACAGCGCAAGGTTGAGCATGTCCTCATCCTCGGTACCTGGATGAGCAGAAATAAAGTAAGGGATTAAATACTGTTTTTTACCCGCTTCCGCACTGTATTTCTCAAACATCTCTTTAAAACGGTTATAGGTGCCCATACCCGGTTTCATCATCAGATCGAGCGGGTTCTTTTCGGTGTGTTCAGGAGCAATTTTTAGATAACCGCCAACGTGGTGAGTGACCAGTTCACGGACATACTCTGGAGATTCAATCGCTAAATCATAGCGTACACCAGAAGCAATCATCACTTTTTTGATGCCCTTTACCTTGCGCGCTTCACGATAAAGATCAATGGTATGTTTATGATCAGTATTGAGTTTATGGCAAATACCCGGAAAAACACACGATGGACGACGACAGTTCATTTCTGCTTTAGGATCGCTACAACCCAAACGGTACATATTGGCGGTTGGACCTCCTAAATCGGAGATCGTCCCAGTAAATCCTGGCACTTTATCGCGAATTTCTTCCATCTCATTGAGGATTGACTCTTTTGAGCGGTTTTGAATAATTCGTCCTTCATGCTCAGTAATTGAGCAAAATGAACACCCCCCAAAGCAGCCACGCATGATATTTACTGAGGTCTTGATCATGTCGTAAGCGGGGATTTTTGCTTGGCCGTATTGAGGATGAGGCACTCGGGCGTAATTTAATCCAAATACGTAATCCATCTCTTCAGTGGTGAGTGGGATTGGGGCTTGGTTGACCCACAATTCACGATCACCATGACGCTGAATTAATGCACGTCCCGAATAGGGATTGGTTTCTAAATGCAATACGCGGCTCGCATGGGCGTATAATATCCGGTCATTATTCAGTTTTTCAAAGGCTGGTAAACGTACGGCTGTCGTCGCTGCATCGTGACGAGAAGGGCGAATGGTGATTGGCTTGGCTTCGGCTTCTTTTTCCTGATTAGTCTCACACTGGGTTTCTACTGCATAAGGGTTTATCGGTACAAACGCTTTACCCGGTTTTTCAATCCGTGAAGAGTCAATAATCGTGTAATGTTCGGGTGCTGCAGGAAGGATAACCGCCGTGCCGCGGATATTGGTCATCTCAGTGATAGCGTCGCCATTAGCCAAACGATGAGCGACTTCGACTAAAGCACGCTCGGCGTTACCAAACAACAAAATATCTGCTTTGGAATCGAACAGCACCGAGCGACGAACTTTATCAGACCAATAATCATAATGAGCAACGCGGCGTAAGCTCGCTTCAATACCACCTAAGACTAATGGGACATCTTTATAAGCTTCTCGGCAGCGTTGAGAATAGACTAACGTGGCGCGATCAGGACGCTTACCACCTTCATTATTTGGCGTATAGGCATCATCATGGCGCAGCTTTTTATCAGAGGTGTAGCGGTTAATCATCGAGTCCATATTGCCTGCGGTGATGCCAAAAAAGAGATTTGGCTTACCGAGGGCCATAAAAGCCTCTTTATTATGCCATTCAGGCTGTGCAATGATACCGACCCGAAAACCTTGCGCTTCTAGTAAGCGGCCAATGATCGCCATCCCAAAACTGGGATGATCAACATACGCATCGCCAGTGACAATAATAATATCGCAGCTATCCCATCCTAGCGCATCCATCTCTTGCTTACTGGTAGGAAGAAAGGGTGCCGTTCCAAAACATTCAGCCCAGTATTTTTTGTAGTGATGGATAGGAGTGATCTTGCTGTGCATATTCTAACCTCTAATAGATAAGCCGCGCATTATAACGACTTGTATCAGTAGTATCTAGGGGAACCTGTTAAGTCATGTCGGGCTTCTTGTGGCGATAAATAATGACGATTAATTTTTGGTGATGAATTTAAATGGGTTACTGAAGATCCGAAAATCACCGTCACTTTCTGTGATATAGGCTACAATATTTAATAAGCAAATGGTTTTTATTTATGTAAGTTCATTGCTTCATGGTGAGTATGGCTTGCTAATAAGTATCGGTCACGTTGAAGAGCTGGGATAATTATGGCACAAGCAGATTCTCAAGAATGCTTGCAGAAGAAGGCATTAAAAAATCCTACCAGTGTAGGATACCGTTCGATTGCATGGTCACTGAATATTGAGACTCATGAGTTCATTTGTGACCAAGCCGTACTCAATAGCCTACTTTCTTCGAAGCACTCTTTTACTAATATCAAAGATTTTTTACGTTATATGACGCCGAGTAAGGCCGCTGAGATGAAGCGTTGTTTCAAATATGTGATTGAAACAGGCGAGAGTCATCATTTTAACTGCAGCTTGGTTATTGCTGAACAAACGTTGATTTATGTGGAGTTTTTGATTGAGCGGGTTTCAACCGTTTTACTTAAAGGTACTGTACAGCCATTAATGATTTTAGGCTCGATTAGAGAGTTAGCTAAACTTTTTGAAGATCTTTTTGATAATACGCACCATGGATTTATGTTGACTGATCAAGAGACACGGATTTTGGCATGTAACCGTTATTTTGAGCAATATTCGGGCTTTAAACAAAGTGAATTACTCGGTTTAAAGGCGAGTATTTTTAATAGTCAGAAGCACTCAGCCAATTTTTATCAATCTATGTGGCATGACATTAATCATTATGGTAGTTGGAGCGGGGTGATTTTAAATCGATTAGCATCAGGAAAAATCTCGCCACAAGAGTTGACCATTCAGAAAATTACTTTACAGGATGGTCGGGTCTTTTTTTTAGGGATGACTTTGGATTTGTCAGAAAACCTTTATCGGGTAGCCGATACCCCATTAGGTGAAATTGATCTGCTCACCCAATTGCCAACAGAAGATAAATTTAAAGATTTACTAGGTGTTTACCAGAGAGAAAATCAAGAAGATACCACATTAATCGTGCTTGTTTTTCAACCTAAATTTTCGACAGATCATCATCATGCTGAGATGGTCATGTTATCTAATTTCTTGGTTAATAGTGAAGAAGTAAAATTGGCAGGTTACGTTGGTAAAGATATTTATGCTGTGTGTTTAGCGTGTACTAAGTGTCAAAAAACGACGGACTTTCGACAAATTCAGCATGCTATTCGACGTTTTATGCAAGATTTGAAAAAAGAATCTGAAATATACGCGACGGTGATCGGTGGTCGTATTGGTGTTTCGGTTTTAGAGTTAGACGCTAAAACTCCTGCTAGAATGGTCACTCATGCCATGCAGGCGATGCTTGAGCAACATGCTGGTGAATCAAAGACGATTAGCTTCTATCACAGTGAGATACATCAACAAGTTAAGCGTCGAAAATCTTTAGAGGATTTAGTGAGCAAAGCGATCTCTGAAAGGGATCTCGAGGTACATTATCAGCCGATTGTCGATACCAAAACCTGGGAAATAGCGAAGTTTGAAGCGTTATGCCGTTTTAAACCCACTAAGGATAATGCATTCACGACTCAAGAAATGATCAGTATTGCTGAGGATCTTAACTTGATCAGCGAGTTAGATAGAACGGTCGGTATTCTCTCTTTACAAGCTTTACCTAAGATTAAGATGTTATTTGGGCAACATATCGGATTAACCATTAATCGCTCTTTTAATAGCAAAATGGATGCGGTGCAAATATTAACCAATACCTTAGAAATGATAGAAAATTACACCGATAGCCCACAATCAATTACGATAGAATTAACAGAAAGTGCTTATTTTGATAGCCAGTCACAACAAGCTAACGCATTAAAATCACTACGTGAACAAGGTGTGACCGTTGCGATTGATGATTTTGGTACTGGATATTCTTCGTTTACTTATTTAAGTGATTGTCATTTTGATTATTTAAAAATCGATCGTGAGTTTGTTACTGATATTCAGCTTGGTAGTAATAAATGCAAAATAGTAAATATGATCATTGGATTATGTCATAGTCTAGGGATTAAGGTTGTTGCAGAAGGGGTCGAAACTGAACAAGAAGTGATGGTATTAAAGTCATTGGGCGCCGATTATATGCAAGGCTATTTCTTTTCTAAACCATTGCCTTTTACATCATTACATCAAGCGAAAAATTATCGTCGAAATTTAGTTACAATCGATACTGAACCTGATCAACAACAAAAGAAAACCAGCTTAATCCATTTATTTAAAGGTAAACCGCATCTTGATCCGAGTGAGCCCCTCTCTTTAGTCGACAAGTATTTTAAAGTGACACAAACTGACGCACTACCGGTTATCAATAAAGGGGTTTGTGTTGGAATTGTGCTAAGAGAGACGTTAAATTTGCACTTAACCCCAACGATGGGGACTGAGCTGGAAACGATGCGTGAAGCCGCGATTTGGCGACGACCTGTTAATCAGTTAATGCAAATCCATTTTACCCAACTCAAGGCGGATACCAAACAAGATAAAATCTCGGAATTAATCAGTAATGAAACCCCCTTTCCTTGGGTTTTGGTGGATGGTGAGAAGTATAAAGGTTTACTAACACAAGCGGATGTCTTGCTGCATTTAGCAGAAAGACAACCGTGTTTGTAATTAGCTATGGCGTTATAGCCCATTCTTTACCCTAAAATACCCATAATCGACTTGAGTGCTTTAGTACGTCGTTTGGGTATCTCGGTTTAGAGCAGCTTTGCCTTAGAGCAATAGATTAACCGCTCTGTTTAGGTGTCATTATGCTGATTTGCTTGATACTTGTATCACCAAACATTTGCTTTGCTCGATGCTGCATCTCTTCAGCACGAATGCTATTCGCCGTATCTTCGATATTCATTAGAGCTTCAATACCATAACCATGAATAAGGTAACGGCTAAGCATTGATGCCATTTGTTCTGGTCTATCTTGTAATGGTTTTAAATCTACGATGAGTTGTTTCGCGACAGTTTGTACTTCTTCTTGGCTGATATACTGCGTTAAACTCTCGATAACTTCCTGAACAGCTTGTTGTGTTTGCTCAACATAAGCCGAATCAATGGTGGTAATAAATGACCAATCAGAACTCGGTTCACTATCCTTATTGAGTGGGATAACCTCAGGGGTATAATCCAACCCTTTATTTTCTCTAATGTTGGCTAATAATCTTTGTGTCGCTAAGCGATAGAGCATGTCTTCTAGGAACACGGTTTTTGCGCTTTTGACTGAGGAATCAGCAGCAATATAACGATGAACAATCAGAGTGTGGTTGTCTGTATTTATCGGTAATTCTAATTGTGAACTGATGGAGGTTGAATAGTCCGCAGTAAGTCTAAGTGGTTGCGATGGCGCTAGTGGAATATTAGCAATATATTGACGTAATAAGGGAGTGATGGTCGAGGGTGTCACATCGCCAACGATAACCAAAGTAAAGTTACCTTGCTGAAAGAGTTGTTGATGCACTTGCATGACTTGATCTGCCGTCGGAATCGGTTGATCTTGAGTATCCCTAAACCAATGGGCACTGCTCGGATTATAAGAATCATGGCTAACGGTTTTAATGAGTTGGCCAAGGGGCGTCGCCACAAATTGACTTAAGTTAGCTCTGTGTTGCTGATTGGTCGTATCCAGTTTTATGAGATCAAGATTTGGCCGTGTAGAGAACTGGTGAATCATCGCGAACCCTTCATCTAAATCCTTTTGATTCATTTCCAATCTTAACCAGTGTGAGGTGGTATCAATAAAGGTCGCCATCGACATATTTTTGCGTTTCAAGTAGCTGTCCGTTTGTGCTCCATTCATGTCACCCAAACCCGATTGCATCAGAACGGTCGGTGAAATATCGGTTGCATAAAATAGGTCATTGGGTAAAGCAGCGTAGCCACCTAAGCTAGAGTAAAAAAGTTGCAGCTTTTTTTTCCCACTATATGTTCTTAATAAATAAGCATCCACACCATTTTCTAATTGCCAATGAACAATATCAGGGTCGGTGTGGATAGACTGTGAGCTAATAATCTCTCCTTGTTGTATCGGTTGATACAATGCAGGATTAATGTCGGCTATTTCAGTTTTTATCCCACGGCGTTGCTTGGTTTTTTGTATATGATCTCGTTGATTGGTGAGTTTGGATAAAGTTTCTTGTCGATCAGCACCAATAATGATGGTGGCATCACTACGCAGTAACTGTTTTAAGTGACGATTGACCTCTTCAACAGAAGCTTTGCTGAGTAACTGTTTTAGACCATACTGAAAATCGAGGTCACTTTGTAGTACCTCTTGGTTAGAGATAGCCCAAACTCGATCATTCGCATGTTCAGGGGGTAACCGATTATGCTTGTTTTGAGTCGCATACAGGAGGTCATCTTGGTACGAATGAAGTACCGCCTGTAGCTCTTGCTCGCTGACGCCAAAATCACGGAGTGACGACAATGTCGATAAGGTAAGGTCGGTGACCATACCTCTTTGTTGGTAAGGAAAAGCCACACTGATCAGAGAATAGCGTTGATCAAGTATACGATAACTGATCGTATGTAATTGAGTATGAACTTGTGCGGCTTGATTAAACTCGGCAGCAAGTCGATAAGAGATGAGTTGTTCAGCAATATTATCTAGACGATGATTAATTAACTGTTCGTGATTGGTAATACGATGTTCTCCACGATCGATTAACAGAGAAAAACTTGGGTGTTCACCAGTCGCGACGTAATCAATAAAATCTTGTGTATCCAATTTTGTTTGACTTGGAAGAACTGGGCGAAGTGTTTCACCAGCCTGCCAGTCAGCAAAGTACTCTTGTATCCATTTTTCACCTTGTTCGAGAGTGACATTACCCGTAATGACAATTTCTGTTAATTGAGGTTGATACCACGTTTGATAAAAGGTTTTTAGGCGTTCAGGAGTCGCTTGTTGAACACTATCTCGCGTTCCTAATACGTCATGTTGAGCATAAATCGTTTTTGCGATTAATTGCTCATAAAATTTTTGTTCAAATGGTTTATCGTCACTTATTCGATAACGAAATTCACCCATGATCACGCCTTTTTCTTTTTCAACTTCTTGCGGCGTAAAATGTAGACCGTCGGCAATATCTCTAAACCAGAGTAATGCTTTGTCTATCGCTAGGTTATCCGGCAAATCGAGGCTATAGACGGTTTCTTTGTAGCTAGTAAATGCATTCAGGTCGGCCCCAAAACTGGCTCCGGTCTGCTGCACCATCTTAATCACATCATTATGTTGGTAATGGATACTGCCATTAAAAGCCATATGTTCGACGAAATGCGCGTAGCCGGATTGTTCAGGACTTTCTTGTAGCGACCCCGCATGGACATAAAAACGAATGGAAACGGGTTGATGATGATCAGGGTACAGATGATAGGTTAAGCCATTCTCTAATTGACCCGTTACCCATCGCTGATCGGCTTGTAAAGGTGTAGTAGGGTGGTGAGAGACACAACCCAGTAAAGAAAGGGAAACTAACCCAGCCATTATTCGTGTGTTCATAGTGACCTCTTGATTTTTTTCGTACTATAAACAAGAAGTCGTTCATGATGGTGCTAGATATTTATGATTCTCGATGAGAATAACGAATCGAATCAATAAGAATGATATGACTGTCAATATTAAAATCGAGGTAGGCAGAGGTGTGACGCTTTTGTTATCATCCCCATCCGTTTTTCATTATGTAACGAAGAATTTATGCTTTATTCCCTATTGAGTGTGATGGCTCCTATGTTATTGGGCGCACAAGTGTTGTTGACCCTCGTGTTGGTCAAAGGCGATATTTGTCCTGGGCAACGGGGGCGAATACATAAAGTGCTGCCTGTGCTGGCTATTTTATGGGTTGCGGTTGCGTCATTAAAAGTTGAGGCATTTTTAGTCGTATTTGCTTTGCTTTATTTTTACTCGCAAGTGCAAACTAAAAAAACACGTCAAGAAGGGCCGTTGTGGGTGATGTATCTGGCTGATGGTTTAGCATTAGCCTTTGTCGCGATTTTGATCACTGAAACGGTTAATTGGTCTGCAAGCTTGTCTCTGCTCAGCCTGATATTTTTATTAGGCGCGTTATTAGGGCACCTGTTATTAACTATTGCTCGTACGCGTTTACAAGCCTTTCATCGTCTATTGCCAGTGATGGGAATTTTGTCGGCGATGATCGCCACACTCTGTATTGTTCCTTATTCCTATCAACTCGATGCGCAATCTCTCTCCGCATTGACTCAACCTTTATTGATAAGTTTTTCATTACTAGTGATAGGTATTGTGGTTTGGTGTTGGCATTTATTATTGGTTAAGCCTGTGAGCAAAGGACAATTGATCCTTGCCCAAACGTTGATTTTGATTGCGGCTACGGGTTTTCATCATCTTTACCTGTAATTGACTGTGTTTCGAGAGACGGCTCACTTTCCATTCGACTAATTACGACTAAGCTTATTAATAGGGCGTATGGCGATAGAGGAGCATGATGATGGATTTAAGCAATGTGAGCCGTCTTGATGATGCCATTTTACTCGGTATTGTAAATGAGAAGCTGCGGCTTGAATGTGATAGCTTGGGTGAATTAGTCTCAATGTATGAGATGAATGAAGAACATGTGGTTGGTAAGCTGCAAAACTTAGGTTTTAGATACGACCCTCTCACCAACCAGTTTAAAGCGGTCTAACTTTACGAGGCCTATTGATTTTTAAGCCATCTTGATCCCCTCAAGGTGGCTTTTGCATTGTTGGCGAGCAATAGCGAAGAAGGCTTGTAAGTAATGTTTGTTTTTTTCACTATTACGAGTTGCCGCAAATAGCCTGCGCCACAAGCCATCGCCTAGCGGCTTACTGGTGATCAACCCTTGACGTGAAAACTCACTGATCGCCCAATTTGGCAATGTTGCTACTCCTAATCCTGCAGAGACCATCTGCACCAACATCAGAGTGTTATCGGCTTGTTTCCATTTTGCGGGTTCAATACCTGCCGGTTGTAAAAAGTGCTTTACGACATCCAAGCGCTGTTTTTGTACCGGATAGCTCAGCATGGTTTGGTCGGCTAAATCGTGCGCACTAATCGAGGTTTTCTCTGCTAATGGATGAGTGGTTGCCGTGATCAAGCGCATTTCAAAATCAAACAGCGGCTCATAATGCACTTCAGAGCGAGGAAGAATATCTGATGTGATCACTAAATCAAGCTCTCCAGCCAGCAATGCAGGGAGGGGCTCAAAGCCAAAACCAGAAGAAAAATCGAGAGTAACGCTCGGCCAAGCAACTTGGTATTCACGTAACGCAGGCATCAACCATTGAAAGCATGAATGACACTCAATCGCCATGTGTAATCGGCCATTAACGTCTTCTTTTAGACTAGCCAGTTCATTTTCGGCTTTCGCCAGTCTCGGCAGTATTTCATCGGCGACTTTCAATAAAATATCTCCTTCAGAGGTAAAGCGCACAGGACGCGTTTTACGCAAAAAAAGTTGCCCACCAATTCGCGCTTCGAGATCTTTAATTTGATGCGATAGAGCCGATTGCGTTAAGTGGAGACTCGTCGCTGTTGCGGTTAGCGATCCTGTCTCACGTAGCGACACTAAGGTTTTTAAATGTTTAAGTTCTATCATGCGTCACCGTCATCGTTTTATCTTTATTCTGGTCTATTGCTATTTAACTTACGTTGTTTTTTTGGAGCTGTAAACATCTAGATGGCTGTTTGGCATTTAAAGAAGTGAAGTTATCGAACATCAACATGAATTTATTTAATAAACAAGTTGAATAATTGGCGATTGTACCGGCCATGGATTAGCGAGATAGTTTGGACATCCGGACATCTTTGGTGCGATGGATGTCTGCAAAAATGAATTATAAAAGGATAACAACCATGGCAACGACAACACATATTCTCGGCTACCCACGTATCGGTGAAAAACGTCAACTGAAATTCGCTTTAGAGCAATACTGGCGAGGTGAGATAACGCAAAATCAATTGCAACAGCTAGGCAGTGACATTCGACAACAAAACTGGCAATGGCAAAAAGATGCAGGATTAAGTTTTGTCACGGCTGGCGATTTTGCTTGGTATGATCATGTGTTAACGACCACCTTGTTACTTGGTCATGCGCCTAAGCGCCATCGTGATGGTTCGCCTGATCTGGATACCTTATTTCGTGTTGGCCGTGGTCAATCGCAAAATAGCTGTGGCTGCAGTGGCAGCGCCGCCTCGGATATGACCAAGTGGTTTAATACCAATTACCACTATATTGTGCCAGAGTTTAGTGCTGATGATAGTTTTGAAGTCAGTTGGCCGCAGCTGTTTGATGAAGTCAATGAAGCGATTAAAGCTGGTCATCAAGTTAAACCCGTGTTGCTAGGGCCATTAAGCTACTTGTATTTAGGTAAAGAGGTCGAAGAAGGATTTGATCGCCTAAGCTTATTACCAAGACTATTAACGGCGTATCAAGCTATTTTGGCTAAATTAGCCAAACAGGGCGTGACGTGGGTACAAATTGATGAACCGATTTTAGCCCTTGAGTTAGAGCCAAAATGGCAAGATGCGTTTAAATTAGCTTATCAAGTTCTGCAAGGAGAGGTGAAACTGTTACTCACCACGTACTTTGATTCGGTAGTTGATAGCTTAGATAAAATTATTGAATTACCGGTCAATGGTTTGCACATCGATCTTTCAGCCGCGCCTCAACAGTTAAATAGCGTGGTTGAGAAGTTACCTCAAGATTGGGTGTTATCGGCAGGGGTGATTAATGGTCGTAATGTATGGCGTGCAGATTTAGCCGCATTATTAACGTTATTACAACCCGTAAAAGAACAATTGGGTGACAGGCTCTGGTTGGCCAGTTCTTGCTCTTTATTACACAGTCCGGTGGATTTGGATTTAGAGTCAACTCTATCAGCGGAGGTGCGCAGCTGGTTTGCTTTTGCCAAGCAAAAAATTACCGAAGTGGCTTTACTCGCGAAAGCGCTCGATGGCGATCAAGCGGCGATCTTAGCTTGCGATACTTACAGCTTACCGATTGTCGCGCGAAAAAGTGCCCTGCATGTTAATAAGCCTCAAGTGCAAACACGTTTACAGAGTATTAGCCAAGCACTGGCAGAGCGCAGTGCACCATACAGTGAGCGAGCCTATCATCAGCAAGAAGTATTAGGTTTACCATTATTACCGACGACGACGATTGGTTCTTTCCCACAAACGGGCGATATCCGCGCTGAGCGCAGTGCTTATCGACAAGGTAAATTAACTCAAGATCAATACGAGCAAGCGCTTAAAGGGCATATCGCCGATGCGGTGCAGCGTCAGGAAGCATTAGGTTTAGACGTATTAGTACATGGTGAAGCTGAACGTAATGACATGGTGGAATATTTTGCGGAAAACCTCGCTGGTTTTCAAACCACGCAATTTGGTTGGGTACAGAGTTATGGCTCGCGCTGCGTTAAGCCGGCAATCGTAGTGGCCGATATTGAAAGAGAACAGCCAATAACAGTAGGTTGGTCGACTTATGCTCAGTCATTAACCAGCAAGCAAATGAAAGGGATGTTAACTGGGCCTGTGACCATTTTATGTTGGACATTCCCACGAGAAGATATTTCTCGTCAGCACATTGCTCAGCAATTAGCACTGGCTTTACGTGATGAAGTTGCCGATCTGCAAGATGCGGGCATCAATATTATTCAGATTGATGAGCCAGCGATTCGTGAAGGTTTGCCGCTGAAAAAGCGCGATCATCAAGCGTATTTACAGTGGGCTGTGGAGGCTTTTAAGATCTCTGCAGCGGTGGCGCGCCCAGAAACACAGATCCATACTCATATGTGCTACAGCGAATTTAACGAAATTATTGATTCTGTCGCTGCGTTAGACGCCGATGTAATTACCATCGAAACCTCACGTTCTAATATGGAATTGCTTAAAGCATTTGAGGTATTTAATTACCCTAATGCGATTGGCCCTGGTGTGTATGATATTCATTCCCCTAATATTCCTTCGCAACAATGGATAGAAGGTTTACTCCGTAAGGCGGCGGAAAAAATTCCGGTTGAACGTTTGTGGGTTAATCCGGACTGTGGCTTAAAAACGCGTAATTGGCCAGAGGTGGAAGCGGCATTAAACAACTTGGTGCTTGCAGCAAAAACACTACGTAATGAGTGGCAAACAAAAGCTTAACACTTCGGTTGAGGGATGTTTTTCTGTTGAATATAAAAAAGCCGCCATGGGTTTAAATGGCGGCTTTTTTGAGAACGTTCATTTTTTGATGGTTCTCAATCTTATTTATCTTGTGATAGACCGAGTAACGATTGTTGGATATCACTGACTGGTGTTTGCATGGTTGGCTGAGTGGTAATGCCCAATTGCTGTTTTGCTTCTTCAACGGTTAATCCTAGATGACAACACAGTAAATCGATTGCCATTTGGTAGCTATTGACTTCGGCCATGGTGGTAGTTTCCTTTGCTTGCTGTGATATATCCGCTTTTTAGCTGAATCTGCAAATAGTTTGCTTATAGCCATTGACTTAGATCAATCTAATCGCTTTAACTACGCCCCTCAATAAGACCAAAGTCTAACTTTTTACTGATCGGATCTGTTGGTTAATTTCTCGGACATTAAATGTTGCAATTTAGCACTTAACCTTGAATATTAAATCGATAACACTATCTCTATATAAAAGTAAAAGTTGACTGATATATCATCGGTACAATTAATCAAAACATCCTATTTGGAGAGAAGTAATGAAGCGAGTATTTTTATTCTTAGCAACCAACCTAGCCGTTGTGCTGGTGCTCAGTGTTGTTCTGAATATCGTTTATGCAACAACAGGCATTCAGCATGGTAGTTTGTCTGGCTTGTTAGTTTTGGCAGCGGTATTTGGTTTTGGTGGTTCATTTATTTCACTTCTTATGTCAAAAAGTATGGCTCTGCGCTCGGTAGGAGGCAGAGTCATTGAAACGCCACGCAATGAGATGGAACATTGGTTACTGCAAACCGTCGAGCGTCAATCGCAGCAAGCGGGTATTGGTATGCCGACCGTGGCTATTTATGATGCCCCTGATATGAACGCATTTGCTACAGGTGCCAAGCGTAACGACTCGTTAGTCGCTGTATCGACCGGTCTATTGCACAACATGACTCGTGATGAAGCAGAAGCGGTATTAGCCCATGAGGTAAGCCATATTGCTAATGGGGACATGGTAACTATGACATTGATGCAAGGCGTAGTGAATACCTTCGTGATATTCTTATCGCGTTTTATCGCTAATATTGTTTCTTCTCGCAACTCAGATGAAGGGCAAGGTAGCAATATGATGGTTTACTTTGGTGTCTCTATGGCTTTGGAATTGGTGTTTGGTTTCTTAGCGAGCTTTATCACTATGTGGTATAGCCGCCATCGTGAATTTCATGCGGATGCAGGCGCTGCTCAACTAGTGGGTAAACACAAAATGATTGCCGCTTTAGAGCGTTTGAAAATGAGTCACGAGTCGGAGTTAGAGGGGTCGATGATGGCGTTTGGTATTAACGGTAAGCGTACGGTTATGGAGCTATTGATGAGCCATCCACCGTTAGATAAACGTATTGCCGCATTACGTAACTCATAATCCATTATTTATCATTCATTAACCAGCCTTCGGGCTGGTTTTTCTTTTTTATCGATTGATCGTTTTATCTCTTCATGTCGTATCTCATTTTTATAAAGTTGTACAAATTTTTTTTCGTACAACTTTATAAAATGCACTATCTTATCATTATATTGTACGAAAAATTATTTTGTATAACTACGAGGTTCCACATGGATGTTCAAACGGTTGGTCAATTCTACTGTCAGCTCAGCAAGCATACTTTGCATCGTTTGCCTGAAATTTACCATCAACACGTGGTTTTCGCTGACGCTGCACACCGTATTGAAGGTCTAGAAAGCTTACATCAGTACTTTGTTAACCTTTATCAAAATGTGCAGCGATGTGAATTTACTATTCATGAACAACATCAAATTGAACAAACGGCGTTTCTCGTCTGGACGATGCACTTACAGCATCCTAAGCTTGCCAGTGGTCGAGTGATTGATGTTCAGGGTATGAGCCAGATTAAGTTTCAAGACGATAAAGTCATTTATCATCGAGATTATTTTGATTTAGGTGAAATGCTCTACGAGCAATTACCGCTGCTGGGTAGCTTAGTTCGCGCGGTGAAACGGAGGTTAGGCCAATGAATGGTGTCTTGATCACCGGAGCTAGTTCAGGCATAGGTTTGCAGCTTGCTAAAGATTATGCTCAACAAGGTTGGTCGGTGATTGCTTGTGGGCGTAATTTGACGGCATTGCAAACATTACAAGCCGAGTATCCCACGATTGAAATTCTGATTGCCGATGTCACTGATCGTCATGCCACACTCAACGCTTTATCTTCTTTGACGGTGGTTCCAACCCTTTGGATTCTCAATGCCGGAAGTTGTGAATACATTGATGATGGCGTCATGGACTCTGCATTATTAGGCCGCGTTTTTGAGGTTAATGTACTGGGTATTGCGCACTGCATTGAGGGCATTCAACCTTATCTAACTCAGGGACATCGAGTGGCTTTTGTTGGCTCTATCGCCAGTGAGCTTCCCCTGCCAAGAGCGGAAGCTTATGGTGCTTCAAAAGCGGCGGTCAACTACTTGGCTCGAACGTTACGATTAGATTGGCAAGCCAAGGAGGTAGAGGTTACGACCATCTTCCCGGGTTTTGTCACTACACCTTTGACCGATAAAAATACCTTTCCTATGCCGATGATCATTACCGTCGAGCAAGCCTCTTTGGCGATCAGGCAAGGACTGGCCAAAGGTAAGCAGAGCATATATTTTCCTGCGGTATTTACTTGGATCATTCGTTTAATTGCGGCACTGCCTTACCGCTGGCAGCACGCTATTGTTAAACGATTAGTTGGCGCATAGAAGGACAACATAACAATGAAAATTGCCATTATTGGAAGTGGTATATCAGGGCTCACTTGTGGGCATTACTTGCATCAACAGCATGATGTAACGATTTTTGAAGCGAATGATTATATTGGTGGGCATACCGCCACAGTAGATGTTGAACTGAACGGCCAGTCTTATGCGATTGATACGGGGTTTATCGTGTACAACGATCGCACGTATCCAAACTTTATCAAAATGATGAATGAGATTGGCGTACGTGGCGTCGCAACACAAATGAGTTTTAGTGTACGTAATGATGCCAATGGCCTTGAGTATAATGGCCATACCATCACGACGTTGTTTGCTCAGAAGCGTAATTGGTTTAAGCCAAGTTTTTATCGTTTTATCCGCGAAATATTACGCTTCAATCAACTCGCTAAAGCCGCGGCGGCTGATGCAGAGCATAGTGTTCAAACTCTCGGAGAATTTTTGCATCATCATCAATTCTCTGATTATTTTTGTGAGAATTATATTTTACCGATGGGAGCGGCGATATGGTCTTCTTCATTGGCCGATATGCGTGCTTTTCCTTTGACGTTTTTTCTGCGTTTTTTCCTCAATCATGGCTTATTAGATATTACTCATCGTCCTCAGTGGTATGTGATTGAAGGGGGCTCTCGAGCGTATATTGAACCGTTAACCCAAGGATTTCGCGATAAGATTCGTCTCAATGCTCCTGTTGAGTGGTTGCGACGGAGCGGACAAGGTATTGAACTGCAAGTGCATGGCAAAATTGAACACTTTGATGAGGTGATTTTTGCTTGTCATAGCGATCAAGCGTTAGCTTTGTTATCGGATGCTAATCATATTGAGCGTGAATTACTCGGCGCCATGGGTTATCAAGCCAATGAAGTGATTTTACACACGGATACCAGCTTATTACCAAAGCGAAAAGCGGCTTGGGCATCGTGGAACTATCGCTTGGCAGGGGACGTGGATCAAGAGACCCGTTTGCCGGCTTTAACTTACAATATGAATATATTGCAGCATATTGATAGCTCAGAAACGTTCTGTGTCACCTTAAACAGCAGCGAAAGTATTAATCCCAATAAAGTGCTGCGTAAATTTACGTATCATCATCCGGTATTTAACCGTGCCGCGATAGCTGCCCAGCAACGCAAAGCAGAGATCAGTGGGGTTAATCACACCTGGTTCTGTGGTGCCTACTGGCATAACGGTTTTCATGAAGATGGTGTTAAAAGTGCATTAGATGTTGTAACCCGCCTTAGCGCGCAGACCAATACGGCTCAGCAAGGGGCTGCGTAATGCACAGTCAAGATAACGCGGTAAGCAGTGCCTTAATGGTTGGACATGTGCGTCATCGGCGTTTATCGCCAGTGGCGCATGATTTGACCTACCCACTCTTTATGCCTGCGATTGACCTCGATCAGTGGTCTGAGCTTCAGCAAAACGTGTGGGGGTTGGGTGAGAAATGGTGGCATTGGGCACGTTTTCGTCGTCAAGATTATCTTGGTCAAGGTGATTTGAAAGCTGCGGTGCAAGATAAAGTTCATGAACTCACTGGTCAGCGTATCGAAGGTAAAGTATTGGCAGTGGTCCATTTACGTTACCTCGGTCTCTATTTTAGCCCAGTCAATTTTTATTACTTGTATGACCATCAAGGAGAATGGCGTTATTTATTGGCAGAGGTCAGTAATACGCCATGGAATGAGCGTCACTACTATGCGTTACCGGCAGAGGCGGGGGTGGATAATCAGCATTGGCAACATGCTAAAGCCTTCCATGTTTCACCATTTAACCCAATTGATCAGCAGTATGTTTGGAAGCTAAAACCGCTCAATCAAGGCTTAATGGTGCATTTAGAGTGTCATCGTCAGCATAAAGAATTCGATGCGACGCTGACCTTAAAAGCGCGGCCTTTTACGTCTGCTCAATTACTTAAGCTATTAATGAAAACGCCAATCATGACAATTAAAGTGATGGTGGGAATCTATTGGCATGCGTTGAAGTTATGGATAAAAGGAGCCCCTTTTTATGCTCATCCAGATTCATCGTCAGTAAACAAAAATAATAAGGAGAAACGCTAATGTCACACTCTTCTTCTTTGGATATGCCCAAGACGCTAACTGTTTTACAAAAAGGGGCGCGGGCAATGGCATTCAAGTCTCTCAACCTAATGCAAATTGGCTGTTTAACCATCAAAGAATCGTTCAATGAAGTGGGTATTGAACAGTTTGGTCCAGCCCAAGAGGGGCAGATCCACGCGACGGTAGAGGTTAAACATCCTCATTTCTATGCTCGTTTACTCAAAGGTGGCAGTATCGCCGCCGCAGAAGCCTACATGGATGGTTGGTGGGATAGCCCCGATTTAACCGCAGTGATGGAATTAATGGCGCGAAATTTAGCCGCGCTCGATAAGCTGGAAGCGCAAAGTAGTATTGTGATGCGCTGGCTCAATCAAATGGGGCACTGGTTAAAGCGTAATTCCCTTGGTCAAGCTAAGCAAAATATTGAAGCGCATTATGATCTTGGTAACGATCTGTACCAAACCTTTTTAGATAAAAGAATGCTGTACTCTAGCGCACTTTATCTAAACAGTACTGACAGTTTAGAGCAAGCACAACTGAATAAAATGGAGCGTTTGTGTCAGCAGTTGCAATTGCAAGCCAGCGATCATGTGTTAGAGATCGGGACAGGCTGGGGAGCGATGGCGATTTACATGGCACAAACTTATGGTTGTAAAGTGACCACCACGACCATTTCTGAAGAGCAGTTTGCCTACACACAGGCATTAGTTGAGTCGCTGGGTTTAACGGACCAAATTACCTTATTAAAACAAGATTATCGTCAGCTCACGGGACAGTTTGATAAATTAGTCTCTATTGAGATGATTGAAGCGGTTGGTAAAGCTTACTTAAAATCTTATATCCAACAGTGTAATCAATTATTGAAGCCACAAGGCTTAATGGCGATTCAAGCGATCACGATTACCGATCAACGTTATGACTATTACAGTAATAATGTTGATTTTATTCAAAAATACATCTTTCCTGGTGGTTTTTTACCCTCGATTACCGCCTTAACTCAAATGGCAACTCGGTTTAGCAATTTGGTGGTGCGCAATGTTTTTGATATTGGGTTAGATTATGCGCATACCTTAGCCGATTGGCGTTTGCGTTTTGAAGCGGCGTTACCAGAGGTGCAACGGTTAGGCTACGATGAACGATTTATTCGTATGTGGCGTTATTATTTGTGCTATTGCGAAGGTGGTTTTCAGGCTCGGACGATCAGTACGATTCATATGACCTTCCAGAAAGGTGCTTAATGCGCAAACTACTGCTGCCTTCATTACTGTTTGAAGTTATTTGGTGGTCTGCTGTCTGGGGCCAGACCGACTGGCAATGGTTGACTTTAGTGTTGGTCATCATCGCTTGGCTTAGTATGGCATACACTCAGTTAACCTCACTTTTCCCAGTAATGCTGTTGGCCGGAGCGGGAGTGCTATTGGATATCATCAATGGTGCCATCGGCCTGTTTGTTTTTCCTACGGAGCATCCTATTCCATTTTGGTTGGTTATCTTATGGTGTGGTTTTGCATGGTACGCTCGGTTGCTTATCCCTGCGATTCAACACCATTCGCCACGTTGGATTATCATTTTAGGTGGCTTGGGTGGCGCTGTCAGTTATTGGGCCGGTTATCGATTTGCGGCAGTGGATTTTCAATGGACGGTTCTGACCGTAATGGGCATTTTATTTGTCCAATGGGCAGGGCTCACATGGTGCTTATTAAAGGTGTTTAGTCATGCAAGGAACGCTCAGCGTGTATAAATGGGTTATTCGTATTTCGCTTTTGGTCGTCATGATGTTGTCTATTTCGCTGAGAGCAGAAGCCGATAAACCACAAGGAGAAAGGCAGGATGTTTGGCGTGATTGGCCAGTGGTTGGACAGGCTACGCTATCGTGGTTATTTTGGGATGTTTATCACTCCCAGCTACGTTCTCCCGATGGTCAATACCAGAAGCAGCCCGGTCAAGAGGTGGCGACTCATCCTTTGGCTTTAGAGATCCATTACCTACGTACGATTCGTCGTGAACAGCTATTGGAGGCCACCGAAAAGCAGTGGCAAAAACTCGGTTACTCTGCGGCAAACATTGAGTCATGGATGGCCCAGTTAAGTCACCTATTTCCAACGGTAGAAAAAGATCAGCGCCTCGTTTATCTCTCGGACGGTCAGCATGGACAGTTGTGGTATTTTCCAACACCAACAGATAAACACGTTCGTGGCGAGGTGATTGACCCCCAAATGAATGAGGCATTTTTGGCCATTTGGTTATCACCACGGAGTGATTATCCTAGATTAAGAAATCAACTGGTAGGAAAACGCGGATGAAAAAGTATTGGCAAGCTCTTTGGTTAAATGTTGCACTGGTGTTGGTTGGCTGTTCAACAGAGATCAATGATTATCAGGATGCAGAGCCAAAGTTTGATCTGTTCAACTATTTTACAGGCACAACCCACGCTTGGGGGATGGTGCAAGATTATACCGATAAACAAACACGACGTTTTGAAGTTTTGATCGAAGGTTCGGTAGAAGGGGATGTACTGACTCTGGTCGAAGATTTTATTTTCGATGATGGTGAGGAGAGCCAACGTATTTGGGTGATCACTCGCACCGGAGAGGGTGAATATCGCGGTGAGGCTGATGATATTATTGGTCAAGCTCAAGGTAAAGAAGTCGGTAATGCATTGCACTGGCGTTACTCATTTTTATTGAGCACCGACAGCCGTGATATTGAAGTGTTGTTTGATGATTGGATGTATCGACAAGATGATCGTCACATGTTTAACCTCACCAAAATTAAGAAATTTGGTATTGAAGTCGGTAAAATCACCCTATTTTTCCAAAAGCAGTAACGGGGCGCATCAACAAAAAAAGGACTTCAATGTGAAGTCCTTTTTAGTCTAATCAGTTCACCACTTAGAGTTGATCCGTTAGCTCAATCGCATAACCAATATAGCTCGCTGGTGTCATCTGTTTAAGACGGGCCTTCTCTGCATCAGGCAGTGCTAAGCCATCAATAAACTGGCGCATGGCTTCGCCATCAACACGTTTACCTCGGGTTAACTCTTTTAATTTTTCGTATGGTTGATCAATACCGTAGCGGCGCATCACGGTTTGAATGGGTTCTGCCAATACTTCCCAATTTTTATCGAGTTCAGCCAATAGAGCGTCACGATTGACTTCCAGTTTGCTGATGCCTTTTAGGGTTGAAGCATAAGCAATGATCGCATAACCCACACCGACTCCAAGATTACGCAGTACGGTAGAATCGGTCAGATCGCGTTGCCAGCGTGAAATAGGCAATTTTTGCGCAAGATGGGTAAAGATGGCGTTAGCCAAGCCTAAATTACCTTCCGAGTTTTCAAAGTCGATGGGATTGACTTTATGAGGCATGGTTGAAGAGCCAATTTCACCCGCAACGGTTTTTTGCTTAAAGTGACCAAGAGCAATGTATCCCCAGATATCACGATCAAAGTCGATGAGGATAGTATTAAAACGGGCAATAGCGTCAAAGAGCTCGGCAATATAATCGTGTGGCTCAATCTGTGTTGTGTAAGGGTTCCAATTGACGCCTAACGACGCACAGACAAATTCTTCACTGAATTTATGCCAATCAATTTCAGGATAAGCAGAAAGATGCGCATTGTAGTTACCGACGGCACCGTTGATCTTGGCTAAAATTTCAATATTAGCGATTTGCTTATATTGGCGCTCCATGCGATACGCGACATTAGCCATCTCTTTGCCCATGGTAGAAGGCGATGCTGGTTGACCATGGGTGCGAGAAAGGAGGGGAATATCACGATACTCTTCAGCTAATTGACGAATAGCATCAATAATACGACGAATCTCCGGAAGAATGACCGTATCACGCGCTTCTTTAAGCATCAACGCATGCGAAGTATTATTGATGTCTTCAGAGGTGCAAGCAAAGTGGATAAATTCGTTAACGGCGTGAAGTTCTGGAACTGTCGCGACTTTCTCTTTCAAGAAGTACTCTACCGCTTTCACATCGTGATTGGTGGTCCGTTCAATATCTTTGATACGTTGCGCATCTTGTTCGCTAAAGTTTTCAGCAAGTTGGTCAAGGAATTGATTGGTTGCTTGGCTAAACGCAGGGACTTCTTTAATTTCTGCTGTGGCAGCCAGCTTCTGTAGCCAGCGTATTTCAACGATAGTACGGTACTTGAGGAGACCATATTCACTGAAGATACTGCGCAACGCAATCGTTTTACTTCCGTATCGGCCATCTACCGGTGAAACAGCAGTCAATGCTGACAGTTCCATGTTATTCTCCTGGAGTGTGAGTTAAAAATGAAGGTGAATAAGAGTTAAGCCAAGCGTTATAGTCTTGCTAACAAGATCTGAGCTTGTTCGATCATCTTTTTACGACCAAAAATCAAATGGCGGCGTTTACCACCGACTTGACGCCAAAGCACAGCGCAGCGGATACCGGAAAGTAGCAAAGCACGTACTTTTTGTTGATTCGCGGTTTGTTGCAATACCGTTGGAGTGCCCGTTACTTGAATGCGTGGACCAATAGGACTGATCACATCAAGATAAACACTAGCAAGATTACTGATCATGGTGTCATCAAGCAGATCAAAATGTTCTACTTGACGCTCTAACATCTGCAAACGGTCGCCAAGTTGAGCCATGGCATCGCGTCGCGTATGTAATTTACGTTCTAAAGCCATCAAACTAATCAGATAACGAGTCACCTCACCTCCTGATGGCGTGCTATCAATCCCATTCACTAGACATTGAAGGCCAACTTTTAAATTGGCCTCATTACCGAAAACATCCACGGTATTATTGGGATTAAGGTTGACGATGGCTTGGAGTGAGGTTGCAAACGCGTCTGAATCACAGTGACCGTTTTTTGCCACTTGTTGAACCAAAGCCACGGCTTGGCACATTCCAGCAAAGGCGATAGTACGGTCGTAGTTGGTGTTAGCCACGTAAATACTCCTACAGTTAACTAAGAAATGCGCTGTTCAATAATCCCACCACCGAGGCAGACTTCGCCTTGATAGAAAACGGCAGATTGTCCTGGGGTAACTGCAATTTGTGGTTCATCGAACATCACTTTGATGTTTTGTTCATCAAGCGGAATAATAGTGCAAGCTATATCCGTTTGACGATAACGAGTTTTGACCGTGCAGCGTGTTGGCTCGGTGATGGCTTGACGAGAAACCCAATGTAGCTGAGAAGCCATTAACCCCTGAGATTTTAACAACGGATGATCCGCGCCTTGCACGGCAATCAAAACATTACGTTGTAAATCCTTTTCTGCCACATACCAAGGTTGCTCACTGCCGTCTTTCAAACCACCAATATGTAAGCCTTTACGCTGTCCTAGGGTGTGATACATCAGTCCTTGGTGTTCACCAATCACTTTGCCTTCCGGCGTTTCAATTTTACCCGGTTGTGCAGGTAAATAGCGAGATAAGAAGTCGGTAAATTTGCGCTCACCAATAAAACAGATTCCTGTGGAATCTTTCTTCTTGGCGGTAATGAGACCTTGCTCTTCAGCAATACGACGAACTTCAGGTTTTTCTAGTTCCCCGACAGGGAATAAACTTCTTGCTACTTGTTCGTGACTCAGGGTGTATAAAAAGTAACTTTGGTCTTTATTACTGTCTAAACCACGCAGCATTTGTGGCTTTTCACCTTGAGTTGGGAAAGTACGGCGTACATAATGACCCATAGCGATATAATCAGCGTCGAGGACTTCATCCGCAAACTCAAGAAAGGCTTTGAATTTAATTTCTTTATTACAGAGGATATCCGGATTAGGCGTTCTGCCAGCTTTGTACTCAGCTAAGAAATACTCAAAGACATTATCCCAATATTCTGCAGCAAAATTAATGGTATGCAGATAAATGCCTAGCTTGTCACAGACCGCTTGAGCATCCGCTAAATCTTCAGCGGCAGTACAGTACTCCTCGTTATCATCTTCCTCCCAATTCTTCATAAACAAGCCTTCGACTTGATAGCCTTGTTGTTGTAAAAGATAGGCTGAAACGGAGGAATCCACGCCACCTGACATGCCAACAATCACTTTCTTTTGGCTGTTTGCATTGCGGTTATCTGACATAACGTAATACCACTTAATTAACTTGGGTTCAGATTCTAACAGAAAGAATTTTTCGAGGACAGATCCGCGACCGCAATCACACTTCCCTTGCTGATTATCTGAGCTATTTGCGGCCATTTTGTCATGATGGCGGGTGCATCAGGTAAGCGCTGAGACAAAGTGCGAAGCAAAGATTCGCAAAGGTGCATAAGTCAACACAGACAAAAATAAAAACCATAACGAAAACGTTTGCCTTGTTTCTGTTAGTTGCTGTTTTAGTGGAGAGCGAGTTAGAATCGCCCATCTTTTTATTCCCAAGCCGAATTGACGCTATGAAATTTCCTGGCCAACGTAAATCTAAACATTATTTTCCTGTCCATGCTCGCGATCCACTGGTTATCCAAGCGCAAGAAAATAAAAAAATGTCCCGTACACACATTATTGGAATTGATCAAACTTTGGTCGACATTGAAGCGAAAGTGGATTCTGAGCTGATTGAGCGTTATGGACTAAGTAAAGGCCACTCTTTAGTGATCAATGACGAGGCGGCAGAAGCGCTTTATCAGGAATTAAAAAGCAATCAATTAATTAGTAGTGAATATGCTGGTGGGACGATCGGTAATACACTACATAACTATTCGGTACTGGCAGATGATCGCTCTACCTTATTAGGGGTAATGAGCCAAGATATTAAGATTGGTAGCTATGGCTATCGTTATCTTTGTAATACTTCTAGTCGCGTTGATCTTAATTATTTACAAGGTGTTGACGGTGCGATTGGCCGTTGTTTTGCCTTAATCACCGAGGATGGTGAACGAACCTTTGCGATCAGTGAAGGTCAAATGAACCAATTAAATCCAGATAATATTCCAGAGAAAATTTTCCGTACCGCTTCTGCTTTGGTGATTACGGCTTATTTAGTACGTTGTAAAGCGGGCGATCCGATGCCAGATGCGACAATGAGAGCGATTGAGTATGCAAAAAAATACGACGTGCCTGTAGTATTAACCCTCGGGACTAAATTTGTTATTCAGGAAGACCCGGAGTTTTGGCAGCGATTTTTAAGTGAACACGTTACAGTGTTAGCGATGAATGAAGATGAAGCGCAAGCCTTAACGGGAGAACAAGACCCACTAGCCGCTTCTGATAAAGCGTTAGATTGGGTTGATTTAGTACTTTGTACAGCAGGTCCTGTGGGTTTATTTATGGCCGGTTACACCGAGGATTCAGCGAAACGTGAAACCTCTCTACCTTTATTACCGGGTTCAATTGCAGAATTTAATCGTTATGAATTTAGTCGCCCAACCAGTCGTCTTGGTTGCGAAAATCCTATCCGAGTTTATTCGCATATCGCTCCTTATATGGGCGGACCAGAAAAGATTAAAAATACCAATGGTGCAGGTGATGCCGCACTGTCGGCTTTATTGCATGATATGGCGGCGAATAAGTACCATAAAGAAAATGTACCTAATTCAAGTAAGCATCAATATCAATTTTTGACATACTCTTCTTTTTCTCAAGTATGCAAATATTCTAATCGAGCCAGTTATGAGGTATTAGTACAACATTCACCTCGTTTATCTCGTGGCTTGCCTGAGCGAGAAGATAGCTTAGAAGAAGCCTACTGGGAACGATAAAAACACAAACACACAGCGGCAGATTATTTGCCGCTGTGAATAATAAAGGCTCCTAGTAGGAGCCTTTATTGTATGACAGATAAATTCCCTTTTGTTAACGAAATACTCACTAATCGAGAGTTAGGCTCCAAGGTTGATGAATGCGATTATCAGCAGATAAATACCAAGCCGTTAGTTAACAAAGAGGAAATAAAAGAGTTTAGATAGCAAACTCTTCTAATGATTTACCTTCATCCAATGCTTTTTGAATGGCTAAAGGCGTACGTCCTTGACCTGTCCATGTTTTTTCAACGCCATTGTCCATGTATTTATATTTAGCTGGACGTGGTGCACGTTTACCTTGTTTCGTCTTAGCTTTAGTTTTGGTTTCTCCAGCAAGCGCAGAAATTAACGCGCTCACATCAATACCTTCTTTAGCTATTTGTTCAGCAATCGCAGAGAGCTTAGCTTCTTGTTCTGCCATTGCCGCTTTTTCTTGTTCTTCAAGTTCTTTACGCTCTTGTACTACGGTCGTTAATTTATCGAGCGCTTCTTCAAGCTGTTCTAGAGTCAAATCACGAGCATATGCACGTAGGCTACGAATATTTAATAGCGTTTTAGTTAGTTCAGACATTACTGTTTCCTGTGAGATAAAATGGTTTACCGCTTAATATTAAACCTAGTTATTTGTTCTAGCAATATTAGGATGATGATAATAACACGAATATTGAGTAAAAAAAGATTAACAAGCCGAAGATTAATATTATTGGCTTATAGTATAGCCGGTTAATATGACCATATTTGAGCATAACGTTAACCATAAACAGGTTTTTTTCAAGTCTATTTACTATTTTTAGTGATATTCATTGCATAATCATCTGTTGCTATCAGCTCATGCCATCATTAATTTTAAATCGAGAATAGTGCCGCCATAAAAATCGATGATTTTACGGGTTACTGACCAGTAACGGCAAGCGGTAGAGCATCAAAAGGAATTAAACCTTACTATAGGTTGCATTGAGATGGATGATAAGTACAATGCGATGACCTAATGCGGGAGTCATGGATTACTTAAGATAATTAAGTAAGCGGATTTCTCGATGTAGAGGTGCGGTATTGAAAAGTAACTAGGGTTGGGGTGATGCCAATGAACCCAAGTGAAAGGCCTTACCGCCGAAGTAAGTCGTCGATCAACACGGCTTGCTGGGGTTGTTATCGAATAGGGACAACACTGCCATAGTCTAAGTACCGTACGCGTTTGGTGAACATAACCAACCTACCGTTCGGTACTGTGTTGTTAAACTATGGAGCGCTACTGTAGGGTTGGGTGAAGTGTTCGCTTCCCTTTCGCTTAGTTCAACATAAGCTGTGATGATCAATATCGTCCAGTTTGTCTGCAGTAGATCTCTTGCCATTTATTATTGGTTTTTGAAGATCATGAATGTAATTGATTTTGCTTCCTCGCCTTTGTCTTTGTTACCACCCTTGGTTGCATTGGGCTTAGCAATTATTACCCGTCGAGTGTTGTTGTCTCTTGGCGTTGGTATTTTAATCGGTGCTTTACTGCTCGCTAACTATTCCGTCACTGATGCGGTTTCTTATACCAGTGGTCAAGTATTCAGTGTGTTTATCGCTGATGGTGGTATCAATACTTGGAATATGAGTATTGTTGGCTTTTTATTATTATTAGGCATGATGACCGCGCTATTGACGTTATCTGGCGGAACTCGTGCGTTTGCCGAATGGGCGCAAGTTCGCGTAAAAAGCAAACGTGGGGCTAAATTATTAGCGGCTTTTCTTGGTGTATTTATTTTTGTTGATGACTATTTTAATAGTTTAGCGGTCGGTTCTATTTCAAGGCCAGTCACGGATCGTTTTTATGTATCACGTGCCAAACTGGCTTATATTTTAGATTCGACGGCTGCGCCAATGTGTGTCGTGATGCCCGCTTCCAGCTGGGGTGCATACATCATGACGATTATCGGTGGTATTCTCGTCTCGCATGGTATTACTGATTATTCACCGCTTGGTGCTTATTTACGCCTTGTACCAATGAACTTTTACGCTATCTTCGCCTTGCTTATGGTATTTGCGGTAGTGTGGTTTCAAATGGATATTGGTCCGATGCGTCGTCATGAAATTAATGCGTCGCAAGGTCGAGGATTTGATAACGATCAGGACAATGATAGTCCCGCTGCTCATCAATTAAATGAAGAGTTAGACATTCCGGAAAGTGAAAACGGTAAAGTGTTGGATTTGGTGTTACCGATTGTGCTGCTGATTATCGCTACTATTGGTGCCATGCTCTACACCGGTGGACAAGCTTTAGCAGGTGAGGGGATGGCTTTTAATATTCTCGGAGCCTTCGAAAATACCGATGTAGGCACCTCATTAGTTTATGGTGGCTCTACGGGATTATTGGCGGCATTAGTAACGGTATTCAAACAAAAAATGCCATTACGAGACACATTGATGACGATGTGGATTGGTGCTCGTTCGATGTTTGGTGCGATCTTGATCCTTATCTTTGCTTGGACGATTGGTTCCGTGATTGGTGACATGAAAACCGGGGCTTATTTGTCTTCATTGGTGCAAGGCAATATTAATCCTCACTGGTTACCAGTGATGCTCTTTTTATTATCAGGTGTGATGGCGTTTTCAACCGGAACCTCATGGGGGACCTTTGGGATAATGTTACCGATTGCCGGAGACATGGCTGCGGCGACTGACATTGCATTGATGTTGCCGATGCTTAGTGCGGTATTGGCGGGAGCGGTGTTTGGTGACCATTGCTCACCGATTTCAGATACGACCATTCTCTCTTCAACAGGAGCACGTTGTAACCATATCGATCACGTTGCAACCCAATTGCCTTATTCACTTTCAGTGGCCTTTATTTCTGCGATTGGTTTTGTGGTGTTAGGGATGACGGCTTCGGTCCTAGCTTCTCTGGCGGCTTCAAGCGTGGTGTTTATCATCGTTTGTTTTATATTATCGTGGTTATCTAAAGCGAGAATGGTTCGTTAATCGCGAGCATTGACGATAAATTAGAAAAATTTGCAATTTGCAGTTGCAAATATGGTCAAGCTTAGTTAGTGTTGAAAACAGTCGAATTAAGCCATAGAAAGATAATCAGTATGCGTAATTTTGTAATGAATATTCATCACCATCATCATCCCTAGCCAGTCTTTCGGGAGATGTACGCATACCCGGGAGGCAGGATGCTCCCGGTGGTTAAATCAAAGTATATTTAGATTTTAAACCCTTGGGAGAGCACTCTTCCAAGGGTTTTTTTACGGTTTGATTTTAACGCGATAAATAACAAAGGAATGAACGAATGCCAACACAACGCCTAAGAATTGCTATCCAGAAGAAGGGTCGCTTAAGTCAAGAGTGCCAAGATTTATTGAAAAAATGTGGGGTGAAATTCAACATCATGGGCGAGCGACTCGTAGTTCACTCGCTGAATATGCCGATTGATCTCCTGCTCGTTCGAGATGACGATATTCCCGGATTGATCATGGATGGCGTGGTTGATTTAGGGTTTGTCGGTGAAAATGTCCTCGAAGAGACTCGCTTAGATCGTCGCGCGTTGAATCAGCCAAGCCAATTTGTCAGCCTCCGTCGGATGGACTTTGGTGGATGTCGTCTGTCGATCGCCATGGATAAAGATCAAACCTACACTGGCCCGCAAGATTTGAAAGGTAAACGGATCGCGACGACTTATCCGCAATTACTCAAAGCCTACATGGATGAACAGGGAATCGATTTTAGTACCTGTATGTTAACTGGCTCAGTAGAGGTCGCTCCTCGCGCAGGTCTTGCTGATGCGATCGCCGATTTAGTCTCAACGGGAGCCACTTTAGAGGCAAACGGATTAAAAGAAGTAGAAGTGATCTTCCAATCCAAAGCCATGCTTATTCAACGTTCAGGCGATTTCACGGCCGATAAAGCGGCATTGATTGATAAATTGCTGACTCGCATGCACGGCGTGCAACAAGCCAAAGAATCAAAATACATCATGTTACATGCTCCTGTTGAGCAGCTCTCCAAAATTACTGCGTTGTTACCCGGTGCTGAAGACCCGACCGTACTACCGCTCTCGGCAGATAAAAGCAAAGTGGCAGTGCATTTGGTGAGTTCGGAGAACTTATTTTGGGAAACGATGGAGGAGCTCAAAGCCTTGGGAGCCAGTTCTATCCTTGTGTTACCGATTGAAAAAATGATGGAGTAAGGAAATGAGAACGGTTGTTTGGCCATCACTGAGTGAAACTCAGCAAGAATCGGTTTTAGAGCGCCCAGCGATAAGTGCAGGAGCCAATATTACCGCCACGGTACAAGATTTGATCAGCCAAGTTCGCCGTGAAGGGGATAAGGCGTTGCTGGCACTGACGGAAAAATTTGATCGAGTGAAACCCGACACCTTGCGTGTCTCGCAAGCAGAGATTGACGCCGCCAGTGAGCGTTTATCCGCCGAGATGAAGCAAGCTTTGCAGCAGGCGTACAGTAATATTGCCAAATTTCATAAAGCGCAAAAATCGCAGCCTCTGAGAGTGGAAACCATGCCTGGTGTGGTTTGTGAGCAAGTGACTCGTGCCATTAATAAAGTCGGCTTATACATTCCCGGTGGCAGTGCACCGTTGCCGTCAACGGTATTAATGCTTGGCGTTCCAGCGCAAATTGCAGGTTGTCGAAAAGTGGTGCTTTGCTCACCGCCACCAATTGCTGATGAAATTCTTTATGTGGCCAAATTATGCAATATCGATGAGGTGTATAACGTCGGCGGTGCTCAAGCGATTGCGGCGATGGCGTATGGCACGGAAACCGTAGCTAAAGTCGATAAAATCTTTGGTCCTGGTAATGCTTATGTGACCGAAGCTAAGCGGCAAGTGAGTCATGACTTTCAGGGCGCAGCGATGGATATGCCTGCTGGTCCGTCAGAAGTGTTAGTGATCGCTGATGAGACGGCGGACGCTGAATTTATTGCTGCTGATTTACTCAGTCAGGCCGAGCATGGACCTGACTCACAAGTGGTGTTAGTGACGCCATCGCCAATGATTGCCGATCGTGTGACTGATGCTGTGCAGCGTCAGCTTAAAACGTTAACTCGGGCAGACATTGCTCAGCAAGCGTTGGCTTCCAGTTTAATCATTATTGCCGATTCGCTGACCCAAGCGGTGGCGATCTCTAACTATTACGGTCCAGAACATTTGATTGTTCAGACCAAAAATCCTCGTGAGCTCGTGCCACTGCTCGATAACGCTGGGTCGATATTTTTAGGCAATTGGTCACCAGAATCGGTCGGGGATTACGCTTCAGGCACCAATCATGTGCTGCCAACTTATGGTCATACACGGACCTATTCCAGTTTAGGTTTGGCAGATTTTACTAAGCGTATGACAGTCCAAGAGCTGACAGCGGATGGCTTAAAGGCATTAGCACCGACAGTGGTTGCCATGGCTAACGCGGAAGGATTAGATGCTCACCGACGTGCGGTCACGATCCGTATAGAGAAATTACAAGAGGCGAAAAACTGATGGAAAAATTGGCACGCAAACAAATTCAGGCTTTAACGCCTTATTTATCGGCTCGTCGCATTGGCGGTAGTGGCGATGTGTGGCTGAATGCCAACGAATCTCCGTTCGATAATCACTATAAAACCGACTTTGCTCGTCTTAACCGATATAGCGATTGTCAGCCACAAGCACTGATCCAAGCTTATGCTGACTACGCTGGAGTTAAGCCTGATCAAGTACTCACTTCACGCGGTGCTGATGAGAGTATTGAGCTATTGATCCGCACCTTTTGTGAGCCGAATCAAGATGCGATTCTTTATTGTCCCCCGACTTATGGCATGTATGCGATCAGCGCTGAAACCTTTGGGGTGGAGCGTAAACAGGTTCCGCTTAGCGCAGATTGGCAACTCGATTTAACCGCGATTGAGGCCAACCTTGAGCAGGTGAAATTAGTCTTTGTGTGCAGCCCGAATAACCCGACTGGCAACCTTATTCGTCGTGAAGATATCATCGCGCTATTAGAAATGACTCAAGATCGGGCCATTGTGGTGATGGACGAAGCCTATATCGATTTTTGTCCCGAAGCGTCAACGGTCGATTTACTGCAAACCTATCCTAATCTGGCCATTTTACGTACCTTGTCGAAAGCATTTGCATTGGCGGGCCTACGCTGTGGTTTTACTTTGGCGAGTCCAGCGATCATTAATCTGTTACTTAAAGTGATCGCGCCTTATCCGGTTCCGGTACCAGTAGCGGATATTGCCCTGCAAGCTTTATCGCCATCAGGTTTAGCGCGTACTAAATTTCAGGTATTGGATCTCAATGCGAACCGCGCCTATTTACAAGTCGGTTTGCAAATGGTGCCCGGTGTCGAGGTCTTTGAAGGCTGGGGTAATTACTTATTGGTTAAGTTTCCCGATGGCGATGCGCTATTTAAAGCCGCTTGGGAGCATGGGATTATTTTACGTAACTCGCCAATCGACAATGCAGTACGAATTTCTGTCGGCAATCGAGAAGAGTGTGAAAAAGTTGTCGCCTTTGTGCGCAATTATTACCAATAAATGACATTAACGGGCATCAAGGCGCAATAACCTTGAGTGCAGAATAAGAAAAGGATATTCCTGTGAGCATACAACAAAAAATTCTCTTTATTGACCGCGATGGCACCTTAATTGTCGAGCCTCCGGTCGATTTTCAAGTGGATCGTTTAGATAAGCTTAAGTTTGAGCCTGATGTGATCCCCAGCCTGTTGGCGCTCCAAGAGGCGGGTTATCGTTTGGTCATGGTCACTAATCAAGATGGTCTTGGCACCGACAGTTATCCGCAAGCAGACTTTGATGCGCCGCATACGATGATGATGGAGATTTTTCAATCACAAGGCGTGAAATTTGATGAGGTGCTGATTTGCCCTCACTTTGAACAGGATAATTGTGCCTGTCGTAAACCTAAATTGGGTTTGGTGAAGTCTTATTTGCAAAGTGGCCAGATCGATTTTAAACATTCAGCGGTGATTGGCGATCGAGTGACTGATCTGCAATTGGCAGAAAATATGGCGCTGCAAGGGATTCAATATCATCCACAAAATTGCAATTGGCGGCAGATAGTCAAGCAGTTAACGGTCAAAGCACGCACCGCTCAGGTGGTACGAAAAACCAAAGAAACCGACATTCAAGTCGCGGTTAATCTCGATGAAACAGGCGGTAATCAGATTGAAACTGGTTTAGGTTTTTTTGATCACATGCTGGATCAAATTGCTACCCACGGTGGGTTTCAACTTAAATTAACCGTTAAGGGCGATTTGCATATTGACGATCACCACACGGTAGAAGATACCGCTTTGGCATTAGGCCAAGCTTTAAGAGAAGCCTTAGGTGATAAGCGAGGTATTGGCCGTTTTGGTTTTAGCTTACCGATGGATGAATGCTTAGCACAGTGCGCTTTAGATTTATCGGGTCGTCCTTACCTTAAATTTGACGCGCAATTTAGCCGTGAACAAGTCGGGGATTTGTCGACGGAAATGGTCTACCACTTTTTCCGCTCTCTCACTGATACCTTAGCCTGTACTTTGCATTTATCCTCAACCGGTGACAACGATCATCATATTATTGAAAGCTTGTTTAAAGCCTTTGGCCGCACTCTGCGCCAAGCGATTCAAGTGCAAGGTAATGAATTACCGAGTAGCAAAGGAGTGCTGTGATGAAACCCAAGGTGGTCATTATTGATACGGGATGTGCCAATATCGCTTCAGTACGCTTTGCAATTCAACGACTCGGTTACGATGTCACTTTGTCTCGCCAGCCAGAGGAGATCCTCGCTGCGGATAAGCTGTTTCTACCTGGCGTAGGTACCGCGAGTGAAGCGATGCATAACCTCAAACAGAGACAATTAGTGGAATTGATTCAGCGCCTTGAGCAACCGGTACTTGGGATTTGCCTAGGGATGCAATTGATGGGCAGACGCTCACAAGAGCATGGCCAACAAGCGCAGCAGGCGGTAGATTGTCTTGGTTTAGTGAACGGCGATGTGCAGCGTATGCAAACTAGAGATTTACCACTTCCCCATATGGGCTGGAATACGGTGACCGCTCAGCAAGGTAATCCGTTATTTGCGGGTATTGATGCCAATGAGTATTTCTATTTTGTCCACAGCTTTGCCATTCCAGTCGCTGATTACACCATTGCTGAATGTGATTACGGACAGCCGTTTAGCGCCGCTATCCAACAGGGCAATTATTACGGTGTGCAGTTTCACCCTGAACGCTCGTCAAAAGTGGGCGCAAAACTGATTGATAATTTTTTGAAACTGTAAGTTTGAATGGTTAAGGATCGCGGCTTAGTCGATGGACTCAGCCAGCATTAAGGATAAGTGATGATTATTCCCGCATTAGATTTAATTGATGGTCAGGTGGTACGCCTCTACCAAGGTGATTACGGCCAAGTGACTGAATACAAAGTGGACCCCGTTGAGCAATTTAATTTATATCACCAAGCTGGGGCCAACTGGCTGCACTTAGTGGATTTAACCGGTGCAAAAGATACCTCAGCACGGCAGCTTGAGCTGATCAGTAAGCTATTAGCCAGTACGCCGGCCAATATCCAAATTGGCGGAGGTGTACGCAGTGAGCAAGATGTTATCGATTTACTGGCGGCTGGAGCTCAGCGTGTGGTTATCGGCTCGACAGCGGTTAAGCAGCCGCAGTTGGTCAAGCAGTGGATGGAAAAATATGGCGCTGAGAAAATCGTCCTCGCCCTAGACATCAATATTGATCAAGAGGGCGTGCGCCGAGTGGCGGTCTCTGGCTGGCAAGAAGATTCTGGGGTAACCATTGAAGCACTATTAGACGATTATCTCACTGTCGGCTTGCAGCATGTATTGTGTACCGATATTGCCCGTGATGGGACCTTAAATGGCTCCAATGTCGAGTTGTATATCGATTTATGTCAGCGTTACCCTCAGGTCCAGTTTCAATCTTCTGGGGGGATTGGCACCCTCGCTGATATTGCTGCACTTAAAGGCAGTGGTGTGGCGGGTGTAATTGTCGGTCGAGCATTATTGGATGGCAAATTTACCGCTCAGGAGGCATTTTCATGTTGGCAAAGCGAATAATTCCTTGTTTAGATGTGCGTGATGGGCAAGTCGTGAAAGGTGTCCAGTTTCGTAATCATGAGATTATTGGTGATATCGTGCCACTCGCTCAGCGTTATGCACAAGAAGGTGCCGATGAGTTAGTTTTTTATGATATCACCGCCTCCAGTGATGGACGGGTGGTGGATAAAAGCTGGGTTGCCAAAGTTGCTGAGGTCATTGATATTCCTTTTTGCGTCGCTGGCGGCATTAAAACGGCGCAAGACGCGGCGCGGATCT
Source organism: Vibrio sp. 2017_1457_13 (assembly GCF_030851525.1). Classification (NCBI taxonomy): domain Bacteria; kingdom Pseudomonadati; phylum Pseudomonadota; class Gammaproteobacteria; order Vibrionales; family Vibrionaceae; genus Vibrio; species Vibrio sp. 2017_1457_13. The sequence goes on from NZ_VHTA01000003.1 coordinate 208,808, forward strand.
TAGAGTTTGGTGCTGACAAAGTTTCTATTAACTCACCGGCGTTAGCGGATCCTAACTTGATCACTCAATTAGCGGACAAATTTGGTGTGCAGTGTATTGTGGTCGGGATAGATTCTTATTTTGATCAGGCAACGGGGCAATATCAGGTCTATCAATTTACCGGTGATGAAGCGCGCACCAAAGCCACGCAGTGGCAAACGCAAGATTGGGTGCAAGAAGTCCAACAACGCGGCGCGGGGGAAATCGTACTCAATATGATGAATCAAGATGGGGTGCGTAATGGTTATGATTTACAGCAGCTGAAAATGATCCGTGCGGTATGCCAAGTGCCGCTGATTGCATCAGGAGGCGCGGGGACTATGGCGCATTTTGCCGATGCGTTTCAAGTTGCCAACGTTGATGGCGCGCTCGCGGCATCGGTATTCCATAAACAAATCATTAATATTGGTGAGTTGAAGCAATATTTACATCAACAACAGATAGAGGTAAGACGATGAGCCAAACGAAACAAACTGAGCGGCCACTGGTTGAGCGCATTGATTGGCAAAAAGTCGATGGTCTTATCCCTGCGATTGTGCAAGATTTTGACTCTAGCCAAGTATTGATGATGGGTTACATGAATCCAGAGGCGCTTGAGGTGACACTAACTACTAAGCAGGTGACTTTTTATTCGCGCTCCAAACAGCGCTTGTGGACTAAAGGGGAAACCTCTGGCCATGTTTTACACCTAAGAAATTTGGCCCTCGATTGCGATCAAGACACCCTGTTAGTCAAGGTTAATCCGATTGGTCCCACTTGTCATACTGGCACCACGACTTGCTGGGACGGTGATAGCCAAGAAGAATCACAAATGGTTTGGCTTCATCAACTTGAGCAATTATTGGCGGCTCGTCAATCTGCCGATCCTGAGTCATCCTACACCGCTAGCCTTTACGCGAGCGGCACTAAGCGCATTGCGCAGAAAGTCGGTGAAGAAGGGGTTGAAGTCGCGCTTGCGGCGGCGACGGGTGATAAGGCGGAGCTGATCAGTGAATCGGCGGATCTTATCTATCATCTATTAGTGCTATTACAAGACCAAGGCTTAGCCCTGAGTGATGTGATTGATAAATTAAAGCAGCGTCATCAGTAATCACAATCTGACCATGCCTCTCATCAGAGCATGGTCAGACAATCATTTACAGATCGATTTCGCGCCATTCTCCGGGTTGGAGCGTTTCTAGGGTTGTGTTACCAATCGAATAACGAATCAGACGTAGAGTGGGAAAGCCGATGTGAGCGGTCATGCGTCGTACTTGTCGATTGCGGCCTTCAATAATGGTAATCGCTAACCACGTGGTGGGGATTGCCGCCCGAAAGCGCACTGGTGGATGGCGCTCCCATACCAGTGGTGGCTCGATAATCTCAACCTGAGCCGGTAACGTTGGGCCATCTTTAAGCGTCACACCGCGGCGCAACTGCTCTAAATCGGCTTCTTGTGGTTGCCCTTCAACTTGCACCCAATAGGTTTTTGGCGCTTTAGCTTTAGGTTGAGTCAATCTTGCTTGTAATACGCCATCATTAGTTAAGATCATTAATCCTTCGCTATCACGATCGAGTCGCCCGGCGGCATAAATGTCTTTTATCGTAATAAAATCAGCCAGTGTTTGTCGCCCTTGACCATCGGTAAATTGGCTTAAGGTATCGTAAGGTTTATTAAAGGCGATGACTTTTCGTTCGTCAGACGATCGTGGTACAGAAGCGATTTTCTTTCGCTTGAAGCTGGGTCTTTCAGCGAGTTTAGGGCGTTCGGCGCGTTTGAATTGCGCAGGTGCGCTGGTCGTTGAGGAACCGGAAAGCGTACGACGTGAGCGGGATGACATGTTAAGCACCTTGCAAATATGTAAATGAGTTGTGTTTGAATGTTTTATCTGACGCAGAAATAGGCTATGCTTTGCGCGCCTGAAAACAAGATTGAGCGACGGAATGATAGACTATTATCTTGTTTTTGTTTAATTATAGCCAATAGAGAATTTCTCACCGTGAGACTCAACCAGCACATCCATCGTGAGAGTTAACCTTATAATAGTGAGACAAACGTGGCCAAGTTTTGAGGATGTAAAACTAGCTTGTTCACGGACATTCACATCGTACTATTTCATCCCATAGTGCGGTTAGAACAAAGGGAAAGTTCATGCCTACAGAAAAACCAACCATCATCTATACCATCACTGATGAAGCGCCGGCGTTAGCGACGTATTCATTACTGCCAATTATTCAATCATTTACGGCATCATCAGGGATCAGTGTTGAGACCAGAGATATTTCCTTAGCCGGGCGTATTCTTGCCAGCTTCCCTGAACACTTGAAAGAGAATCAACGAGTCAGCGATGCTTTATCTGAGTTGGGCCAGTTAGCACAAACCCCAGCGGCGAATATTATTAAACTACCAAATATCTCAGCGTCGATTCCTCAGTTGAAAGCCGCGATAAAAGAGCTGCAAGACAAAGGTTATGATCTTCCCGATTATCCTGCAGAACCGAGCACTTACGAGCAGGAAGCGATCAAAGCCACTTACGATAAAATTAAAGGCAGTGCGGTAAACCCAGTACTACGAGAAGGTAACTCGGATCGTCGTGCACCAACATCAGTGAAAAATTACGCCAAGAAAAACCCGCACTCAATGGGCGCTTGGTCGAAAGATTCCCGTTCTCACGTGGCGAGCATGGATGATAAAGATTTCTTTGGCAGTGAAAAATCGTTAACGGTTGCCGGTGACACTCAGGTCTCGATTGAGTTTGTCGCTCATGATGGCACTCGTAAAACTTTGAAAAAGCCATTTGCTTTGCTGGATAAAGAAATTATCGACACCAGCGTGATGAATAAGAAGGCTTTAGTGGCGTTTTACGAAAAAGAGATCGCCCAAGCTAAACAGCAAGATATTTTGCTTTCTTTGCATCTCAAAGCGACGATGATGAAAGTCTCTGATCCGGTGATTTTTGGTTATGCAGTTAAAGTTTATTACCAAGATGTATTTGCTAAATACGGTGAGCTGTTTGATCAACTCGGTGTTGATGTTAATAATGGTCTTGGCGATGTTTACGCTAAAATTCAGACCTTACCACAAGCGCAGCGTGAAGAAATCGAGTCTGCCATTCAAGCGGTATACACCACTCAACCTCCTTTGGCGATGGTTGACTCAGATCGTGGTATCACCAATTTACACGTACCAAGCGATATTATTGTTGATGCTTCAATGCCAGCGATGATTCGTTCATCAGGTCAGATGTGGGGACCGGATGGTAAACAAAAAGATACTAAGGCGTTGATCCCTGATCGTTGCTATTCAGGGGTCTATCAAGCGGTGATTGATTTTTGTCGTGATAATGGCGCTTTTGACCCAACGACCATGGGTAGTGTGCCTAACGTTGGTTTAATGGCACAAAAAGCCGAAGAATATGGTTCACACGACAAAACCTTTATCCTTGATGCTGATGGCGTTGTGCAAGTCATTGATCAATCAGGTAAAGTATTGCTTGAACAGGTTGTCGAAGCGGGGGATATCTTCCGTATGTGCCAAGTGAAAGATGCACCGATTCAAGATTGGGTTAAATTAGCCGTTAATCGTGCTCGCGCAACGGGAGTGCCAGCGGTATTCTGGCTCGATGACTCTCGCGCCCACGATCTTGAGCTGATTAAAAAGGTTAAGCAATACTTGCCGGATCACGATACCCATGGTCTAGACATTAAAATTATGTCGCCAGTACAAGCTACACTCTATACTTTGGCGCGCATGAAAGAAGGCAAAGACACCATTTCAGTAACCGGTAATGTACTGCGTGATTATCTGACTGATTTATTCCCGATCCTTGAATTAGGAACGTCAGCGAAAATGCTATCCATCGTTCCGCTAATGAACGGTGGCGGTCTGTTTGAGACCGGAGCGGGTGGCTCTGCACCGAAGCACGTACAACAAGTGCAGAAAGAGAATCACCTGCGTTGGGATTCTTTGGGTGAGTTTCTCGCTCTTGCTGCCTCACTGGAGCATCTGAGTGTGGTCACGGGTAATCCGAAAGCCCAAGTATTGGCTGATACCTTGGATGTAGCAACAGGCAAGTTTTTAGATAATAACAAATCACCGTCACGTAAAGTCGGGGAGTTAGATAACCGTGGCAGCCATTATTACCTTGCTACTTACTGGGCAGAAGCACTTGCTGAGCAAAAGCAAGATAGTGATTTAGCCACGGAGTTCGCTCCCATTGCTCAGCAATTGAAGGCGCAAGAGCAACAGATTATTCAAGAACTTAATCAGGCGCAGGGCGTGCCGGGTGATTTAGGTGGCTATTACGCCCCTGAGTTTGCCAAGGCGTCTACTTTGATGCGTCCTAGCCAGACGTTAAATAAGATTATTGACCGCGCTTAAACAACAAAACCCGCCGAAAGGCGGGTTAGTTTTAGACACAAGTTGGCAGCGAATTATTTACTTGGTTGGCCTTCAATCGGTACCACATTACTCGCATGATAGCCTTTAGGGCCCTGTTCCACTTCATAAGCAACCTGTTGGCCCGCCTTTAATGTGCGATAGCCATCCATTTTGATCGTTGAATAATGAGCAAAAATGTCTTCATTTCCGCCTTCCGGACAAATAAAACCAAATCCTTTAGCGTTGTTGAACCATTTTACTGTACCTGTAGCCATGCTATACATCCCTCATGCATTGTATTACTGATGTTGTTAACGCTTACCTTGTTTATCGACAATCTCCAATAAACAAGGCATCAATCTTCGCTTTTTATTCCGTTAGCGAAGCGGTTGTTAAGTGAATAACCATTTAGCCGCTGCCAAATTTTTAGTCACTAATTGACCAATGTAGCCAATGATTGAGCGCAGTCAATAGTAAAAAGACATAAAAATCGTCACTTTTATAGGTAAATCACTTAACTAGCCTGCTATTAAACGCATATTTATCAAATACACGCTGGCGTTGTGGTATTGATAGTGTCTCAGCCGCATTGATAATGTGATCCTCAATCGCTAAGAGATAGATGCGTTGTTTAGGATTTTCCTCCAGATCTCAGTTGATCGATTGAAGGGGTTATTAACGTAAGATGATGTAATGAGAAATTTAGCGTGTGGATAAATGCAATTTGATTCGCAAATAGCAATGCATAATGTGATATCGGGTGCATAGTGGTGGGCAAATTTTACACATTTAAACCTAGCGGATAACCGGAAAAGTGAGGTTTTATTTGCAGCGATACCATTGCTAGATTAGTCTCTAAGTAAGGGTTGTTTTTCACCTGAGCAAGCCACCAGTAAAGTTTATTTACTGCGCTGATGAAAAGGGTAACAATGAGTAATACAACGAGAAACGCTCCTAAATACGACGGTTATGAGTAGAAATTTTGAATGGGTCACTCCAGGCTCTGACTTACTGGAGAAAGAGAAAACCGCGGTTAAACCCCCGGCAATGTATCATGTGGTACTCAATAACGATGATTATACTCCTATGGACTTTGTCATCGAAATACTGGCTCGGTTCTTTTCAATGGACATGGAACGAGCGACGCAAGTCATGTTGAGAGTTCATTATGAAGGAAAAGCCATTTGTGGCACGTATACTGCAGAGGTAGCAGAGACGAAGGTGGCACAAGTCGCGACATACTCAAGAGAAAATGAGCATCCCCTCTTGTGTACCATGGAGCAAGCTTAGACTTGCAACAACAATCTGGTTGTTCCTCAAGGAGGCCTTATGCTTAACAAAGAACTAGAATCGAGTCTCAATGGCGCGTTCGCTCGAGCGCGAGATAAAAGACATGAATTTATGACCGTCGAGCACCTCCTACTTGCATTATTAGAAAATGATGCAGCGAAGGATGCACTCGTCGCTTGTCAAGCCGATATCGATAACTTACGTCGCGAGCTTGATCAGTTTATTGATCAAACTACACCCTTAATTCCTAATAACGATGAAACACGCGAAACTCAGCCTACATTAAGTTTTCAACGTGTATTACAGCGCGCTGTTTTCCATGTTCAATCTTCTGGTCGCAGTGAAGTCACGGGTGCTAACGTACTGGTTGCCATTTTTAGTGAGCAAGAATCTCACGCGGCGTACCTATTGAAAAAGAACGATATCAGCCGTCTCGATATTGTTAACTACATTTCTCATGGCATCACGAAAACATCTGGTGCTGAAGATTCGTCAGGGGATGCCTTTGGTAGCAGTAGCCCTGAAGAATCAAATTCTGATGAACGTTTAGAAAGCTTTGCTTGCAACTTAAATCAGCTTGCCAAACAAGGCCAAATTGACCCTCTAATCGGCCGAGATAAAGAGCTTGAGCGCACTATTCAAGTATTATGTCGTCGTCGCAAAAATAACCCTTTATTAGTGGGTGAGGCCGGAGTAGGTAAAACTGCGATTGCTGAAGGTTTAGCGTGGAGGATTGTTGAAGGGCAAGTGCCTGAAGTCATCCAAAATAGCGTGATTTACTCGTTGGATATTGGTTCGTTATTAGCCGGGACCAAATACCGTGGTGATTTTGAAAAACGTTTTAAAACCATTCTAAAACAGTTAGAAAAAGAAAAAGATGCAATTTTATTTATCGATGAAATTCATACCATCATCGGTGCTGGAGCCGCTTCTGGCGGACAAGTTGATGCGGCTAATTTAATCAAACCGTTGCTGAGTAGTGGTAAGCTACGTTGTATCGGCTCAACGACTTATCAGGAATACAACACCATATTCGAAAAAGAGCGTGCGTTATCCCGTCGCTTCCAGAAAATTGATGTTGTCGAGCCTTCCATCGATGATACAACAAAAATTTTGATGGGCTTAAAACCAAAATATGAAGCTCACCACGATGTTCGTTATACCAATAAAGCGTTACGCGCAGCGGTGGAGCTCTCGGCTAAATACATTAACGAGCGTCACTTGCCAGATAAAGCGATTGACGTCATTGATGAAGCTGGGGCGAGAGTTCGCTTGATGCCTGCAAACCGACGCAGAAAAACGGTCGGTGTTGCGGAAATTGAAGCCATGGTTGCTAAAATGGCTCGTATACCCGAAAAGTCAGTTTCTTCTTCAGATAAAGATATTTTGAAAAATCTGGATAAGAAGATGAAGATGCTGGTATTTGGTCAAGACAAAGCTATTGAAGTGTTGAGCGAGTCGATTAAGCTGACTCGTGCAGGATTGGGCGCGGAAAATCGCCCTGTCGGCTCCTTCTTATTTGCAGGCCCAACAGGGGTCGGTAAAACTGAAGTCACTGTTCAGCTATCTAAGTTGCTTGGTATCGAGTTACTGCGCTTTGATATGTCGGAATATGGTGAGCGTCACTCGGTCAGTCGTTTAATTGGTGCGCCTCCTGGTTATGTTGGTTATGACCAAGGCGGATTATTGACTGATGCAGTGATTAAACATCCTCATGCTGTCGTGTTATTGGATGAGATAGAAAAAGCGCATCCCGATGTATTTAACCTATTACTCCAAGTGATGGATAATGGGACGTTAACCGATAACAATGGCCGTAAAGCCGATTTTCGTAACGTTATCTTAGTCATGACGACCAACGCTGGGGTTGCGGAAACGGTTAAAAAATCGATTGGTATGATTCAGCAGGATCACAGCCATGACGCGATGGCGGAGATCAAGAAGGTCTTTACGCCAGAGTTTCGTAACCGTTTGGATCATGTAATTTGGTTCAATAGTCTTGATGAGCGAGTGATTCACCAAGTCGTTGATAAATTTATTGTTGAACTACAAGTGCAGCTTGATGCTCGTGGTGTTTCTCTTGAAGTGTCAGAAGATGCACGCCACTGGTTAGCCGTGAAAGGGTATGATCGTGACATGGGGGCTCGCCCGATGGGTCGAGTGATTCAAGATCAGTTGAAAAAACCATTGGCTAATGAATTACTGTTTGGTTCGTTAGTCGAAGGTGGAACGGTCAAAGTGGATTTAGCTGATGATCAATTAACGTTCCAGTATATGAGTTCTCGTGAAAAGGTCGCTCATTAAGCGTAATCCTTTGCTCAGCGAAACTCACGATTGAATGAAATTAAGTTAATAAAAAAGCGCACAGAGTATCGTGCGCTTTTTGTTATCCGTGTATCACCCGATCCATGATTCACTCTCAGGCAACAAAAACGGAGCATTAAGCTCCGTTTTTGTTGCATTCGAAAATCAGTGATTAACGAGCACGGAAGACGATGCGACCTTTAGAGAGATCGTACGGTGTCATCTCGACAGTAACTTTGTCTCCAGTAAGAATGCGGATATAGTTTTTGCGCATTTTACCAGAAATGTGAGCCGTCACTGTGTGACCATTTTCTAGCTCAACACGGAACATTGTATTTGGAAGAGTATCAAGGACAGTGCCTTGCATCTCAATTACGTCTTCTTTAGCCATTTAATCCTCTTTAGAAATTTGGCGAAAAATAATCAACGGCGTATTTTGCCGTTAAAAAATCAATATGTAAACTTGGGGCGTATTCTACCCTTGCCAACGCTGTTTGACTAGCTTTTGATGTGCTCTGAAGCGTACTTTGTAGTTCATCGCTGGGCATTCATCAATTTGATATCCCAAATAAAGCCACTGTTTGTTCATGGTTTTAGCAAGCTCAAGTTGACTAAGAACGCCCAATGTTCCTAAAGATAGGGAACTATCGGGATCAAAGAAGGTGTAAAATGCACTCGCACTACTCGGGAGAATATCGGTGATAGCGACAGCGACTAACTGATCATCCAAATAGAGATGTAAGTATTGTGTATCTAACCAGTCCGAATTAGCAAATTTAGCAAATTCATCACGGCGAGGAGGATACATAGTACCGCTGTTATGACGCGCTTCGATGTAACGAGAATAGAGCGTAAACCAATCTTGATCCATCTCTGGTTTTAATTGCCACCGATAACGAGATTGTACTTGTTTGAGCAGGCGTTTTTGACTTTTCGATGGGGTGAATTCACTCACTGATACGCGCAGAGCTTGGCAAGCTTGGCAATGATCGCAATGAGGCTTATAGATAATGTCACCACTGCGTCGAAAACCATTGGCTAGCAGTAGCTCATAGTTTTCTGGGCTCTGCATGTGAGGCTCCATGGCAACGGCGACTCGCTCCATACGATCGGCTAAATAACTGCAGGGATGATTACTGGTTAAACCAATGCGTATTTGCTGTAAATCAGAACTCATAGCGACTCCTTCGATGAGTCGTTAACGGTAAGAGATAACCATTGAGGTTGAAAGCAGTGATCTGTTACCTGACCTTGCTTTAAGGATAGCAATGAATCTAAAAATTGGTCACGTGGTAATTCAACGGCACCTAATGAGCGAAGATGTGGGTTCATGACTTGGCAATCGATTAATTGCCCACCACAGCGTGCAAAATGGACACAGAAATACCAAAAACCGATTTTTGATGCGTTATCAGCTAAACTAAACATCGATTCACCACAAAAGAGCTGCCCGACTTGAATGCCGTATAGCCCACCCACTAAGGTATCATCACGCCACACTTCAACGGAATGGCAAATGCCTTGCTTGGCAAGTTGTTGATAGGATGAACGCATATCCGCATTTAACCAAGTTTGCTCAGCAGGACGTACTGCTGCACATAATTCAATCACACGTGCCGTATCATGATTTAAACTGACTCGATAAGTGTGTTTGCGTTGAAATTTTTGCACACTTTTTGCTGGTTTAAAGGTCTTAGGAAAAAACACGGCACGTGGGGAGGGACTCCACCAAAGAATGGGTTCGCCAGGGCCATACCATGGGAAGATACCATTGTGGTAAGCTGAAATAAGACGATCGGGATGCAAACTCCCACCAAAAGCCAGTAGGCCATTAGGCTCATCTGAGGCAAGTAAAGGCGAGGGGAAATCGAAATTATCACTCGCTAATTCAGTGAGATAGAGTGCCATTACTTAACCAACTTATCCTAATAGGAGTAAAAAATGACAAAGTGGATATGGATCTTATTGATTTTTCCTCTGTTTGCCAATGCTGCGTATCAACGAAATCAGGCGAGACCGGTTAATGATGTCGTTTTTGGGCAAGTAGAAACCGTCCGTTATATTACCCAGCAAGAGATTATACATTCAAAATCAAAGGGCTGGGAAACATTGCTTGGTGCGGTAGTTGGAGGCCTTGTCGGTCATCAGTTTGGTGATGGTCGAGGTAAACAAGTTGCCACGGCGGTTGGTGCAGCAGCTGGTGCGGGTGTTGCTCATCATCATGGAAATAAAACTCATCTTATTGAGTATAAATTGGTTGAGCTATTGATTAGAACGAACGATGGTCAATTGATTGATGTTATTCAAGATCTCGATAACCAAATGATCTTTAACCGAGGTGATTTAGTAAGAATCTTGTACTTCTCAGATGGTGTGAGAGTGGATAAAGAAAGATAAGCAAGATTTTTTGTATTGAGCGATGGATAAAGACTAGCGAGGATAAAAGATTTTGGTTAGTCTGCCAGTATCAAGAATTTTACTGCCTTCAATATTAATGGTTATGATGACAGTGCAAGGAAATACACGTTTAATGGAAAGTCTTACCTTACAGCCTATTGCAAATATTAATGGTGAAGTTAATTTGCCAGGTTCAAAAAGCGTTTCAAATCGAGTGCTTCTGTTAGCCGCATTAGCCACCGGAACGACACGCTTAACCAATTTACTCGACAGTGATGATATCCGCCATATGCTCAATGCATTGAGCCAATTGGGTGTTAAGTATCGGCTTTCAGCGGATAAAACACAGTGTGAAGTAGAGGGGTTAGGTCAACCCTTTGTAATCGATGGTTTACAAGAACTCTTTCTCGGTAATGCCGGGACGGCAATGCGCCCATTGGCTGCAGCATTGTGCTTGGGGCGTGGTGAGTTTGTTCTCACGGGTGAGCCACGAATGAAAGAGCGACCAATAGGCCATTTGGTGGAGGCTTTGCGTCAAGCGGGGGCAAATATCGAGTATTTGGAAAATGAGCATTATCCTCCATTGCGTATTCAAGGAACCGGATTAAAGGCGAGTCATGTTTCGATTGACGGTTCTATTTCCAGCCAATTTTTAACGGCCTTCTTAATGTCGGCACCATTAGCAGAAGGCACCGTGACTATTGATATTGAAGGCGAGTTAGTTTCAAAACCGTATATCGATATTACGTTACATCTGATGCAACAATTTGGTGTTCAGGTGATCAATCACAACTATCAGCAATTTGTGATTCCTGCTGGTCAATCGTATGTTTCTCCTGGTGATTTTCTGGTTGAAGGCGACGCTTCTTCTGCTTCTTATTTTCTTGCTGCTGCCGCGATAAAAGGCGGTCAAGTTAAAGTGACAGGCATTGGTAAAAATAGTATTCAAGGCGATGTCCAGTTTGCTTATGCGTTAGAGAAAATGGGCGCACAAATTGAATGGGGAGACGATTATGTGATTGCTCGTCGTGGAGAGTTAACTGCGGTCGATTTAGACTTTAATGCTATTCCTGATGCTGCGATGACAATTGCTACGACGGCTCTATTTGCTAAAGGGTCAACGGCGATTCGTAATGTTTACAATTGGCGAGTTAAAGAGACCGATCGGCTAACCGCGATGGCAACAGAACTGCGTAAAGTTGGTGCTCAGGTCGAAGAAGGTGAGGACTACATTATCATCACCCCGCCAAGCCATTTACAACATGCGACAATCGATACCTACGACGATCATCGCATGGCGATGTGCTTTTCTTTAGTCGCGCTTGGTGAGACACCAGTGACGATTAATGATCCAAAGTGTACATCAAAAACTTTTCCTGATTATTTTGAGAAATTTGCCCAGTTATCTCACTGAGTTAATTAGGAAAATAAATGTTCAGCGTCACCACGGAAAAAGCCTCAATATAGAGGCTTTTATTGTTTTTTAAGGGTAAATTGTTTTGAAAGATGATGAGCTAAATATTTAAACATATTAAAAACGGCGGTTGTTTTTTCACTTGGCAGACCTTGAGGGTCAAGAAAATACTCACCTTTAAATACCAATACGCCGTCTTTTTCTTCTACGCTGGTCGTGCGCATTCCCTCTATATAGTTATCGTGTTCTTGAATTAATTGATTGGCTATGAGTAATAAATCGAATTCATTGATGGGTTGTTTGGTCTGCATATTGTTCTCTTTATTTTAGGTTGTTCTTTGATTTACTTGCTCTCGGTATTACGTTTCTCTATGCTGCTGCCCAGTAGATACCGACTGTCTAGCAATTGATAACGTGATTGTAGAATTGTGTCATGTAAAAACCATGATCATAAACAGGAAATGGATAAAAGACAATTTTGCCTGATTTTGTGATTAACAACATATTTTCTAGATTAATGGTCGCGCCTAAAACAGACTCTCTTTACTATGAGGCTAATTTTGTCTTGCGAATGCGGTTTCGTCGATTTGTCGAGCAAACAAGCGTTTTTTTTCAAAAACAGGTTGATCTTCTGCTTAACTGGCTCGATAGTAAAAAAAGAAGCAATATTTTTAGAACATCATGCGATTTATTACTCGCAGTGTGATTAAGGGCATTTGAATCAAATTATGGGTAAATCACTCGTTATAGTGGAATCGCCAGCCAAGGCTAAAACAATCAATAAATACCTTGGTAAAGACTTTATTGTTAAGTCTAGTGTCGGTCATGTCCGCGATCTGCCTACGGCAGGTCAAACTACTACCACGGCTAAAAAAGCGACACCAGCAGCGAATAAAGCACTTTCTTTGGAAGAAAAAGAGCGTTTAAAAAAAGAAAAAGAACGGACCGCTCTGATTAAGAAAATGGGAGTGAATCCTTTTCAAGGTTGGGAAGCGAACTATCAAATTCTCCCAGGCAAAGAAAAAGTGGTCGCTGAGCTACAGAAATTAGCTAAAGACGCCGATTGCGTTTATCTCGCAACCGATTTGGATCGCGAAGGAGAAGCTATCGCTTGGCACCTACGTGAGATCATCGGTGGTGATGAAGAGCGCTATAAGCGGGTAGTGTTTAACGAAATTACTAAAAATGCCATTCAGCAAGCCTTTGAGCAACCGGGAGAGCTGAACATGGATGGCGTTAATGCTCAACAAGCGCGTCGTTTTATGGATCGCGTTGTAGGCTTTATGGTCTCGCCATTATTATGGAAAAAAGTGGCTCGTGGCCTTTCTGCTGGTCGTGTGCAGTCGGTAGCCGTAAAACTTTTAGTTGAGCGTGAGCGTGAGATCAAAGCGTTTATTCCTGAAGAGTTTTGGGATATTCATGCGGACACAAAAACCAGTACGCAAGATGATTTTCGTTTGATGGTGGCTCAACAAGCGGGCTCTGCTTTTAAGCCGACCAATGAGGCTGAAACTCAAGCCGCGCTTTCAGTGTTACAAAAAGCGCGCTTTGAAGTTTGTAAACGCGAAGATAAACCTACCAGCAGTAAGCCTAGTGCACCTTTCATCACCTCAACGCTTCAGCAAGCCGCCAGTACACGTTTAGGCTATGGCGTGAAGAAAACCATGATGTTGGCACAACGCTTGTATGAAGCGGGTTACATTACTTATATGCGTACTGACTCGACTAATTTAAGTGGCGAGGCGGTAGAATCAGCCCGTCAGTTTATCGAGCAGCAATTTGGTCCACAGTATCTGCCACAACAAGCGATTGTCTATGGTAGCAAGAAAGGGGCTCAAGAGGCGCACGAAGCGATTCGTCCTTCCGACGTTAATGTCAAAGCCGATGACTTACAAGGGATGGAAGCGGATGCACATAAGATTTATGCTCTGATTTGGAATCAATTTGTCGCTTGTCAAATGACCCCCGCCCAGTACGATTCAACCACCATCAGTGTTAAAGCAGATGAGTATACGTTGAAAGCGAAAGGACGGATTTTGAAGTTCGATGGCTGGACTCGCGTACAGCGTCCACTTGGTAAAAATGAAGATCAAATTTTACCCGCAGTTCAAGTCGGTGAAGTACTTACTCTTGAGAAACTTGATCCTAAGCAGCATTTTACCAAACCGCCAGCACGTTTTACGGAAGCCGCATTAGTCAAAGAATTAGAAAAGCGTGGTATTGGGCGTCCATCGACCTACGCATCGATCATTTCTACCATTCAAGATCGTGGCTACGTGAAAGTTGATCAGCGCCGTTTTTATGCAGAGAAAATGGGCGAAATCGTGACCGATCGTCTCGATGGTAGTTTTACCGATCTAATGAACTATGATTTTACTGCTCGGATGGAAGAAAAACTTGACCAAATTGCAGAAGGTGAAGCGAATTGGAAACAAGTATTGGATGCCTTCTTCGTTGATTTTAGTGGTGATTTAGAGCAAGCCGAGCAGGACGAAGATCACGGTGGTATGAAGCCTAACCATATTGTCATGACCAATATTATGTGCCCAACCTGTTCTCGTCCTATGGGGATCAGAACGGCTTCAACGGGGGTCTTCCTCGGTTGTTCAGGTTATGCTTTGCCTCCGAAAGAACGTTGTAAAACGACGATTAATTTGGGCGATGAAGATGGCATTATCAATGTTCTTGAGGAAGATGTCGAAACGGCAGCGTTACGAGCGAAAAAACGTTGTCCGATTTGTGAAACGGCGATGGACGCTTATCTGATTGATGGTCAACGTAAACTACATGTTTGCGGTAATAACCCAAACTGTGAAGGTTATGTCGTTGAAACCGGTGAGTTCAAAGTTAAAGGTTACGACGGTCCCGTTGTTGAGTGTGATAAATGTTCATCAGATATGGTGTTAAAAACTGGACGTTTTGGTAAGTACATGGACTGCACCAATGACAACTGTAAGAACACTCGAAAGATATTGAGAAACGGCGAAGTTGCTCCTCCTAAAGAAGATCCGGTTCATTTCCCTGAACTGCCGTGTGAAAACTCAGATGCCTATTTTGTGCTACGTGACGGTGCTTCTGGACTATTCTTAGCCGCCAGTAATTTTCCGAAATCTCGTGAAACACGAGCGCCTCTTGTTGAAGAGTTACAGCGTTTTAAACAACGTTTACCTGAAAAGTACCAATATCTAGCGACGGCTCCCACTCATGATCCCGATGGGCTTGCTGCGGTGGTACGGTTTAGTCGTAAGAGTAAAGAGCATTACGTACGCACGGAAGTAAATGGTAAACCTTCCGGTTGGACGGCAATCTATGACGATGGTCACTGGCAAGTGACGGACAAACGAAAGTCAGCCAAATAAGAGAAATTTTTCTTATCGATAACAACATTGAGGCAGCCATTGGCTGCCTCAATGTTTTCCTAGTAAGTCATTCTTAATGGAGAATCGGTGTGCTTTTTCAAGCAAAATTATCCCCCAATTTTCATCCTATTTTTCTCATCATCAATAAATAGTCGTTATTTTTCGTTACCAAAAATGAAACATAAAAATGCAATTTCATAACGTTATGATGCCTTAATTGTGAACAAGATTAGGAGTTCAACCGATTGGCTGTTTTACTGGCTCAAAATAGACAATTGCCATTTGTATTTTTATGCAAACGCTATAAAGTAATACACAACCAATTGCACTTTTCGTGGTTGGCCGAAAGGCCGTAATAAACTAAGGATAGTATCGTCATCCCCCCAATAGTATTGACATGACGATAATCAATAAAACTTAATGGAGAATAACAATGACCGGTGTACTAGGAATGATTCTGGCTGGTGGTGAAGGCTCAAGATTGAAGCCTTTAACTGAATCGCGTACTAAACCTGCCGTGCCATTTGGTGGTAGTTATCGCTTGATAGATTTCGCTCTAAACAATTTTATTAATGCAGATTTAATGCGAGTGTATGTATTAACACAGTTCAAATCGCAATCCCTTTATCTGCATATGAAAAAAGGCTGGAACGTCTCTAGCTTGCGTGGCAGCTTTATTGATTCCATACCTGCCCAGATGCGTGATGGTAAACGTTGGTACGAAGGAACGGCCGATGCTATTTATCAGAACTTACGTTTCATTGAAATTTCTGAAGCCGATGATGTCTGTATCTTTGGTTCTGATCATATCTATAAAATGGATATTCGTCAGATGCTTGATTTCCATCGTCGAATGGAAGCCAAACTGACCGTCTCTGCCATTCGTATGCCTCTTGCCCAAGCGTCACAATTTGGGGTGATAGAGGTAGATGTTACGGGGAAGATGATTGGTTTTGAAGAAAAACCTCAACACCCTAAATCGATACCGGGCGAGCCTGAGTGGGCATTAGTATCAATGGGTAACTACATTTTTGATACCGATACGTTATGCCGTGAATTACGTGAAGATGCGGTAAACCCAGAGTCTAGCCATGATTTTGGTAAAGATATTATCCCTAAAATGTTTCCGCAGGGTGAAGTCTTCGTTTATGATTTCTCAACCAATAAAATCAAAGGTGAGAAGGGCGAAGCCTACTGGCGTGATGTTGGCACGATTGAATCTTATTGGTCTGCGCATATGGACTTATTGCAAAAAGATGCGCCATTTTCTCTTTACAACCGCAGTTGGCCTTTACATACTCATTATCCACCGTTGCCACCAGCGACCTTTGCTAATGAAGGAGAGAAAAAGGTTTGTATTACCGATAGTTTAATTTCAGCGGGAAGTTATATCCAAGGTGCAAAAATTTATAAATCGGTGTTAGGTTTTCGAACCAATATCGGTGCAGGTTCATGGATCAGTGAATCGATTATTCTTGGTGATGTCAAAATTGGCGCTGGTTGTACGATTAAACGCACGATTATCGATAAGGACGTCGAAATTGCTCCAGGAACGGTGATTGGGGAAGATCTACAATTAGATAAGCAGCGCTTCCATGTCTCTGATGAAGGCATTGTAGTCATCGAAAAAGGAATGAAAGTTGGATTCTAATCTTGAAAAAATGAATATTTGGTTTGTTGTATCCGAAGCAGAAGGCTTAGTGAAGAGCGGAGGCTTAGCCGACGTTGCCAAAGCTTTACCAAAAGCATTACAGGAGTTAGGTCACCAGGTAGCCATTGTGCTACCTGCTTATCGTTCAATTCCAAATAAAATGGATTTACCCATCATACTCGAAACCGAGTTAACCCACTGGCCTCATACTCGCTATCAAGTAAGGCAGGGTGAGCTCGACGGTGTTGTGGTTTACCTGATTGATTGTGATGTTTACTTTGATCGACCAGAAATGTATGCGGAGCACAATCAAGCTTACACGGACAACGGTGAGCGTTTTGGTTTTTTCTCGGCGGCGTGTCTGGATATTTTGCCCAAGCTGAATATTAAGCCAACCATCATCCATGCCAATGATTGGCATACAGGTTTAGTGCCTTTTTTATTAAAAACTCGCTACCGTGAAGACCCACACTTTTTCGGCGTTAAGTCGGTGCTGACTATTCATAATGCCATTTTCAAAGGTATTTTTTCCTATTACCAATTGGAAGTTATCCCCGAGTTAAATCTCTCTGGGATGGAGTTTCTACAGTACGGACATGATCATGTTAGCATGCTACGAGCTGGTATTGCTTTTGCCGATAAAATCAATGCGGTGAGTCCTAATTATGCTTCTGAACTGTTGACGCCGTTAGGTTCTCACGGATTGGTGGATGATTTTGTGCGCCGTGCGCGAGATCTGCATGGGATTGTCAATGGATGCGATTATTCTGAATGGAGCCCTTTGACGGATCGTTATATTCCTCAGACTTACCATGCGGAACGACAATCGCTCACTCTAGGAAAATCAGCCAGCAAGCTTGCCTTGCAGCAAGAGTTAAATTTACCACAAGTGACGACACCGATGTTTGGCATGGTATGCCGTTTGACTCATCAAAAAGGATTTCATTATTTATTGCCTATTCTTGAGTCGTTTTTGCGTAATCAGGTACAAGTGGTGATCGTCGGCACCGGTGAACCGGAGATTGCGGCGGCATTACATAAAATTGCTGCGCATTATCCTGATAAGTTAGGGTTTGTTGAGACTTACAGCAATCGTTTGGCTCATTTAGTTGAAGCGGGCTCGGATTTTTTTCTCATGCCCTCAGAATTTGAAGCTTGTGGACTAAACCAAATCTACAGTATGGCTTATGGTACTTTACCTATCGTACGCGAGGTTGGAGGTTTAAAAGATACCGTACAAGATTATGATAAATACCCTCAGCAAGCGACGGGGTTTGGTTTTCAAGAGCCGTCACCAGCGGCATTATTGATCACGATGCAGAGGGCGTTGCTGTTTTATCTACAGCAACCTGAAGAGATGCTTAACGTTCAAATACGAGCGATGAGCAGAGATTTTGGCTGGCGTGAGTCTGCTCTTGAATACCTTAAAATGTACCGCTTAGCCATTTTTGACTAAATGTCTATGAAGACGGGAAGCGTCAATGCTTGTTGATCGGCTACCATCGTCTTTTCTTTTCTAATCACTTTCCTTTATACCGATGGGGAGTTTCCCCGTCGGTTTACCAATCGCCCGTTTAACAACAATAGATTTTTACAACTCAAAAACGATTTTTGACACTAAAATATGCTAATCTCTCAGTATCAATGATTTTGATTTTCTGTGGTATCCATGTCTCAATCTTTACTGTTTCATAAAGTTTATCCACATCCAACCAGCCGAGAATGGGTGGTGTTTGTGCATGGGGCGGGTGGAAGCTCGTCTATTTGGTTTAAGCAGATCAAAGCGTATAAGCAGCATTTTAATCTGCTACTGATTGATTTACGCGGCCATGGAAAATCTCATCGTCTTATCAAAGATCTGATTGCTAATCGATACACCTTTAAGACAGTAACCATTGATGTACTTAAGGTGCTGGATCACTTAAAAATAGCTTCAGCCCATTTTGTCGGGATGTCACTGGGGACTATTATCGTGCGTAATATTGCCGAATTGTCCGCCCAGCGAGTTCGCTCTATGGTATTAGGTGGCGCTGTCACTCGTTTGAATATCCGCTCTCAGCTTTTGGTGAAGTTAGGCCATCTCAGTAAACATCTCATTCCCTACATGTGGTTATATCGACTGTTTGCTTATATTGTCATGCCGCAACGCAGTCAGAAAGAGTCTCGTCATCTGTTCGTTCGAGAAGCTAAAAAATTGTGTCAGCAAGAGTTTAAACGTTGGTTTACATTGACGGCGGAAGTCAATCCATTGATGCGTTATTTCAAAGATCGAGAGTTGCCTATTCCCACCTTGTATTTAATGGGGGAGCGCGACTATATGTTTATTCGCCCAGTGCGCGAAATGGTCGCCGCGCATCGACAGAGTGAACTGTTGGAACTCCCAAATTGTGGTCATGTTTGTAATGTCGAACAACCGGAGTTGTTTAACCAGCTGTCGATTCAATTTATCCAGCGGCAAAGTACAGCAACGACTTTATCTCATTCAGTGACTTAATCTCAGTATCAACTGATTGAATGGCACGATTGTTGGGCAGCTATGCTTGTCTTAAGCCAATCATGTTGTTGATTTATATTGATAGAGATTAGAGGAAAGGGTTGGCGAGCTGTCAGCTTCAATTGTGCAAACGATATCGAAATGATTAAGGTCAAGGAATCATGATGCTTATTAGGAGGTGTTATGATTGGTAGATATACCCGCTACTGATTCTCAGTGAGCGGGCTAGATATCAAAATTAAAACAGGTTTTTTTTCAATTCTTCACGACGACTTGGAGGGATAACCGACCAATGTTTACCTTCGATTGCCCCTTCTAACGCCCACAATAACTCTAAACTGACATCAGATGAGTGACTTTGTCTGATCGCCTGATAAGCGGCGACAGCACCCGTTTGTTGCAACTGATCAACGGAATGAATACCTGCTTTTTTGAGCATTCTTTCGGTTGCTAAACGTAGGTTAGGCAGATCTTTAAGACGAGTGGGTTTAGTCTGCTCTTGCTGCTCTCGCTCCGATTTGGCTTGACGTAAGGCCACGGTTGCTTCCTGCAAAATGGTCGTTGGATCAAGCCAACAGGTATCAGGTAAAGCAAAGTACTTAGTTACCACAGGAAAGCCCCGTTTTTTATAAACGTAGGGCAGATAGCCTCTTTCGGTAAAAACTTTAGCGGATTCATCGTCAGCTCGAAGATGGAGTTGATTGTTGACGACTAAAGCGAACATAGTGTCATCGACAAAAATTCCGAAGCCACCAAACATTGAGCGCGACTTGACCTGGCCAAGCAGTTCGAATAGCCGCATTGAATCTTTTAATACCGGTTTATCCATGCTGTCATTCTCGGTGTATTAAGCAATTCGCCAGCAAAATCAGGTCCGAGAAAATAGCAAAACGTCAAAAAGCATAATAATAGGGGGAGTTGACTGCTTGTTTTGGCTATTTTGTCATCGGCAACCCCGCTACCTACCACTATGGTTTAGGCCGGAGGCTTTGCGTCCCATCTTTTCAAATGGTTTGCCCTGTGCGTGACACGTTTCATTATTGACAAAATAGTATAACGTGGATGTATAAAATAAACAAATCATTGAATAAATATCACACTCAGTGATTGTTTATATGATGTTTGTTTCATTTTGATTTGAATTAGGCAAAGATTGCCCCCCAATCGTGGCGCTAAGGCTACGATTGGGTTTGAAGTCTTTTTTGCTCAACAATGGGTCAATGAAGTGGTTATCTATTTAGCGGTGAGTTTTTTGACTGAGTCACGTTCCACGATTTCAGGGTGCATTTCAAAAATACGTCTTTCGTGTTCTTTATCTTTGATGCGCTCCAACAATATTTCAAACGCATTTTTCCCAACACGGCGTTTAGGTTGATGGACCGTGGTCAGTGGCGGAGAAAAATATTCGGCTAACTCAATATTATCATAACCAATGACTGACATATCGTCTGGTACGCGTATGCCACGTTGCTGTAAACGGCTGATCAGACCTAATGCCATGGTATCATTAAAGCAGAATACCGCGCTCGGGCGTGTATCCATAGCAATGATTTTATCCGCGGCTAGAACGGCAGTATCGCATTCGAAATTGCCTTCTAAAATCCAATCTTCTTTTACCGTTAGGTTGGCTTCTGCCATGGCACGCCGAAAGCCTGCGATACGTTCTTGACAGGCGGCTTTAACAAAGTGACCACTTAGACAAGCAATTTCAGTGTGCCCATTTTCGATCAAATATTTCGTTGCTAGATAACCCCCTTCTTCAGAGTTATCAATGATCTTATCGGCTTGTGATGTTTGCGGGCCCCAATCCATAATAACTTTAGGGATCGAGGGATGACTCTCTAACATCTCAAGTAACTCTTCCGTTAAATCGGAGCACATGACCAACATACCGTCGACCCGCTTTTCAGCAAGCATGCGAATATAGTCACGTTGTTTCTCGTAGATACCCCCGGTATTACAGAGGATCAGCGTATAGCCTTGGCGATAGCAATAGCTTTCAACACCATCGATCACTTCAGAAAAGAATAGATTGGTGGATTGAGTCACCAGCATACCGATCGTACGCGTGGTGTTACATTTTAAGCTGCGTGCGACGGCGCTTGGTGCATAATTCAGCTGTTTAACCGCGTCCAAGACTTTTTCTTGAGTGGTTTCTGCCACAAAACGTGTTTTATTGATGACATGAGATACGGTTGTTGTCGATACGCCTGCTAGGCGTGCAACGTCTTTAATCGTAGCCATAAAATTATCCTGTCGGTGACTGCTCGGCGTTAGGTAACTAGAGCAGTAGTTATGTCCCGAAAGTGCAATCGCCCTGTTAGGAGATCGTGATAGGAGAGAGGTTTGTTTTAAGCACTGTCGATGCTGCCTTTTTACAACGTCTCATTCTTCGGGTATAGGCTAACGTCAGCCTAAAAGTAATAAAAACACAAAAACCGCTGTTAAATAGCGGCCTATTGGTTACATTTAATCTTGTTAATAACCAGCAAGATTCTAGACTGCAACGCAGTAACTCGCAATCAAATTCGGCCCATAATCCTTCCAATTGATGTTAAATGTGCACAATGTTTATCAAGTTGTGCACCAAACCACTTTTTCGACGATGCCGCTTATAACAAGAATATCAATCACCCTCTACAGCAGGCGATGATTCATTCAATTTGGGTTCATGGCTCACCCAATCGCGCATGGCTTGCCATATTAGCCCCATGGTTTCATACCAATACCGCTCAGTTTGTTCTAAATAGAGCGCTCTCGGAATATATTTATCCCAAGCTTGGCTGATATTCGTTTGGGCAAGATAATTTGTCGGCGCAGGGATAGGCGTTAGCCCTGCAGATTGAAATTCATTCATTGCACGGGGCATGTGGCTGGCCGAGGTGACCAGAACCAGAGTGCGCTGCTGAACAAAAGCGGCCGCTTGTCTTGCTTCTTCCCACGTATCTTGCGCCGTTTCGAGCAAAATAATGTCTGATTTTGCAACACCAAGCGCAAGCGCCACTTTAGCCAGCATGCGTGCATGACTCATTTCACTCCCGCCTGCATAACCCGATAGGATCAGTTTTGCGCCAGGGTACATCCGCATTACTCGAATTCCTTCGCTAAGACGCATTAACGCGGCTCGGGTAAGTTCAGAGGTTGGTGGGATGCTATCATCGACGACATGGCCATTACCTAAAACCATAACATAATCGATAGTACCCTCAATGGGTAAAAAAGCGCTGTACTGACGCTCTAAAGGCATTAATAAGCGACTGGATACTGGTTGAAAAGAAATAACCAATAAACTAGACAAACAAAATAGAACCACTAAGCAGCCAGTCTTTCGCTTTGCGGTAAACATAATCAGCATCAAGCCGATAAAACCAATCATCAGCAGTGCTGGTAATGGCATCAGTAGAGAAGAAACGATTTTTTTCAGCTCAAACATAGATTAAATAGTCCGAAAAAACAGCACTTGATAATAAAATCAGCGAAAGGTCCTTTATTCCTGCCATTCCTATGACAGAATAGCAGCACGATTTATTATCATAACTCAAGCCACTGTGACTGAAGATCGCAATTTCGACGATATTGCCCACAAATTTGCAAAAAATATTTACGGCTCTGACAAAGGCGAGATTCGTCAAGTCATTGTTTGGGATGATCTCATGCAAATTTTGACCCATTTTAACGGTCAGACAACGCCCCTGCATATTTTGGATGCGGGAGGGGGCTTGGCGCAAATGTCGCAAAAACTCGCCATGCTTGGCCATCAAATCACCTTGTGTGACCTCTCGCAAGAGATGCTCGATTTAGCCAAACAAGAGGTGACCGACCATGGATTACTGGAGAGATTTCGCTTTGTGCATTCTCCCGTACAATCTGTGCAGCAACATTTGACTGAGCCCGTTGACATCATCTTATTTCATGCGGTGATGGAGTGGTTGACGGAACCACAAGAGGCTTTACAGCAGCTGTTAGCACTGGTGCGTCCTGGCGGTATGGTTTCGGTGATGTTTTACAACCAACATGGCTTAGTTTATAAAAATGCGGTATGTGGCAATATTCCGCATATTTTAAATGGCATGCCACATCGTAAACGATTTAAATTACAGCCACAAAAAGGGCTGCTCCCGGCTGATGTGTATCAGTGGATTGAACATGCTGGATGTCAAATTATGGGTAAGTCAGGCATTCGTTGCTTTAGCGATTATATCGGCAATATGACCAATATGGGCGAGTTTGAGTTTGCAGACCTTTTGGCATTGGAGCAACAATTTTGCCGCCAAGAGCCTTATCTATCTTTAGGACGCTACATCCATGTTTGGGCTAGGAAACAACCACAGGAAGAACAATGAGTGATATGACTCACAATGCGACTGAACAACCGATTGATGAACTCGTCAGTTGGGTGAAGCAGCACGATTTTTCTTTGAACTTACCTGCTGAACGGCTGGCGTTTTTGATAGCGATTGCGGTATTGAGCCATGAAAAATTCGATGAAGAATTAGGGGAGGGGGAATTGCATGATGCGTTTGCGATTGTTAGCCGCCTATTTACTGAAACGGGTGATGTCTCTGCATTTCGGGCTAATAATGCTATTAATGAACTGGTTAAACAGCGTTTGCTCAGTCGTTTTACTAGTGAGGTCACCGATGGCGCGAGCATTTATCGCTTGTCGCCTTTGGCGATTGGCATTACCGATTATTATGTTCGTCATCGTCAGTTTTCGAAATTAAAACTCTCTATTCAACTTTCCTTGTTAGCGGATGAAATGGCTAAAGCCGCCAACTCCGCTCAGCAAGGGGGGACACCTGCGCATTGGAAAAAGAATGTTTACGGGGTATTAAAATACTCGGTGAGTGAAATCTTTGATCGCATCGATCTCAACCAACGCGTTTTAGACGAGCAGCAGCAATCCGTGAAACAACAAATTGCCGATCTATTGAATAAAGATTGGCGAGAAGCGATTCATAACTGTGAAAGTTTATTGTCTGAAACCTCATCGACGTTACGAGAGCTACAAGATACGCTTCAAGCCGCAGGCGACGAATTACAAACTCAAATTCTTGATATTCAAGAGATTGTTTACGGCGATCCAGAATTAGAGTTTATCGATGAAGTGCTGTTTGTGCTGCAAATGAAATTAGACCGAATCATCAGTTGGGGACAACAAGCGATCGATTTATGGATTGGTTATGACCGCCATGTGCATAAGTTCATTCGCACGGCGATAGATATGGATCAAAATCGCGCTTTCAGCCAACGTTTACGCCAGTCGCTGCACGATTACTTTTCTCAACCTTGGCTGCTCACTTATGCCGAGGCCGAGCGTTTGTCTGATTTACGCGATGAAACTCTGATGTTACGAGATGAAGAAGTGACCGGCCACATTCCCCCAGCTGTCGAATATGAAACGTTTCAAAAGGTTCACGATGAGCTTGCAGAGCGTATTGCTGGGATGCTTCAGAGCCATAAACAACAGGGCCAACCGATCAACCTTGGTCATGTGCTGCGTGATTATCTTGCCGCACACCCAAGAACTCATCATTTCGATCTAGCCCGTATTGTTGTCGACCAAGCCGTTCGCTTGGGGTATTCACAATCCGACTATCAAGCCATTCAACCTGATTGGCAAGCGATTAACCAATTTGGTGCAAAGGTACAAGCTAATGTCATTGACCGATATTAACCACTATATGCCAGAGAATCTGGCTAAAGCGATTGTTAACCCGCTTTTTCCGGCTTTAGACAGCCAATTACGCGCAGGGCGCCATGTGTCCAGCGATGATTTAGATAACCATGCGTTTCTCAGTGATTTTGAGCCAGAGTTAGCACTTTTTTATCAGCGCTACAATACTGAGTTAGTTCGTGCGCCCGAGGGCTTTTTTTACTTACGTCCACGCTCTACCTCATTGATCAATCGCAGTGTTTTGTCTGAATTAGATATGCTGGTTGGTAAGGTGCTGTGCTTCTTATATCTAAGCCCAGAGCGTCTTGCCCATGAAGGCTTATTCACGTATCAAGAACTCTATGAAGAGTTATTGAGTTTGACCGATGAGAAGAAATTGATGAAGCTTGCGACCAATCGTGCGCAAGGTTCAGATTTAGATAAAGAGAAACTGTTTGAAAAAGTCCGCACTTCGTTACGTCGTTTACGCCGCCTAGGGATGATTATCCACCTTGGCGAAACCACCAAATTTAGAATTACCGAAGCGGTATTTCGTTTTGGGGCCGATGTGCGTATTGGCGACGATTTACGTCAAGCGCAATTGCGTTTGATACGAGATGGTGAAGCCGTTGTTCATAGTCAAGAGCCCAGTCAGCAAAGCTTATTGGATACGGTATCTGCTGACGAACAACATGAAGATCAACCGACATTATGGGAAGATGAAGCATGATTGAAAGAGGTAAGTATCAATCGCTGACCATGATCAATTGGAACGGCTTTTTCGCACGTACTTTTGATATTGATAATTTGGTGACGACGTTATCGGGCGGCAATGGGGCGGGTAAATCAACCACGATGGCGGCGTTTATCACCGCATTAATTCCCGATCAAAGTTTACTGCATTTTCGAAATACCACAGAAGCGGGCAGCTCTCAAGCCTCTCGTGATAAAGGCCTGTACGGTAAATTACAACCTGGCGCCTGCTATGCGGCATTGGATGTGGTCAATTCTCGCCATCAACGCTTACTGTTTGCAGTAAAACTTCAACAAGTTGCCGGCCGTGATAAAAAAGTCGATATTAAACCCTTTGTGATTCAGGGTTTACCTAGCCATATCAAACCGACGGATATTTTGATTGAAAGTGTTTCTGATCAACACGCTCGAGTGAGACAGCTCAATGAAGTCAAAGATGCCGTTCATGCTATTGAAGGTGCGCATTTTAAATCGTTCAGTTCCATCGTCGATTATCATAGCCACATGTTTGAATTTGGTGTGGTACCAAAAAAGCTGCGTAATAGCAGCGATCGATCAAAGTTTTATCGCCTCATTGAAGCGTCTTTGTACGGCGGTATTTCCAGCGCGATTACCCGTTCATTACGCGATTACTTACTGCCACAAAATGGTGGGGTGAAAAAAGCGTTTCAAGATATGGAGTCAGCGCTGCGAGAAAACCGCATGACGCTGGAAGCGATTAAAAACACCCAAGCCGATCGTGATCTGTTCAAACATTTAATCACCGAATCGACCCAATATGTTGCCGCAGACTACATGCGTCACGCCAATGAACGTCGCAGTAAAGTGCAGCAAACGTTGACGTTACGCCAAGAGTTATTCAGCGCTCGAGATACGCTTCTGGAACACAATCGGCTATTGAATCAAGTGCACGAAGAGCTGGAAACGCTGCTTGAACAAGAAGCTGCGCTAGAACAGGATCATCAAAGTGCAGCCGATCATCTGCAGTTAGTACAAAATGCCCTTCGTCAGCAAGAAAAAATCGCCCGTTATCAAGACGATCTTGAAGAGTTGAGTCTGCGTCTTGAAGAGCAGCTAATGGTGGTTGAAGAAGCGCAAGAACGCTTAGTGATGGCTGAAGACCAAGCCACTGCGGCTGAAGAGGAAGTCGATAGTCTGAAAACTCAGCTTGCGGATTATCAGCAAGCGTTGGACATTCAGCAAACGCGCGCTTTGCAGTATCAACAAGCAATGCAAGCCTTGGCAAAAGCACGTCAGCAGCTCGCTGATGATAGCTTGACGGCAGAAAGTGCTCAGACGGTGATGATTGAGCTGAGCGCACGCCAAGAGTCAACCACCCACGAATTACTGGCGGTTAAACATAAGCTCGATATGTCTTCGGCCGCTTCCGCGCGGTTTAACGAAGCCTTACATTTAGTGAGCCGCGTTTTAGGTGAGGTCACTCGTAGCCAAGCGGCAGAGCATGCAAACCAATTACTCGCTCAAGCACAGCAAGCACAGCAACTCGTACAGAATGAAGCGCTTTGGTATGAACAGCAGCGCGATTTACAGCACCGTATCGAACAGCAACAATCTGTGCGTCAATCGGTGACTGATTATCACCAGCAATTTCAGGTGATGATTGATGATCCATCCCAATTGCAGCAAGAACGCGAGAAGCATCTCGCTCTGTTAGAAGAGCTTGATGAGGCACAAGAAGTGCTACGCGATCAGCGTAGTCAACAGCGTGGTCTTGAACAAGAACAACGCAATGCTATCAAACAGTTGGAGCTAAAAGCGCCAGCTTGGCATCAAGCGATAGAAGCATTGCAGCTATTGCGTGAGCAAAGTGGGGCGGGTTTAGACAGTCGACAGTCGGTAATGACTGAGATGCAAAGCATTTTAGAGCGTGAAAAACACCAATCGGCTCAGAAAGATGCGTTAGCTCAACGTCGTGAGCAATTAGAGAAAGATATCGAACGCTTGGCTTCACCGGGCGGATCGAATGATCCTCGCCTTAAAGGCCTTGCCGATACCCTTGGTGGCGTTCTACTTTCTGAAATTTATGATGACATAACGTTAGAAGATGCGCCGTACTTCAGTGCTATGTACGGTCCGGCTCGTCACGCGATTGTGGTCTCTGATCTTTCAGGCATCAAAGAAAAACTGGTCGAGTTAGACGACTGTCCAGAAGATCTTTATCTGATTGAGGGCGATATTGATGCGTTCGATGATAGCTCATTTAATGCCGCAGAATTAGAAGGTGCGGTCTGTGTTCAGCTCAATCAGCGTCAAATGCGCTATTCCCGTTTTCCAAAAATCCCACTGTTTGGGCGTGCAGCTCGTGAGCAACGTTTAGAGCTACTGCGCGATGAGCGTGATGAAGTCGTCGAAGCGCATGCTAAGGCCGCGTTTGATTCACAAAAGTTACAGCGCTTATACCGCAGTTTTAATGATTTTGTTGCTCAGCATTTGCAGGTTGCGTTTGAGTCGGATCCTGAACAAGCACTCAGTCAAGCTCGTGACGCGCTCAATCATCTTGCTCGCCAGTTAGTCGAGTTAGAGCATCAACAACAGCAACAAACCAGTCGACGTCAACTGAGTAAACAGGCATTAGCACTATTAGAGAATATTGCGCCTCATTTACGCTTGTTGTCTGAATCTGGATTAACCCAACGAGCCGCAGATATTGACGCCAAGTTAGCTCAGTTAGTGGAAGCGAAAGCTTGGCTTCATGATCATGGTAAAACGGTTGAACAACTGGCGCCGATTGCTTCAGCGTTAGAGGTTGATCCTGAGCAGTTTGAAGTCTTAGAACAGCAATATCTTGCAGCGGATCGCGGGCTGCAACAACTCAAAACACAAATTTTTGCCCTCGCTGATTTGGTTGAACGTCGCCACCACTTTGCTTACGCAGATTCGGTGGATCTTCTCAATCAAAGTAGCGAACTCAGTGAGCAGTTAAAAGCTAAGTTAGTTCAAGCTGAGAGCCTGCGTCAGCGTACTCGCGAAGAGTTAAAACAAGCGCAAGCGCAATTCAATCAGTACAACCAAGTGTTGGCATCGTTGAAAAGTGCTCATCAGGCTAAATTGGAAACAATGCAAGAGTTTAAGCAAGAGCTACAGGAGTTTGGCGTACATCCAGATGAAAACGCATTATTCAGAGCTCAGCAGCGCCGTGATGAGCTGCATGAACGTTTGCACAGCTCTCGTAGCCGTAAGAGTCACTATGAGCGGACAATCACCTCAACCGAAATTGAGATGAAATCGCTTGCCAAGCGATTGAAAAAATTAGAAAAAGAGTATCAAGATTTACGTACTTTCGTTGTTAATGCCAAAGCTGGGTGGTGTGCGGTTCTTCGTTTAGCCCGCCAAAATGATGTTGAACGTCGTTTGCATAAACGTGAATTGGCTTATTTATCGGCTGATGAGTTACGCTCCATGTCGGATAAATCACTCGGGGCGCTACGTCTTGCCGTGGCGAATAATGAGGCGCTGCGTGATGCGCTGCGTCTCTCGGAGGATAATGCTTATCCTGAACGTAAAGTACTGTTTTACATTGCGGTTTATCAGCACTTACGTGAGCGCATTCGACAAGATATTATTCGTACCGATGACCCTGTTGAAGCGATTGAAGAGATGGAAGTCGAGCTAGCTCGCCTAACAGAAGAGCTGACTCAGCGGGAAAACCGCTTAGCGATCAGCTCAGATTCGGTGGCGAGTATTATTCGTAAAACCATTCAACGTGAACAAAACCGTATTCGCATGCTCAACCAAGGGCTTTCGAATATTGCTTTTGGGCAAGTGAATGGTGTGCGTTTAAATGTCAAAGTTCGTGAAAGCCATGAAGTTCTGCTCAGTGGTTTAGCCGAGCAGCAGGCTCAACATAAAGATCTGTTTGAAAGCTCACGTTATACCTTCTCAGAAGCGATGGCGAAGTTATTCCAGCGCGTCAATCCACACATCGATATGGGGCAGCGTTCACCACAAATATTAGGTGAAGAGCTACTCGATTATCGTAACTATCTTGAGTTGAGTGTTGAAGTTAATCGTGGTTCAGATGGATGGTTACAAGCCGAATCGGGCGCATTGTCAACGGGTGAAGCCATTGGTACTGGCCAATCTATCTTACTGATGGTCGTACAGAGCTGGGAAGAAGAGTCTCGTCGTCTACGCAGTAAAGATATTATCCCATGCCGTTTATTGTTCTTAGATGAGGCAGCACGTTTAGATGCTAAATCAATAGCAACGCTATTTGAACTGTGTGAACGTTTGGATATGCAATTATTGATTGCGGCGCCAGAAAATATCAGCCCAGAAAGAGGGACCACCTATAAACTGGTGCGTAAGGTATTTAAAGATCATGAACACGTGCATGTGGTCGGACTGCGTGGCTTTACTAGTGAAAAACCAAAAAATGAGTCTTTGCCACTGGCCGATGCTGTCAGCTAAGCTGAGTCACTTGTAAATAAAAAGCGCCTTGATGATAAGGCGCTTTTTTATGATCATTGTTGTCTTCGCTGAACGGGTATTGATGTAGGAGAACATTAAAGTTTGAAACCTTTCTGCTTCCGAAGCTCGCTTCCATCGCGGCTACCAGAGACCAAATGTAACAATAAAGATTGAAACTTAGACTCAATCAACGTGGCTACCCTAAGAAAAAGTGTGACTACACAGATTTCGTTTTTAACGGCGTAACACATTTCGGGGCAAATCTGCGTTACGGTCATTGCCCTTCAGTATGGTTCTGGATAAAACCTTGTCAGAGTAAAAGGTAAACTACGACAAAAAATCATCGAAAAGTTTCGAACTTTATTGTCGAGCTGCAAACTTAGTTGTCCACCGTTAATTGAATGGCGGTAATCAATCTAATGAGTATTACCCGTTTTTTAGCCCAAATTGTTTCGCGGCATAAGCCACTCGCTCGGCTGGTGTTGGATAAATCAGTGGTGATCCGATGCTTTCAATATGCTGTAACCTTGGTAGTAAGCCAGCACCATTAGCGGTTTGAATCGCTAAACCTGGGCGGGCATTAAGCTCAAGCACCATCGGACCTTCTTCTTTATCAAGGACCATATCAGTTCCAATATAACCTAAACCGGTCATTTCCCATGCACTGGCCGCTAAGGTTAATAAGCGTTCCCAATGCGGTACCGTAAGCTCAGATAATGATCTTCCGGTATCGGGATGATGGGTCACTGGGCGATTGAACTGTACAGCACGTACCGCTTTACCCGATCCGAGATCAACGCCCACTCCCACCGCTCCTTGGTGTAAGTTAGCCTTGCCATCTGAAGCCGAGGTAGAAAGCCGCATCATTGCCATTACTGGGTAGCCTTTAAAGACGATGATCCGTACATCGGGAACGCCTTCATAGCTGAAACCATCAAAGCAGTCATCAAATTTGATTAGGTTTTCGATCACGACAACGTCATTTTTACCACCCAGCGAGAAGAGACCAGCTAAAGCGTTACTGACGTGCCGTTCCACATCTTCTTTATTAATGGTCGAGCCAGAGGGCTTGGTGTAAATGCCATCTTTGTGTGAGGTGATGACTAAGATACCTTTGCCGCCACTGCCTCGTGCCGGTTTGATAACAAAGCCCGGCCACTCTTTGACCATCTCGTGAATACGCCTAACATCGCCTTGGTTGCTGATCACGCCAATCAGCTTTGGCACCGTACAACCTGCGCGTTGAGCAATCAGTTTTGTTTGCAGCTTATCGTCAACCAGAGGGTATTTGGAGCGATCATTATAGCGACCAATATAGCTATGATTACGCTTATTCATGCCCATGATCCCCTTACGGCGTAGCTTGAAAGGGGAGGTGTATTCAGAAAGAGAAAAAAACATATTAATCTCCGTCTACCAAGGGTTTAAAGCGACGCAGTTCGGTTAAGCGATAACCGGTATACGTTCCCAATAATAAAATGCCTGCTAAGACAATTAACTGTAATCCGATAAAGTTGAAAGTTAAGTGCTGCACATAAGGGTTAGTCATGGCTAAATAAATCAGTACGGCAGTCAATAACGAGCCACCACCTTGCAGAATCACTTCTTTAGCGCCTTCCTCTTCCCAAAGGATAGACATCCGTTCAATGGTCCAAGATAAGATGATCATTGGGAAGAACGTAATCGTTAAGCCTTCGGTCAGGCCGATTTTGAATGCGACGACAGTAAACATTGAAATGATTAAAATCACCGAGATAATCACCGCCGATATTCGGGCGACCAGCAATAAGTTTAACTTAGAGAGATAGCTACGAATGATTAAGCCTGTGCCGACAATCAATAAAAACCCGATGATCCCCGTGGTTAATTGGGTCTGCACAAACGCGACGGCAATCAAAACGGGCATAAAAGTGCCCGAGGTTTTTAAGCCAATGATCACACGTAAAAAAACCACAATCAGTGCGCCGATAGGGATCAGCATAATATTTTTAAACATCGCTTGTTCTTCAAGCGGTAAGCTATGAATGGATAGGTTTAATAATCCATCGGCGCTGACTTTACTGTTGGTGGCTTGTTGAGGAGAGACATCTTGCGCAATCATCGTGAAATGCACTTGGCTGTTTTGTCCACCCATCACATCAAGTAAAGAAACATTCGATTCATCCCACACCAACAAATTCGGTTGAGTCGGTTGCGTGCCAGTTTCTGGATTAAACAGCACCCATTTACTGCCGTCCCAGACTTGATTCATATGTTGGATCGATTGACGCCGACGCCCGTCTTCTAGGCGAATGACGCCAACCACTTTATTAGGAATTTGTGCATACGAAAGGAGTTTTTGCGCCGCGTCGACTTTACTCATTTTATTGAGCAGTAAGGCGGCGTTTTGATTTTCTGCTTCGTTGAGCGCTTTAATCAGTTCGCGAGTAAAGGTAACGTCATCCGCTGAACGACGGTTAGCCTGCTCGATAAGCGCGATGGCTGAGGTTTCATCTGGACCGTCAAATGTGGGTTTAACCATCGGTGCGCTTGGCGGGAGAGGAATCGCGTTCGCTTGTGGGTCCACCAAGAACTGAGTTTTGTAATAAATGGTCTGTGGACCTTTGGCCTGACGAATGGTCCACTCTGCACGTCGGCCACTTTCTGTAGTGACATAAGAGATACCGTAACCCGGAGAAGAGGCATTCTCTCCAATCAACGTAAAGCCATCTTGGGTATGAGGAGCGGCGAGAGAGACTTTGACTTCCCGACCTTGCGCGTTAAATTCAATTCGCGCTTCAATGTCCCAGACTTGGCGAGTTTCACCGGGTGTCCATGGTACACCATAGCTTTGATGACGCATGACACTTAAAGTAATCCCCACCACAATTAACAACAATATGGATAGATAAAACGGAATTCGTGACGTCATAATGGGCCTTATTTTACTTTAGTTTCTGTCTGAATGTATTGACGGCTTACATCCACCACGGCGATATCGCGAATAAATTCCCGACCTAATAAAATAGGATGGGTCATTTGTGAACGATCAGCGAGGGTAAATTGAGATTTTTGATGAATAGGCCCCAATTTCACCCATAATTCGACCACAGCACGACGCTCTGTTTGCTCGTTGGTCGCTTGACGAATACGAACATAACGGAGAATAGGCGCTTCTATCCAATTGCTATCGTCTTTGACGCTATTATCACCGGTAAGGTGAAAACGCACCCAATTCTTGCCATTGCGTTCAAACTCTTCAACGTCGACGGCATTCAGTGAAGAAGTCGCTGCGCCAGTATCAATTCGAGCATCAAACGATTGTTTAATACTGTCGATGGTCACGCGTTCGATTTCACCTAATACCAGATCCTGACGAGGGATAGTTTGAGTGGCATTCACCGTGGCGAGGGAATCAGCGGATGGTGATGGTTCACTGATGATGATCGGTCGGTTGGCGAGGTCTTTTAGCTCGTACATTTCATTCTGTAAGCTAGAGACTTTACCTTCAAGGCTATCGATATAATCCATCTGATTGCTGATATGGAGTTCTAAATTAACGATTTTATTAGCAATGTTTGACTCGGATTGGTGAAGTGCGGCCAGCGTAGCCTGATGATATTCATCCCCCTTTAATAGTGTGCAGCCTGAGAGTAGGCTCAGTGCAACGATGGGAGCTATTCGCTTAAACATTGGCAACCTTATTGTTATGTGATGGTTTCATTCGTTATACCCTCGATGACTTAAAGGACGATCGGTGACTTTAAGTCATCGATCAGCGCCCGAGGGCGCTAATCTCATCCGTTAGGGTAGACGTATCCGTAGCCTGACGAGTTAAGGCTGTGTCAATTATGGTTTCTGAGCAATTAAAATTGCTCGACGTGGTGCTGGATAACCTTCCACGGTTTTACTTGGATCGTTATTATCAAGGTAATCGGGGAGCGAATTATGAGTCATCCACTCGGTACTGCGTTGCTCATCTTGTGAGGTAATGTTCTCATCGACAATCCGTACATCCACAAATCCGACTTTTTCTAGCCAGCCTTTTAATGCCAGCGCTGATGGGAAAAAGTACACATTTCGCATCTGGGCATAGCGGTCAAAAGGCACAAGAACCGCATTTTCATCCCCTTCAATCACCAGAGTCTCTAAGACCAATTCACCCCCACTAACCAGTTGATTTTTTAATTGGATGAGGTGATCTAATGGTGAGCGACGATGATACAATACTCCCATACTAAATACAGTATCAAATGCTTGTAATTCAGGGAGTTGTTCAATACCAAGCGGGACTAAATGGATACGTTGATCGTTATCCATCAATTTTCGAACGGCTTCAAATTGGATTAAAAACAGTTCAGATGGATCGATACCCATCACCTGATACGCTCCTTCGCCGAGCATACGCCACATATGGTAACCATTACCACAGCCGACATCCAATATTGAACGCCCCTGAAGGGGTGAAATGTGAGGTAGAAGACGATCCCATTTCCAGTCGCTGCGCCACTCGGTATCGATATGAATGCCATGCAGTTGATAAGGACCTTTGCGCCATGGATGGAGCGTTTTTAATAGACTGGTTAGTTTTTTTTGCTCACCTTCAGGCAAGGGGTGTGTATTGCTCACCGACACCGACTCTTTTAAGTCAATATGATCAGGGCTGGCATCCGAGATTTTTTTTAAGGCGCGTAGCCAGCGTTCCATATCCCCATGAGGTTTCGCCTGCCATTCAGCAAGCTGCTTAGGTAACACTTCTAACCAAGGCTGTAAGCGGGTGTCTTGCGCAATGCGCTGATAAAGTGGACCAAAATTAAACATAATCGTCTATTCCTAACTAGTACAAACCCACGATGGTAGAGAACCCATATCTACCTTGCAGGAAAAAAGTGTGGTTATTATTTGAGGTAATCATGCCAAGTCAGCACACGATGAGATTATTTGATGGCGAACATCGACCCAAAATTAAAGCATTGGAACCACATTTCGTAGCTCGAAAAGCCTAAGGCTTTGAAGCGTGCTTTGTGGGCTTCTATTGAGTCTGGGCGCATCACATTTTCAATTGCACTGCGCTTTTGGCTAATCTCTAATTCGCTGTAGCCATTAGCACGTTTAAAGTCATGATGTAAATCGATCAGCAGCTCGTGAGCCGTTTGATTAGGGAAAATAAACTTTTCAGAAATAATCAATATTCCGCCACTACGTAATCCAGCATAAATATTTTCCAGTAGGCGATAACGATCGTCAGGGGACAAAAATTGCAGTGTGAAGTTAAGCACCACCACAGAGGCATTTTCGATCTGAATATCACGAATGTCCGCTTCGATAATCTCGACTGGCGTATCAGAACGGTAAGCATTCACGTGCAATTTACACCGTTCTACCATCGCCGATGAGTTATCGACGCCGATAATTTTGCACCCTTCTTGTTGGATATGACGACGCATGGATAAAGTGGCAGCGCCTAATGAACAGCCAAGATCATACAAATTAGAGTGTGGCTTAGCAAAACGTTCGGCGAGCATGCCAATCGCGGAAATAATATTACTGTAGCCCGGAACGGAACGCTGAATCATATCGGGGAACACTTCAACCACTCGCTCATCGAAGGTAAAATCACCGATTTTATCGATAGGAGCGGAGAATATGGTGTCTTTGTTGGCCATGAGTAACCCTTATACACACTTGATTTTACCTGTCCTTTTATCATCACGACGCGAATAGAAATGAGCGCTCGCTAACATCGAGGAATATAAAGGACGGGTTAGATAAAAAAGTGCCGTATTTTATGAAAAATTTACTGGTCTGTCATTATATACCCAGAGCCAGTGACAAAACATCGTCAAAATATCGACATTTGTTGACTGTTTTGGGCCGGAAATGGAGCTAAATCGGGTAACCTTGTTTGTTTGGCGATTTCATCGGCAATAAGCGCAAGTTGGACGCTGGTTTGTAATTGCCGATACAAATCAACCGCGAGTTCTGGGGCATAAAAGTTATCCGGCGTATGAATCATCAGATAGGGTTGTTTTCCGGCGGCGATCCATTGGGGTAACTTTTGTAGCCAAGGCTTAAAAAAAGCATCATTCGCAGTTAAATCAGGATGGCCGATAAAGCGAATCATGGGGTTATCGGCAGTGGCCAATGCGTGGACGGGCACTTTCGGCTTTTTCTTTTGTGCATCAATAATGGTTTCGTTGCTTGGCTCGGCGGCAAAAACAGGGCGGCTATCCATGATAATTCGATTGATCCCCTCTTCAATCAGCCATTGGTTAAAACGGCGCTCTTCTTCACCTTTAGCAAAATAGTCACGATGGCGCACTTCTACCGCTAATGGGAAATCTTTGGGGAAATAGCGGCAAAATTTTTGTAAATGACTCAACTGAGCGGTACTAAACGAAGCCGGCAGTTGTATGGTCCATAAACCAATTCGTTGATGCAGTGGAGCCATTAATTGTAAAAACTGTTTGAGTTCACCTTGGCATCCAACCAACTGATGTTGGTGGGTAATACTTTTCGGTAGCTTAAATGTGAACCGGAAATGGTCATGGGTTGCGGCTCGCCAATTATTCACCGTTTGTGGCGAGGGCGAGGCATAAAACGTCGTATTGCCTTCGACGGTGTGAAAAACGGTTGCGTAGTGCGCTAAACGATCGGCCGCTGAACTACCCGAAGGATAAAAGCGCCCTTGCCAGCCGGTATGTGACCATAGGGTCAGTCCTAGACGTAGTGGTAAGTTTGTCATCGTCACGGTTTATTTGCTTCTTACTTCAAGTGGTTTGGTCATTGCTGCGATGATGAGTTTTTTCTTGTTGGTAAGCATGAGTTCTTTGAAGAATACGTTATTTTAACGTTATAATCAGCGCCAATTTTATTACTGTTGATGCTTTGTACATATTTTGCTGAATTATTGTACGGAAAAAGCAGGGCAGAAGAAAACACAGCAAAATTGTATTCTGGAAGGTCGATTTTCAACTTTTTTCAGCGTATAAATGGAATCATGCGCCGTAGCTAACATTATCTGCGGCTAGGAATAAGATGAATTAAATAGAGGTTGGGAATTTCATTATGCGTAGCCATTATTGTGGTCACCTGAACAAGTCCCTTGTTGGACAAACAGTAGAACTTTGCGGTTGGGTTAACCGCCGTCGTGATTTAGGCGGTCTGATTTTTATTGATATGCGAGATCGTGAAGGTATCGTTCAGGTTGTTGTCGACCCCGATATGGTGGATGTGTTTAACATTGCCAACCAAGTGCGTAATGAGTTCTGCATCAAGCTAACGGGTGAAGTCCGCGCTCGTCCAGACAGTCAAATCAATCAAGATATGGCAACGGGCGCAGTAGAAGTACTGGCTAAAGATTTGCAGATCATCAACCGTTCAGAAGCCTTACCTTTAGATTCCAACCAAAAGAACTCGGAAGAGCAGCGCCTAAAATACCGTTATTTAGATTTGCGCCGCCCAGAGATGAGCGATCGGATTAAGCTGCGAGCCAAAGCGTCAAGTTTTGTTCGCCGTTTCCTTGATGGACATGGCTTTTTGGACATTGAGACGCCAGTATTGACCAAAGCAACGCCAGAAGGTGCACGTGATTATCTTGTTCCAAGTCGGGTGCACAAAGGCAGTTTCTATGCTTTACCTCAGTCTCCTCAGTTATTCAAACAGTTACTGATGATGTCTGGCTTTGACCGCTATTATCAAATCGTTAAGTGTTTCCGTGATGAAGACTTACGTGCCGATCGCCAACCAGAATTTACTCAAATCGATATCGAAACCTCATTTATGACGGCGGATCAAGTTCGTACGGTTACTGAGCAAATGATTCGTGAGATGTGGTTGGAGCTATTGGATGTTGATTTGGGTGAGTTCCCCGTCATGCCGTATAGCGAAGCTATTCGTCGTTTTGGTAGTGATAAGCCTGATTTGCGTAACCCAATGGAACTGGTTGATGTAGCAGATTTATTGAAAGACGTCGATTTTAAAGTTTTCTCTGGTCCTGCCAATGATGAAAAAGGTCGTGTTGCTGCGCTTCGCGTCCCTGGTGGTGCAGCGCTATCGCGTAAGCAAATTGACGAATACACCGCGTTTGTCGCTATTTATGGCGCGAAAGGTTTAGCGTGGTTGAAAGTCAATGATCGCGCTGCTGGTTTGGAGGGGATCCAATCGCCAGTCGCTAAATTCCTAAATGCCGAGATTGTGCAAACAATTATTGAGCGTACTCAAGCAGAGAATGGCGACATCATTCTTTTTGGCGCTGATAATGCCAATGTTGTCGCGGAAGCGATGGGTGCTTTACGTCTTAAAGTAGGCAAAGATTTGGCCATCACCAACGGGGCAACTTGGGCACCATTGTGGGTTGTTGATTTCCCTATGTTTGAAACCGACAGCGAAGGCAATGTTGCGGCAATGCATCACCCATTCACTGCACCATTGAATATGACGGCAGAAGAATTAAAAGCCAGCCCAAGTAATGCGTTGTCTAATGCTTACGATATGGTGTTAAACGGCTATGAAGTTGGTGGTGGCTCTGTTCGTATTCATGATGCGACCATGCAATCAGCGGTATTTGATTTGCTGGGTATTGATGAGCATGAGCAACGTTTGAAGTTTGGCTTCTTGTTGGATGCACTAAAATACGGCACACCACCACACGCTGGCCTTGCGTTTGGTTTAGACCGTTTAGTGATGCTGTTGTGTGGAACGGAAAACATCCGCGATGTGATTGCTTTCCCGAAAACGACCGCAGCGGCTTGTTTATTGACGGATGCTCCAAGTGTCGCTAACCCAGCCGCTCTTGAAGAATTAGCGATTGCCGTGACGGCAGCTAAAGAAAAAGCACAGTAAACGATGGTTGTTTGATGATAAGAAGAGGGTGGCTTTGAGCCGCCCTTTTTTATCGTAGAAATGATCCGTTAAGCTCACGAACAAGCCTTATCGTCGCTAATAAGCATCCACATTTGATGATGGTTTGCTACAATGGCGCGCTTTTTAGTTTTAATAGGAAACCTCCCCGTTGGCTCAGATGTATTTTTATTACTCCGCAATGAACGCGGGTAAATCAACCACCTTGCTGCAATCGTCGTTTAACTACCAAGAGCGGGGCATGACTCCGGTGATTTTTACTGCCGCGATTGATAACCGCTTTGGTGTTGGTAAGGTCAGCTCGCGTATTGGCCTTGAAGCGGATGCTCATCTGTTTGATGACACCACCGATTTATTGCACGCGATCACTCAATTAAATACCGAACAGAAACGCCATTGTGTACTGGTTGATGAATGCCAGTTTTTAACTCGCGAGCAAGTGTATCAGTTAACGGAAGTGGTCGATAAGTTAGATATTCCGGTACTTTGCTATGGTTTGCGTACCGACTTTTTGGGTGAGCTGTTCGAAGGAAGTAAATACCTGTTATCGTGGGCGGATAAATTGATTGAACTGAAAACCATTTGTCATTGTGGTCGCAAAGCGAATATGGTGATCCGTACCGATGAGCACGGTCAGGCGATCAGTGAAGGTGACCAAGTGGATATTGGTGGTAATGACCGCTATGTCTCGGTATGCCGACAGCACTATAAACAAGCGCTTGGGCGTTGAGTTCTGTTCGCGATATTCCTTGCCGTCAATCATCTCAGTAGACAAGGGGCAAGCCTTCATTTGCCCCTAATATACCCTTCCTACTTGAAGCTGCAGCGGTGTTGGCTACGTTCGTTCACCCCAATCACATAGTTTGCCTATGCTCATGGGGATTTACTCACTTGCCGCCTACCTGCAACTTCAACTCGTTTGGGTATAATGAAAGTTTAAAACAACCGCTTAAGGGCTTGATAAGCTTGCTGTACTTCATCTGGGACCGATTGGGGAACCTGAAAACCCTGCGCAGGGTAATCCAACAAACGTTGAAAATCGTCCAGTAAGGCGTGGAGTACTACATCGAGCGTCAGGGATTCGGTCAAGTAATCAAAAAAATCTCCGCCAGAAGAGGTCACTTGCAAAGACGTTAACGTTGCTGGCCACTGTTTAGTAAAGGTCGCGAAAGCGCGTCGCTCCATATATGGTTTATGCACAATCAGTAAACGTTGAGCCTGAATACCTTTCTCACTGAGCAATTGATGACTCAAACACACATTCTCACCACTATGGGTGGCTCGGGTTTCTAATAAGATCGCAGAACTGGGTAAGCCGCACTCTTTAGCGACCATCGCGAATGTTTCAGCTTCACTGTACTCAAATAAATCTTCCGTAAAGCGCCCTTTATCCCCAGAAAAAAGCACCCACGGTG
This sequence comes from Vibrio sp. 2017_1457_13, assembly GCF_030851525.1. NCBI lineage: Bacteria > Pseudomonadati > Pseudomonadota > Gammaproteobacteria > Vibrionales > Vibrionaceae > Vibrio > Vibrio sp. 2017_1457_13. The sequence continues at coordinate 249,212 of NZ_VHTA01000003.1, forward strand.
CTAGTCCTCTTTGGTATAAATCCGCGGCCACTTCGGCAACGCGTATATCATTACTACCAGGGACAACGATCACATCAGCAGGTTTTAACTCGTGTCCCATTTGCATAAACTGCCAGAGAGTTTCTAAATGTTGATAAAGACGTTTACTCATAACCGTGCAGCGCCTCTAATGTATTAGCGTAGTGAAAATGAAATCCCATCGTGATCAGCTTATCACTGACAATTCGTTTATCGGGTAAATGAACAATCGGTGGTAACGGATGAGGTGATTGAACCGAAGACAAAGCCGCTCGGTAAAACTCGGCTTTACTGACCGTTGTCGGCGTAGTGACATTGATAATATGGTTATTAATCTCAGTCAGCGAAAAAGTAATCGCTTGTAAAACATCATATTGATGGACCATATTGGCGGGCGCTTGATCGCTGACTTGGGAAAGACGAAGCGCAAAGCGAGCAGGGTGGCGATTGGGACCGATTAACCCACTGCAACGCAAAATAGCATACTCGATACCGCTATCGATAACGGCTTGTTCGGCGCAGAGCATGATTTTGGCTTTCTCTGAAAACATAGGGTTTTGTTCACACTGAACCAAAGAGGCATCTTCTTCACGCATCGTTTGTGCTTGGTCAGGATAAACACTGGTTGAGCTGATCATGATAATTTTGCGAATGCCCGCTTGTTGTGCTGCGTTAACTAACGTTTGCCAGCTTGCTTGGTAGTCGGTGCCGTGGCCTTTGCGAAAACCGGGAGGAAAGCAGCCAATCAACGCATCGCAGCGAAAGTTTAAGAGCGCTTCGACAAGCTTGGGGGCATCTGGTAACTGACAAACAAACCCATCCACACCTTGTGCGTGCAATTGCTCAACGCCAGATAGGCTGGTGCGACTGGCACAAACGTAATAATTTTGTTGTTTGAGATGTTGAATCAGTGGTTGGCCCAGCCAACCTGCACCGATAATGGCGATACGTTGCATACAATTACCTGTTGGATAGTGGTTGTTAGGAGCTTGTCACTGAGAGAGCAATAACGTTAACTCCAAAACCACCGTGAATGATGAGCCGAAAGTTAACGTTATTATCGCATGGTTTGATGGAAGAAGATTAAGCGTGAGTTAACACGTGCAAAAGACGTTGGGTAAGTTCGGCCATTTCAATCCCTTCGTGAGTCAAATAACCACCATCGGGTAAGCTGCATAAGCCTTTTTCATGAAGTCGCTGTGCAGCAGCTTGGAGTGCTTCTGGAGCATCGCTGTGTACTTTTATACCCGTTGCTGCGCTGCTGACATCAAATTGAATAAGCAGGTTTAATTCATCAAGGTGCTGTGGAGAAAATTTCATCGTAAACCCTTACTATGGTTGATTTAAATTCACCTTAATCGTCGAAAGAAAAAGACGCAATCATAAACATAGAGAACTGTTATCTTAATCCATTATGGGCTTTTTTTATGCAGTTAAAGGAAGGAGAAATAAGCTGCGTGAGGTAGGCTTTAAAACATTTTTGGTAAACATCAATAATACCCCTTGAACAAAAAAGGAAATGGAGCGATTATCCGCCACTCTTTTACCTGTATCAAAATGTAACATTAATTATGGATCTGAACCAGTTCGACTCTCTGCTTCCTCCACAAATGGCGGAACGTGCTGCCGTCACCGGAGAAAGCAAAGCCACTAAACCTATGTATAAATCGTTTTTACTGGCGATTTCTGCAGGCATTCATATTGGTATCGCTTTTGTGTTTTACACCGTGGTTACCACGGGCGCACAAGATATTCCCTACGGTATTGCTAAGCTGATTGGCGGGATAGCCTTTAGTCTTGGATTGATTTTGGTGGTGATTACGGGGGGAGAGCTCTTTACCAGCTCTGTATTGACCTTGGTCGCCAAAGCGAGTGGGAAAATTTCTTGGCCACAGTTAGTCAAAAACTGGATCGTGGTCTATTTTGGTAACTTATGTGGTTCTGTTTTATTGGTTGGGATCATGTTATCAACCAAGCAGTTTATGGATGATGGCGGACAACTCGGTTTAAATGCAATGGCGATTGCCGAGCATAAGCTGCATCATAGTTTTCTGCAGGCTTTTTCTCTTGGTTTGATGTGCAATATTTTGGTCTGTTTAGCCGTATGGATGACTTTCAGTGCTCGCTCTTTAACAGACAAAGTCATGGTACTCATTTTACCCGTAGCGATGTTTGTTTCTTCTGGGTTTGAACACTGTATTGCTAACATGTATCAAGTTCCGTTAGCCATTGGCATCAAATACGTGGCCCCTGAAGCTTTTTGGCAGATGACTGGGGCGAATATCGCCCAGTATGCCGACTTAACCATGATGAACTTTATTGTCGATAACTTAATTCCTGTTACCTTGGGCAATATTGTCGGTGGTGGTGTGTTTGTGGGGATTTGGTATTGGCTAATTTATCTCAAAGAGTAGGTTTTTATCGTTGGGCTGGTTATCCACATTTTCTGTGGATAAGTGCTTTCAAACTCAGTGCGTAACATTAACTGAATGATTTTTCGTATAAATGATGCACGACATTCGTGCAGTGATAGCACGGCTAAGGTGCAGCGGCAGCGATGAGTATGAATGTGATGTTGTCGTGGCGGCGCAAACGGAGCTGGCGTAATGATTAAATTACGGTATGATCTTGGGCTTAAAAAAAGCGGAGAATATTATGTCTAATTCACTTAGCGCGGAGCAAATCGCGGCCGTCAATCAGTATGATTCTGAACAGCGTTTAACGTATTGCATTAAGCACATTGTTGCTAATCAGCAAGTCTGGATTTTAAAAGACCAAGATGGCTGTGTGATGCTCAATACTGAAGACGAAGAGTGTGTGCCCGTTTGGCCGCATCGTGAGCTAGCCGAGGCGTGGGCCACTGGCGAGTGGGCAGAGTGTGAAGCTCAGTCTATTCCTCTTAATCAATGGCGCAGTCGCTGGACTCCTGGATTGGCAGATGATGATCTTTCGGTTGTAGTTTGTCCGAATGAGAATGAAGAAGGGGTGGTCTTATTTCCCGATGAATTTGATAGGGAATTGAATAAGCAAAAGTCCGCCCAATAAAGTGAGTTAGAGAACAAAGGCCCAATGATTTGGGCCTTTTGCTTATTCGAGTACGCATTCAATCGTTGATCTTAACCGCTCAATGATACTTTATGTTACCGGCTAAGCCGTTACTTAAAGTTTGGCGCTTTTTGAAAATGGCTTTCAATCATCCGTTGAGTAATAGGATGCTGAGGATCAGCTAAGACTTGTAAAGTGTTACCTGACTCAACAACTTCACCTTCATGCATGACCATGATTTTATCCGTGATATGTTTAACAATGCCAATATGTTGCGAAACATAAATAAAAGACACGCCCATTTCTTCTTGTAACTCTAAGAAAAGGTTGATGATTTGTGATCGCATGGCCATGTCTAAACCGTTTAATGCTTCATCGGCAATGATCACCGAAGGTTGCAAAATCAGCGCCCGAGCCAAACAAACCCGCTGTTTTTGCCCAGTGGCTAACATTTGTGGATAAAAGTAAGCATGTTCTGGAAGCAGTCCTACACGCAGCAAGGTGTCTCTTACGCGATTCATCCGTGCTTCTGGTGTCATGCTGGTATTACGTTTCAGCGGGCCTTCTAAAATTCTACCTATTTGTAGGCGCGGATTGAGCGAGGTATTTGGATCTTGAAAAATCATCCGAATTAATTTGCAACGTGTACTGTAATCTTGATGTGCTAGACGCTCACCATTGACCAAAATGTCGCCGCCGGATGGCTCCACTACGCCTGCTAACATACGTGCAAGAGTCGATTTACCTGAGCCATTTTGACCGATGAAACCAATAGTCTGTCCAGCCTCTAAGCTAAAACTCACTGGCTTGACCGCATGGTGAATGGTTTTACGAAACAGACCAGAGCGATTCACAAAATCTTTCGATAACTGATGAACTTCTAGCAGTGAAGCACTCATGATTATGGCTCCATATTCAGTGGAAAATGACAAGCAAACTTATGGCTTTTAATGAATCGAGTGGCAGGCACTTCGACACATTGACGCTGAGCATAAGGACAACGAGGTCCTAAGCGACAGCCGATCGGGAGATGTTGCAATGGGGGAATGGAGCCTGGCAATGATTGCAGCTTCTGTTTGTGAGGTATCCAATCACTGAAATCGGGCATCGCTTTGAGAAGCGCAACGGTATAAGGGTGCTTAGGCTCAGTCATGATCTTAGGTGTATCAGCGGATTCCACGGATTGACCACAATACATAACAGTGATGCGCGTTGCCCATTGGGTAATGGTGGTTAAGTCATGGCCGACTAACAAAATAGAGGTATTATTGACTTGGTTCATCCGACTGAGTAAACGTAAAATTTGTGATTGAGTAATGGGGTCCAAGTCATTTGTTGGTTCATCGGCAATCAACAATTTCGGTTTTGCTGCAATCGCCATGGCGATCATCACTTTTTGGCATTCACCATCGGTTAGCTCATAAGGGTAGCTTGCCATGATTTTACGATGGTCTTTAATACCGACTTTATGCAGTAAAGCAATGGCTTGTTTTTTCCGCCAAGTAAAACGCTCCCACCAACGCCCTTCAAAGGTACGCGAGGGGATCGATTCAATCAACTGTTCACCGACTTTATCAGAGGGGTCAAGGCAGGTTGAGGGTTCTTGAAAAATCATGGCAATATCACGAGCAATGACTCGTCTGCGTTCACGGGGGGTCAGTTGGAGCAGATCAATATTGCCAAGACGCATCCTATCGGCAGTAATTCGCCAGTTATCTTTGCTCACCCCCACAATGGCTTTAGCGACTAAGCTTTTACCTGATCCAGACTCGCCAACTAAACCTCGAATCTCGCCTTCATTCATGGTTAAGCTCATACGGTCGACCGCTTTAACTAACCCTTGCGGCGTATCAATTTCAATCGTGAGATGGCGAATATCTAACAGCGGCATTATTCCACTCCTGCATTTAAGGCTTGACGGACGCCTTCACCGACTAAGTTAATCATCACCACAGTAAACATAATCGCGATGCCGGGTAGCGTCACCGTCCAAGGTGCTAAGTAAATCAGCTCCACAGAATCACCGAGCATGGCTCCCCATTCGGTACTGGGTGATTGAGCGCCTAAACCTAAAAAACCGAGGGCTGAAATATCTAAAATCGCCACCGACAGCCCTAGTGTGATCTCGGCGGCAATGACCGGTAGTACGTTAGGTAATATGGAATACCACAAGAGATAAATATCACTCGCTCCATCAAGGCGAGCGGCCAAAATATAATCTTTCTCTACCTCGTTATGTACTGCGATATAGACTGAGCGAACAAAACGCGGGATCAGGGCTAAGCCGATAGCCAATAAGACATTAAATTCGCCTGGCCCTAAGAAAGCGACGAAGATTATTGCCAGTAGCAAGGACGGGATGGACATGACCGTATCTAATAAATGATTGAGGGTGCTTGAGAGCAGCCCTTTGGTCATGCCCGCTAAAATACCAATTAAACATCCGATGAGCGCTGCGATAAAGGTGATCAATAATGCAGAACCCAAGGTTGAGCGAGATCCATCAATCAGACGAGATAAAATATCACGCCCGAAATCATCAGTGCCTAAAAAGAATTTGACGGTCCCACTGGGATCCCAAGATGGCGGCATTAATAATTCTCCTGACTGACTATGAGGATCGTGCGGTGTTATCCAATAAGAAGTCAGCGTGAGAAAAAGAACGATTAATAAACACCATAACCCAAACATAGCGAGATTATTGGCTTTAAAACTTCGCCAAAAACGCTCAAATTGGGTCGGGATGTGCTCTTCTTGGTAAATACTATTTGTTAGCATACCACTCTTTCCTTATCAGAGGGTTGACGAGGGTTCCGACGAGGTCTGATAAAATATTGGCGGTTAATACCAATACACCAATCACAATTACCCCGGCTTGCATAGATACGTAATCCTTGTTGGAGAGCGCTTCCAGCAGCCAGCGGCCGATGCCAGGCCAGTTAAAAATCGATTCGGTAATGATCGCCAGCGTCAGCATACTGGAGAGTTCAAAACCAAATTTAGGGATAATTGGTGGAATCGCGTTAGGCAGAACATGTTGGGTAATGATCCGATAATACGATAGCCCCTTAATACGAGCGGCACGAATATAGTTCTGAGCCATCACATCAGAGACAGATGCACGCATTAATCCGATCACTTGAGTGGTTGGCGCTAGAGCCAGCACTAAGCAAGGTAAAATCATATGCTCAATCACACTTTGTAGTGCATAGTGGCGATCCGGCCCTTGCGCAAGAAAGGCATCTATTAATGCAAAGCCAGTTATGGGTTGGATTTGATAAAGTAAATCATAACGTCCGGCAACAGGCAGTGCTTCATAATTGAGTGAGAATAACATGATCATCATCAGCGCGACCCAAAAAATCGGAGCCGAATAACCAGAGATTGAGGTAAAAGAAATTGCCGTATCCACCCATTTTCCTTGCTTCATACCAGCAATGGTGCCGACAGGAATGCCAATCACAAGCGCTAGGGTAAAGGCAATTAAACACAGTTCTAAGGTAGCTGGAAATACGAGCAATAGTTCGTCTATGATCGGCGTGCCATTTTTATTGACGCCAAAATTTAAACGAGCCAGTTCTTGCACATAAGACCACCAGCCTAGCCAGTAATTATCTTGTATCGCATGAGAGCTCGGATCTAATCTGAGTAAGCTATAACCGACTAAGGTTAAAATAAATAAAGTCACCACAAAGAGGTTAAAGCGACGAAACGTATAGTTAAACATTATTCACTTATCCTCTCGATGGTATTGAAAGGTTGCACATTAAATGGACTCAGTTGAAAACCCGATAGTGATGTCGTGTACGCTTTAAATTGTTTGCCATGCGCTAAAGGAATAATTGGAAACTCTTGATTCAGTATATTTTGTGCTTGGGTGTAGAGGTTAAGCCTATAGCGTGGTCGTTCGACTTCTCTTGCTAGATCAAGTAGGAAATCAAAGTCATCATTGCACCACATGGCGACATTAAGACCTGCCCGATTCGCACTACAAGAAAGTAAAGGACGTAAGAAATTGTCCGGATCGCTTGTGTGTCCAATCCAACCTGTCAGCAGTAAATCGACTTCTGTACGTTGTGGCAGTTCACCTCGTTGTAGGCGATCTTCAGCCACCAAGTGCAGTGTAATACCAACCTCGGCCAACTGAGTCTGGATTAATTCTGCGGTTTTTCTTGGACTAGGATTATAAGCCCGAGGTTCATTTGGAACCGACATGGTGAGCTCTAATCCTGAGGTAACGCCAGCTTCACGTAATAGAGCGAGCGCATAGTTACGATCATAGCGAATTTGTACCTTATCTTTTTGATAAGCCCATGAGCTTGGCGGTAGTAGATTATAGGCGATGCTGCCGGTACCGTAGTACACCGAATCTAAGATATTTTGCCGATTGATCGCAAAATTGAGCGCTTTACGTACCCGAACATCATTCAGCGCTGGATGTGAGGTATTCACTGCAATAAAAGCAATATTCATCGCCGGCTTAGATTTGAGAGTGAGGTGTGGCTGATTTTCGATGATTGGCAGTTGACTGGCGATCGGTGACGTTAACACATCACATTCGTGACGCAGTAACTTAGCCAGCGTTCCGGTACCGCGTTGGGAAATATCAAACACCACTTGCTGCATTTTCGCCGGTCCATTCCAATAGTGTGGATGGCGACGTAAACGAATCAGATCAAGAGGTTGATACTCATCCAAATAGAACGGCCCAGTACCGATGGGATAGGTATCAATATTCGCTAATTGATTACTGGCTTGCAGTTGTTGTGCATATTCCGCCGAGAGGATGACCGCGTGCGCTGTAGAGATATTGGCTAAAAAGGTATTATCTGGTCGAGTCAGAGTAAACTTTACCGTATTAGCATCTAACGCCTCGACCTCTTTGAGAGTATTCGTGATGTTTAAGCTCGTAAACCAAGGATAACTTGCATTATTGATGCTATGAAATGGATGCGTAGGATCGATGATACGTTTGAAACTAAAGACCACGTCTTCTGCATTCAGTGCACGGGTTGGAGTAAACCAGCGTGTGGTTTGAAACTCAACGCCGGAACGCAGGGTAAAAATATACTCGGTGCCTTGATTAGTCGCATACCACTCACTGGCTAAGCCAGGTTGAACAAAATGAGAATCAGGATCGATGGTGAGCAAGCTATTATACAATTGTGGACTTAAAGCTTCGGAAGTGATGCCACTATCAACCAACTGAGGGTTAAATGTACTAGGACTACCTTGTCCACAATAGACAAATCCAGATTGGCGGATTTGATGATGTTCGATACTTTCACCACATCCAATTAGCAACATTAGGCCAGATAAGCCTATGGTGTATCGTAATAAACTATTCATAATAGAAGTGCGCATGTGAGCAACGAGGCTAAGCAATATCCCTTTATTCTACTTGAAGTTGTCGTACTATCATACCCAAGTAAAGCGAAGAGCCTCTTTTCTGTGAAAATTGCTGGGTTAGCGAAGAACGCTACAGTATTCGATATTAATCTTGAGCAATCGGCATCGATGTTAAGCGCTAATAACATCATCGTGAAGGTTCATCACTCCTGTAGATTTGATTGCTTTTCGGTATCGGTCATCACAGTATAGCGGAATAATTTTATCCTTTGAGCTAAACCAAACATTCAACGAGTAGGTAACAATGACGAGTAATTTAACCTGTCCATGGGCACTAAAGCATCCTCTTGAGCGTGAATATCACGATACGGAATGGGGCAGGCCAGTCTATCTGGATCGGGTTTTGTTTGAATTTATCACTTTAGAAGGCGCTCAGGCTGGGCTTAGTTGGTTAACGGTATTAAAAAAACGTCAGGCTTATCGACAAGCGTTTGCCAATTACGACTTGAGCGTGTTAGCTCAATACGATGATGCTGATGTTGAATCGATCATGAGCCAGTTTGATGTGATTAAACATCGTGGAAAAATAGCGTCGGTGTTTACTAATGCTCGTGCTGCGATAGCGATACAGAAAGAATGTGGGTCATTGAGCGATAAATTATGGTCTTTTGTTGGCGGAGAGCCGAAGATCAACCACTGGCAAAGCGCAGATCAAGTTCCGGCTTACAGTGAGGAGTCGAGTGCAATGAGCCACTATTTAAAGCAACACGGGTTTAAATTTGTCGGACCGACGACGTGCTATGCTTTTATGCAAGCGGTAGGTATGGTTAATGATCACCTTTTGAATTGCCCATGCCGATAACTAAAGTGTTCAGTTACCGGCAAAACAAGCGTTCAGCAACGAGAGTCCAATACGGTTTGATAGCGTGCAAACCCTTGTTCAAGATCAGCAATTAAATCTTCTACCGCTTCTAAGCCAATATGTAAACGAATTAAAGTCCCGTCAAAATTGGGTCGAGAGACACTTCGTAACTGGGTAAAGCTTTTCGGTTCATTCGCTAAAATTAAGCTTTCAAATCCCCCCCAAGAATAACCCATACTAAAATGTTGCATGCCATCGAGCAGAGCGGTGGTTGCACGAGGATAGCTGGTTTTAAGAACAAACGAGAAAAGTCCGTTGCCACCAGTGAAATCACGTTGGAAAAATTCGTGTCCTGGACAACTGGCGAATGCCGGATGACGAACCTCATCCACTAAAGGATGAGTGGCTAACCAATTGGCCACCGCAAGGGCATTTTGTTGATGTTGCTGTAAACGGACCGCTAAGGTTCTTAATCCACGAAGACCTAAATAAGCATCATCAGGTGAAATGCATTGGCCCATTAAATAGCTATTTTCACGTAATTGGTCCCAATATTCCGCTTTAGCAACGGCAGTACCAAGCATCACATCGGAGTGGCCTACAATGTATTTGGTCGCCGCTTGAATCGATATGTCAACACCATGTTGTAACGCCGCAAACTGGATACCCGCAGCCCACGTGTTGTCCATCATCACAATGATATTATGTTGATGAGCAATGCGAGCCAAGGTGGGAATATCTTGAACTTCCATGGTGATAGAGCCCGGTGACTCGGTAAATAAAATCTTGGTATTAGGCTGGATAAGAGCGCTGATCCCTTCACCAATCATCGGGTCATAATACGTCGTTTCAACCCCAAATTTTTTGAGTATGGTGTTACAAAAATCACGCGTTGGTTCATAACAGGTATCGACCATTAATAAGTGATCGCCGGATTGAACAAAGGCCAGAATTGCGTTACTGATCGCCGCAGCCCCGCAAGGGTAGAGGGCGCAACCTGCACCGTCTTCTAATTCACTCATCGCTTCTTGAAAGGCGAAATGAGTGGTGGTTCCTCGGCGACCATAAAAAAGAGTCTTATTGGCTCGATTCACCGTCGCGTGATGCTTATCGGCAACCGTATCAAAAACAATGGTTGATGCGCGTTGAACCGGAGGGTTGACACTACCTTGTGTCCATTTTTTATCTCGACCAGCAGTGATCAATTGAGTCTTTTTATTGTGTGACATGTCAGAGTCCTTGTCTAAAGTTTCCTAGTCGATTACAGAAGAGGATTGAACAGGTAAAAGACCCGCTCTAAAAAGCGATGACCTAAGGATCGCTTCTCCCACTCACTGGCTTGGACGGCTTGAGATTGGTCGATGTAACTTTGTTGTTGCCAATACAATTGCTGAGTGAACTCTTGATCATCAACGGCTAGCGTGACTTCAAAATTAAGCCATAAGCTGCGCATATCAAGATTAACGGTACCGACTAAACAGAATTTTTGGTCAATAACAACCGATTTAGTATGCAGTAATCCACCATGAAATTCATAAATAGTGACGCCTGCTGCAAGCAATTCTTCGTAAAATGAACGAGAAGCCCATTGCACCATCATTGAGTCATTTTTTTGCGGAATAATCAATTCAACCGTGATCCCACGTTGTGCCGTCATTTTTAACGTGGCCAATAAATCAGCACTTGGCACAAAGTAAGGCGTAGTAATCCGTACGGATTGATTAGCCTGATGCATAGCAAGAATCAATACTTGTAAAATTAAATGCTCGGGCATTCCCGGTCCGGATGGCACGACTTGTATCGGGTGTTGGGGTTGGCTTGTATCGAGTTGACACTCTGGAACATTAGGCAACATCCGCGACCCGGTTTCTACCTCCCAATCCCAACAATGGATAGCTGAGAGGACATTAACGGTAGGCCCAGTGATACGTACCATAATATCAATCCATTGCCCTACGCCAGAGTCTTGCTTGAAAAACGCAGGATCGACCATGTTCATTGAGCCAGTGTAAGCAATGCTATCATCGATAACGATAATTTTACGGTGCTGACGAAGATCTAAACGGCGAAATAGCATCCGCCAAGGACTGACTTGCAGCGCTTCAACCACATGAATGCCAGAACTGCGCATTAATTTGTACCAATGACTACGGAAAAATTTCGGGCTCCCTGCGGAGTCGAGCAATAGTTTTACATCGACGCCGCGTTTAGCTGCTTGAATTAAAGCCGAGCCAACGGCATCCGCTAGACCACCGGGATGCCAGATATAAAACTCCATGCGAATATTATGTTGCGCTTTTTCGATATCAGCGATGATCGAATGGAGGATTTCATTAGGCGAGTTTTGCAGTGAGAGCGTATTGCCGCTTAACGCCGGAATTCCCATGCGACGGTTGCACAGCTCATCAATTTTATAAATATGAGCGCCCATGGTTTCAGGCATATGCGCTTGGCAATCATTGAGCGAACGAAACCATTCACCAAACGGTTTAAACATCTCTTTTGCTCGTTCGGCTCTGGTTCGGCCAAGGTTCAGCTCCCCGAACATGAAGTAACAGATCACGCCGACAATAGGAATGATGTAAATGATCATTAACCAAGCGAGAGAGACGCTCATGGCCTTACGTTTAAGAACAACGCGCAGAGTGACCCCGGCGACCAGTAGCCAATAAATCACGATGCTTGCTAACGTTAAAAAGTGATAAATCTTATCCATATACTCACGGTATTGATTGTTGTCTATGTGGATAGTAAAGGGAAAGCGTCAGAGAAGGAAGGATTGAAAGGTGATATGAAACAGAACTGTACAAAAAAGTGATCGTTAAAAGAAGAATGCGGTGGAGGAACCTAAGATGATCAATGGGTCGAACAAAAAAGCACCAAACAGACTTCATCTTGGTGTTTATTTAGAGCGTTCGGACTTCCAATTTTATAATTAAACTGTTTTACTTGCTATATCCACGTTGATAGTCGTGCTTTGTTTTGGTGTATATTTTTTTGTACACACTAAGGGCGGTTAGCGCGTTTACAATAACATGATGGTATCTATTTATGGCGAGTAGTTCTCGAGGCCAATTCACCTCCCGATTTGGTTTTATTATGGCAGCAGCAGGTTCTGCAGTCGGTTTGGGTAATGTTTGGGGGTTTCCGACTCAAGCTGCGAGTAACGGCGGTGCGGTTTTTTTAATCGTCTATTTACTGATGGTGTTTTTATTGGCGTTTCCTATGCTGGTGGCCGAATTGACCGTAGGGCGTTATGGGCAATCTAACCCGATACGCTCGTTTCGTTCGGTATGGCCAAAAGGCAAGTTCGGTGCCATCTTACTTGGCGTTATCGGCATGGTCGTCGTCTCTTTAATTCTCAGTTTTTACGCGATTGTTGCTGGTTGGTTATTAGGGTCATTATTTGGCAGCAGTTTAGAATTGGTAGGCATAGAGAGTGCTAGCCAATGGTTAACCACTTTTAGTACCGAACGTAACTTAATTCTGATGATGGCTTTTATGGCTCTGACCATGTTTGTGGTCAGTAATGGCGTCGCAAATGGGATTGAAAAGTGGTCGACTCGTCTGATGCCTCTGCTATTTATCCTATTTGGTTTATTGACGGTGTATATTTTCACTCAGCCAGGCGCATGGGATGGGTTAACCATGTACTTAGTACCCGATTTCAGTCATCTGACACCGCAACTGATTGTCAGTGCGATGGGACAAGCGTTCTTTTCTCTCTCATTGGGTGTGTGTGTGATGACCACTTATGGCTCTTATTTGAAGAAAGAGACCAACATCCCTAAAACGGCCGCTCAGGTAGCACTGATTGATACTGGTGTTGCTTTTATTGCTGGTTTGATGATCTTACCTGCGATGTTTGTGGCTAAACATAATGGCGTAGAAATTTTTTCTGCCTCGGGTGAGTTACTCAATTCAGATACCTTGGTGTTTACGGTTTTACCTGCCATGTTTGATACCATGGGCACCGTCGGGACATTAATCGGTTTAGTGTTCTTCTTATTGATGGTCATTGCTGCCCTGACTTCATCAATATCCATGCTTGAAGTGCCCGTGGCGTGTGCCACTGAAGAGTTGCAACAGACCCGCCGCTCGGCGGTGTTGTGGATTGGCGGTTTAGTTACGTTGTTTTCAGCGGTGATTGTCTTTAATTTCTCGGCCTTATTTGGGCTGGTGATTCAATTTACTACCGTTTATTCACAACCAATTATTGCTCTCTTGATCACTTTAATGGTCGGGTGGATTTGGCATCGTAACCACATTCTCAATGAGTTAAAGCAAGGTTATCCAGAAATAGAACAAAGCTGGTTTTGGAAAATTTGGCCTACGTATGTGCGTATCGTCTGTCCTGTGTTGATGTTATTGGTCTTTTTTGCCTAATTGACCTGCTTAATTTTCGCCCTAAACACCGTCTGCCATGACGGTGTTTGCGTTTACGGGGCATTGAATAAGTGATTATGAACTTTCAGCATTTGCTGACGTCTAGCTACTACTCCACTTTGTTCGCAATAGAAGCCTTCGGTTTCGCTTATTAACTAAACCTAGGTGAAACTTAGCCGTTGCTTTATGATCCTCGGTCTCAATTTATTATTTATCTACAGTCTGAAGTCGCCGTAGGTGAATATCGTTTTTATTCGGAAAATACCATGTTTGATATAGTTGTGACGCATACGGATTTTTTAGTCGTTAATAAACACCCTAATGTTTCTGTTCATAAAGATGATGGGGAGACGATGTTGCTGCATGAAGTCGGGCAGCAAAGTGGCGATACACAACTGTATTTGGTGCATCGCTTAGATAAAATGACCTCTGGTTTGCTACTGCTCGCCCGCAATGCAGCGGCAGCCAGTGAATTGTCGCAGGCTTTTGCTAAGCGAAAGGTTGAGAAATATTATCTCGCGATAGGTGCCAAAAAACCGAAGAAGAAACAAGGGTTGATCAGTGGTGATATGCAACGTTCACGTCGAGCCAGTTGGAAACTCGTACCAACGTATGATAACCCAGCCATCACACAATTTTTCTCTTTACCGGCTGAGCCAGGCGAGCGGCTGTTTTTATGTAAACCGCACACTGGCAAAACCCACCAAATTCGAGTAGCACTCAAATCGATAGGCTCGCCTATCGTCGGTGATCCTATTTATTTGCCGACTAGCCAAGCGGATCGTGGGTATCTGCATGCTTTTGCTTTGCGTTTTTCTTTTCAGGGCACACACTTTGAGTTTGTTTGTGATCCAAGAAATGCCCCTCTGCTGGGCGAAAAATGGTCTTCGCCTATGGTTAGTCAAGGTATTGATAACTGGATTAAACCTTGGAATATCCTCTGGCCGGAGATCAAAGCTCGCTAAGCGAAGTGTAGTGATTAGCCGCTATATTAACCGTTGAATAGTGTCGTTCTATTTCGACCAAAACGGATTGCCCCTTAGTGACGCCGTCACTAAGGGGTTGTGTCGAAACGTCTTAATGTGAGTTATTGGTTTTCTCTAATGTTGATAGTGTATGAAAACCAGAATAGAGCCGTGTTCCTGTCGTTATCCAACAAGCCGCTGCGAACAGATAGGCAATCAGTGAAAAATAGTCAGGAAAGAGACAAAATAGAACCAAACAAACGATGGTTTCTGTCCCTTCGGTTAATCCACTCATATAATACAAAGACTTATGCTGATAAACAGGGTTGATGATCCCGTGCTTGCTGGCCATGACGGCAAAAGCGAGAAAACTGCACCCAGTACCAATGAACGAAAAAATCAAAAAAGCGCCCGCAATGCTGTTGGCTTCTGGATTCGCGAGAATAAAACCAAAAGGGATTAACGAATAAAACAGAAAATCTAAGCTAATATCGAGAAATCCGCCTGCATCAGTGAGTCCTTGAATTCGCGCTAATGCTCCATCCAGCCCATCACAAAGTCGGTTAGCGAGGATCAGCCATAAAGCCAAAGTATACTGCTCTAATAATAACGCTGGAAAAGCCAAACACCCCAAAGCAAAACCGAAGAGTGTCACCTGATTTGCGGTCACGTTGAGTTCATCCAATTGTTCTGCCGCATAGGATAAGGGGCGGCGAATAACCGGGATAATGTAGCGATCAAGCATTGAGTTGCTCCTCAGGCCATTGGATTACACGATCACAGTGAAGCACATCTTCTTCATCATGAGTGACCATTAAGGTTGGAATTTGCGAGGCTTTTAACTGTTCAAATACCCACTGGCGAAATTGTATCCGTAGTGTTTTATCTAATTTACTGAATGGTTCATCAAGTAGCGCTAGGCGAGGTTGAGCGAGCAGCATACGCAGCAAACTGACTCTGGCTCTTTGTCCACCCGACAGTTGGTCTGGGAAAGACTCCGCTAACGCGAGTAACGATACGTTCTCTAAAGCTTGTTGCGCTTGTCGTTTGCGATGTTGGCCTTTGACTGCATTGGGTAAGGCAAAGGCTAAATTTTCCCACACATTCAGATGCGGAAATAGCAAATCATCTTGGAACAATAAACCAATTTGGCGTTGATGTGGGCGCAGCGTCGTTAGATCTTGTTGATTGAATGTCATCTCTCCACGATAACGAAAATCGGTGGGTAAATGTCCGGCAATAACATTGAGTAAGGTCGACTTACCACAGCCGCTTGGCCCCATTAGGCTGACGATCTCACTTCGATGAATGGTTAAATCAAAATGGCTTAGCAGTGGCTGGCCATCTGGCTTATATAGGGTAAGGTTTTTGAGATAAAAACTCATTAGTTAACGGCTTCTTGTTAAAGATTGAGGCTGAAAGGCGCGACTAAGAATAATCGCAAGCAAGAAAAAAATGAACGGTAACACGGCTTGCCAAAGAGCATAAATCGCCATTACCCGGCGGTCAAAACCACTGGATAGTGTCACCGCTTCGGTAGTAATGGTAGCGAAGCGACCGCCTCCAAGCATCAGCGTTGGTAAATATTGCGCTAAACTCACACTAACCCCTACCGCCCAAGCGTAGAGCATAGCCGGCCTTAATAAGGGGGCTTTAACTCTACAAAAGATAGACCAATCACTTTTACCTAAACTGGCGGCGATTTTATGGTAGTCAGCAGGGTAGCTTTTCCATGCCCCATCAAGCGCAAGATACACCAGCGGAAAGGCAAAGAAGAGATGCCCCCAAACGACCCATAAGACATAGTTTGAGCCTGAGATCAGTAAAGTGAGAATTTGTACGCCAAACAATAAAGAGAGCGCAGGGACTAGCATTGGCATGACGATCAAATAGGTCGGTACTGAGCGAGGCGAAGCTTGACGATATTCATGAGTCAGAACAGCAAAAAGCAATGCTAGGCTACCACTGACCAGCGCTAAACCAACACTTTGATAGAGAGCGGGGAGCATTGTCGGCCATTCAGCTAGCCAAAATCGCCAACTGTATTCGCTGGGCCACAACTCAGGAAAACGCCAACGCTGAGCAATGCTCCATAACATCATCAGAGGGAAAATACTCAAAGAAATAAAGCACACTAAATAGAGTAAGCTTTTTCCTGGTAAGAATAAGGCGTAACGGCCTGACCACATCCATTGACGGCATAAACCCAAGAGTATGCGTTCAATCAGTAACACCGATAGCAGCATGATACTCGCTAATCCTAAGAGCAGTAACGCGCCAGCGGCGGCGCGGGGAATTTGCTGCAGATCGGCATCACTGAACCATTGCCAGACTAAGACTGCGAAGGTCGGAGGGGTATTCGGACCTAAAATTAGACTGAGATCGACTACCGAAATACCGTAGCTAGTGACGGCAAATAAGGCAAAGCGCATTTTAGATAGCCATTGTGGAAAAACCAACTTACACCAAGCTTGATGAGGTGAGTAGCCGAGAGAGGCCGCAACGGTGAGTAAGGACGGAATGCGTAATTGTTGTACCACTGAGAGGCTCATCAAGAGCAGAAAAGGAACTTCTTTTAATGCTAAGGCGATAGTGAGTCCCAGCGCGTAGGGATCTTGAACTAGCCAAGTGGCACCTTGAGTGGAGGGATGATAGCCCGACATGGAATGGATCAAACGCGAAACCATTCCTGTCGGTGCAAATAGGAAGGCAAAGCCAATCGCAAAAGCTACATGAGGAAGAGCAAGCAGCGCGGATAACGCATGTTCAACCCTTCGCCAATATTGAGAGTGCCAAAGCGAGGCTAAAATAGCAAAACTGATCGCTAAGGCAAGGTAGGTACTCAATAGGGTTGAGCTAAGCGAGAGCAGCAATGAACGTTCAATACCGGTCCATTGCCAAACTTGCTGAAAAGCCTCAACGCCAACACTATTCAATCCTACGGCAGGGATATAACCCAACGCAGAGCTGACGATACCGAGCACTCCAGGAATGATCGGCGCAACGCAAATCAGCAGTACGCCCCAATAAGCCAGTCGTAATCGCATAGTAATCGTTATTGACGATGACCGTAACGACGCTGCCACTCTTCCCCTAACGCAGTTTGCCAACTGGGATGAGGTTCGTCTATTGAAGGATACAATTTCGAACGGCTGGCAGAGCCGCTAAGGTGCTGCCTTTGGATCACGGCAGGGTCACCCCAAATGGCTAAATCCCCTTTACGAGATTGGGCTTCTGGGCTGAGTAAAAAGTTGATTGTCACTAAAGCCCCCGCTTTGGCATTGGCATTCCAAGGGATGGCTAAAAAATGAATATTGGTTAAAGCGCCGTTTTGCATCGCGTAACTTTGTGTACTTTTCGACAGCTTACCCGCAGCCTGAGCGGCAAAAACAGCATTAGGATTAAAAGTAATCGCAAGATCAATTTGTCCATCATCCAGTAATTGGAGCATTTCTGATGAGCCAGATGGAAATTGTCGCCCTGATCGCCAAGCGACGGTGTGCAGTTGATCCAAATAATCCCATAACGGTTTAGTGATGATAGGGAAAGACGCGTGATCAACCGGTAAACCTAATGCAGCATTGTTCGCGGTTAATTCAATCAATAATGCTTTAAGAAAACTGGCACCATGAAATTCAGGTGGGCGAGGGTAAGTAATCCGGTTAGGGTATACCTTGGCATAACTGAGCAACTCTGCGAAAGATTGTGGGGGATTATTGAGCTTTTGGTGGTCGTGAATAAACACTAACTGACCGACTCCCCAAGGGGCTTCTAACCCTTCCGTTGGTTCAGCAAAATCACGATCGACCGGAAGTGATGAGTCGACGATTGCCCAGTTGGGTAGCATGTCAACGATTGGGCCGTATAATAATCCATTATCTTTCATCGACTTGAAATTAGCACCATTGATCCACACCATGTCAACACTACCAGCATCGTGACGGCCTGCGGCTTTCTCTGCGACTAGTCGGCTGGCCGTTTCGGCAATATCAGATACCTTCACATGCACTAAATTGATGTCGTGCTGTTGTTTGAGTTGTACAGCCGCCCAACGTAAGTAGTTGTTAACTTCTTGACTGCCACCCCAAGCATGGAAATAGACCGTCTCTCCTCGAGCTTGTTGGGTGATGTCTTGCCAAGATTGAGCGTGAAGCGCAAACGACAGTAAACTTGCGCAGAGTAGAGCTAGCCAGTTTTTCATTATTATCCTTAATCTCTTTTTCTACTGAGGGTGACAGTGCTATCGGCAATGCGGAGTCATTTTGCTGCAATAACTCGCTGTCCTCGCCCTTTATCGAACCGCCATATCGATCCATTATGAAGGAAAATCATTAAATAAGTTAATCTTCTGTGTAACAAAATTGGCTTAATAAAAAAAGACAGCAAAAAGCTGTCTTTTTTTATTACTCACTGTGAACATGAAAAACCGATGGCTTTTACTTAACCCAATCACTCAACGTGAAAGTAAGTGTATGTGCTTGGTTTTTTAAGGTTAGTGTTTCTTCGGTTAATGTTACGTCATTCCAGTCGCTCAATGATTGAGAGACGAGTTGCTCGGTATCCATAACATCACCGATACACATTTTCATCGTCATGCCCATTCTTTCAATACGCAGTTTGTTATCTTTTAGCTCGGCTTGACCGAAAAAGTTGTTACAGCCGGCATTACCACTGGCCATCATTTTTTCGCCAAACTCGAGTCTTGGTGCGTCATAATGCTCATCCATGACCAACGGCTGCCCATCGATATGAGTCAGTTGCCAATGATGATGTTGCAGTACGTCGGCAGTAATCTCGGTTTTATCTTGGTAACCTGCACAAGCAGAGAGTAAGACAGGTAAGGATATTGCGGCAAGTAGGGCTTTTGAACTAAGCTTCATGTGAGAACTCCTAATCAACAATCGGACATCAAATAGCATCAGGACAACCTAATCACGTTAAGTTGATGAGATGATTGGCATAGAGTATAACGAGCCATGATTAAGTTGTGTTAGCGGACTGTCATGCCTAAAGCGTAGGCGATCATGAGCTAATCGCTAACCGAATTGTTTATGGGGTCAGATAGGGCATAAAACAATGGAGTGGTTATGGAGCAATTGGAGTTTTTCCAGATCCCAAGCCCTTGTGTGGGTGTCTGTAGCGTGGATGAAAAAGGCTATTGTCAGGGCTGTATGCGTAAAAGAGAGGAACGCTTTACGTGGTTAGATATGACGCCAGCTCAGCAACTGCACGTCATTCATCTTTGTCGGCAACGTTATCGGCGCAAACAACGATCGCAGCAAAGTCAAGCCAATAAGAGGATGGAAATGGCTAACGAGGATCGACAAAACGAACTGTTCTAGTCGCTCGGCTTCGTACTTTTAAGCGAATGATATTCGATGAACGGCGGTAAAAAAGTGTCACATGAAATCCATTTCTAATCACACCATAGTTGGCAATACCCTAAGGACGACTAGCTGCACATCCAATCGAGTTCGACGTTTGGCCTTCGCATCGGTAGGGTATCAGCAATAAAGTGGTTCGCGAGAGTTGGACTATTTATTATCCCAGTTATCGCTAACCCATCCACCGGCATGCTCATCAAAATGCAAACCTGAGAAAATCCGTTTCGGTTCTTGTTTCGGTTGACTGGTTTTTTTGTGAATTAATGTATTGATGTATTGCGCCATAGGATCGGCATTGGTGGGAGAGGTGTTGCGTTTTGCAACTTCTTTAATCATTTGCAGACGCGAAGTTGCGCTAGAGCGTTTCATGGAATAGCCTCCTAATGTGATGAAGATTACATTACAAGGTACGACCTGGTTAAATATTAGTCAACAAGTTCTGCGAGTATTTTAACTAAAGTATGACGATGATTGATCTTACCCCTTGATAAATAAATCGTTTTTCTATCACTATAACGCGCCCCTCTCCACCGATGAGATTCCAGTGGAGAGGAGGAGATGTTACCGAGACTTAATGGAGTAAGCGATAAAGCAAAGCAGAGACTGCCATCATGCCAATGGCAAATACAAAGTAAGTGCTTAGGTGTTTTTTATAACCATTGAGAGCGTTAACACGATAGACGGCAATCATGGGCATGATAAATAAAATTAAGGCGATAACGGGTCCAGATAACGCTTCCATCATACCTAAAATACTTGGATTGAGTATTGCCGCCGCCCAGATAGTCAGAAATAGAAATCCTATTCCTAATTTATTCGCCTGAGCGTAATTGAGAGAGCTGTGCTTAGTCAGCAATCCATTTAGGCTCTCACGAGCCCCTAAAAAGTGCCCTAAGAACGAGGAAGTAATCGCAATAAAAGCCACCAGTGGCCCGAGCGTTGCAATAAACGGATTATCAGTCGCGTTTGCCAAGTAAGACAAAATAGATAAGTTTTGCGTCTTAGCGTCAAGGAGTTGCTCTGGGGATAGCGTTAGCACACATGAAAAAACAAACAGCAATACAAAAGCAATCAGCACTATGCTGGTGCGTTTTAGTATATGTTCACTTTTCTTTAAGGCTTGTTGCTGGTAATAGCGTCGCTGCTTATGAGCAAAACTAGAAATAGCCGCAGCATAACTGAATGAAAAAACAATCACCGGCACTGATAGCCAAGCGGTATGAATAAACTCCCCAGCACTCGGCAAAGCAAGAGAAGGCAGATGCCAGCGTGGAATTAAATAGAGTGATAGAGCGGCTAAAATGGCCGCGAGAGGATAAACCATGACGGCGAATGCGCGTAACATGATTTTTTCACCGCCGAGCATAATCGCAATCAACCCACTGACCAGAACACCGGACAGTAACCAACGAGGCAGAGCGCTGAGTTGTGCTTGGTTAACCCAGAAACTATCAACGGTATTGGTCAGTCCCACGCCATAAATCAATAAGATAGGGAAAATAGACAGAAAGTATAACCATGCAATGGCTCTGCCAGCCGTGACTCCAAAGTGTTCTTCAACCACATCCGTAAAGTCACTGTTAGGATAAGCAGAAGATAAGACGAATCTTGCTAGGCCGCGATGAGAGTAGTACGTCATTGGGTAGGCGAGAAGCGCCATAATCAATAACGGCCAAAACCCACCAAGCCCTAGATTAATGGGTAAAAAAAGAATGCCGGCACCGACGGCGGTACCAAATAAGCTGAGTGACCAATAAGTGTCATGTCGGTTCCAAGCGGTCTTTTCTGGAGTGATGCTAAAATGCAATGCTTCTTGGGATTCTTTCACTGAAATTAGAGCCATATAGAAATGATAATGTGGTAAAACTTACCACATTTAGTGGATGAAGGCTTTTTGTGGTAGTGGTCACATTCACTGATTAACCCTCAGTTGTCGGCCCAATGGAACTATGTAAAAGTGAAAATATTGGTTTTTTATTCCGATTTTAATATTTTTATTGGTTTTTAATTTCTATTTTAAGTTAATTTTTAGAGTTGTATGAATTTGAGAACGGCTGTTCTTGATGATTCAGATATCGAATCAATTTCTATTTATGTGTCGCTTGCAGATGGGTTGTTAACACGTTATAGCAAAGCTAAATCATTGATATTTAGCCGATGAAGAGTGGTTTTATTTTTACATTTGGCGCACAATCTGTTCACTCTTTCCTGCCTTTGTGTGACCTTACCATGATGGTTAAATTTCGCGCTGAATCGATTTTTGTATTAACAACATTGCTCGCTGCTGCGGGTTGGGTGTTTTCAAAACAAGCCATTGAAGAATTACCACCGTTTGGATTTATTGGCTTGCGATTTATTACCGCCTCTCTGATTTTACTGCCGTTTTGTTTCCCAGCTTTAAAAAAAGCCTCTCGACAAGATTGTCTGCGCGCAATGGGGGTCGGCGTCTTTTTAGGGGGTTCGCTTTTTTGCTGGATACATGCGATTTCATTAAGTCCCACCTTGGGCGAAGGTGCATTCATCATGAGTTTGTCGATGCTATTTGTGCCTTTACTTGCTTGGCCGCTCCACGGTAATCGACCGAATCGAGCTTTTTGGCTGGCTTTTCCAATTGCAGTATTAGGATTGTTTTTGCTCTCTTGGAATGGCGCTTGGCAAATTGCGGTCAATCAGTTGTGGTTTTTAGCGGCGGCGATGGGGCTGGCATTACATTTTAACTTCAATAGTCAATACTCCGCAAAATTGCCCGCAATGTTATTAACCACATTACAGCTTTTTACTGTCGGTTGTTTGGGGGTAGTGCTCTGTTGGTTATTTGAACGCTGGCCAGAATCGGTAAGTATTATGACTTGGAAGTGGTTTGCATTGAGCGTGTTATTGGCCACGAGCTTGCGATATCTGATGCAAACTATTGGTCAAAAGCATGCTAATCCGACCAATGCGGCTTTATTAATGTTATTGGAACCGGTGTGGACATTGATTCTTAGTATGCTGGTTTATGCGGAAACCATGCCTTTGAATAAAATCCTTGGTTGTGCTTTGTTACTTTCGGCGTTAGCACTGTATCGCTTAGGGATCCTGCGTTGGCGATAATAAACGCGACAATTAAGTCATCATTGATAGAAAAAAGAGACAAAAAAGCCGACCAATATACGGGTCGGCTTTTTAGTGTTTAAGCAATCGTTAATGATTAAGACGCTTGGACAGGTTGTGTTTCAGCTTCTGGCTCATGAGTTTGTTTCATGAGTCGACTGGTGATGGTACCCGCTGTCATTGATCCCGATACATTAAGTGCAGTACGTGCCATATCAATCAACGGTTCAATCGAGATAAGCAGTGCTGCGATTGTCACAGGTAACCCCATCGCTGGAAGTACAATCAGCGCGGCAAACGTTGCGCCACCACCAATCCCAGCAATACCAAACGAGCTAATGGTGATCATGGCAATCAATGACAAGATGAAATGGATATCCAGCGGGTTGATCCCCATTGAGGGAGCAACCATCACCGCTAGCATTGCAGGATAAATTCCGGCACAGCCATTTTGTCCAATTGTTGCTCCAAATGAGGCTGACAAGTTAGCAATCACTGGTGGCACATTAAGCTTAGTGATTTGAGCTTCGACGTTTAATGGAATGGTGGCCGCTGAGCTACGTGAAGTAAACGCAAAAGTCAGTACTGGCCAAATTTTTTGGAAATAGGTTTTAGGGTTAACGCCAACCAAGGCAACCAATAAACCATGCACAACAAACATCAAAGCAATCGCGAGGTAAGAAGCGACGATAAAGCCGAGCAAGTTTAAAATATCGCTCGCGCTTGATGTTGCAACCATTCTCGCCATCAGAGCAGCAATACCATAAGGTGTGAGGGCGATGATCATTTTAACCAAGCGCATCACAATGGATTGCAGCGCATCAACAAAGAGGCGAATAGGCGCTTCAAGCTGTTCTTTCTCTTGCATCACTTTACGTGCAGCAATACCAACTAAGATACCGAAAATAACCACTGCGATAATTGAAGACGAACGGGCTCCGGTCAAATCTGCAAAAGGATTTGATGGAATAAAACCGATCAGCATTTGCGGAATAGTTAAGTTAGCAACCGTTGATGCGCGAGATTCAAGTTGTCCCATCCGAGCCACTTCACGTGTGCCTTCGGTTAGCCCTTCAGCGGTTAAGCCAAACGCATGAGTGATCAAAATACCAATCAAAGCGGCAATCGCTGTTGTGAACAGCAAAATTGAGATAGTGAGAAAGGAGATTTTACCCAATGAACCGCTGTTATCCAGTTTCACCACGGCAGAAATCATCGATACTAATACTAATGGCATGATAACCATTTTCAATAGTTCGACATAGCCGCTGCCAACAATCGAAATCCATGAGAGCACATCGCGGATAACGGGACTACCTTGGTTAAAAATAAGCTGAAGGGCAAGTCCAAAGACACTACCAAGCACTAGACCTAATAGAACTAAGCGCGATAACGAATGGCTTTTTTTCTGTTGACCAAACAGGAACAGCAAAATACCGACAAATACCGCAAGCATAGCGATAGCTGCAACTGACATAATAGACATCCTTAACAGGGGTAAAACAACACTTAATTTAACCGTGCAGAAAGTTAAGTCCATTAACGTTATCTGGTAGCGTCATCCATTGCATTTAAGCTGCTACAGCTCTGCGCCGATAAATGGTGTAGGTATAGGGGTAATAAGACCAGCTGAGCATAGCGTGATCTAAATCAACCTTAAAAGACCAAAACGGCATAATGTAGAACAAATAGTTATTGAGCGCTTTATTTGGCTGTATTGGCGTCAGCGTGGTGATTAAGTGGTCGGTTTATTGGTATTTTTTGACCAGTTCATGCATCGCTACGGAGGGTAAAACAGTAACTCGTTTGGTTGATTGATCAAATAAAGCGTACAAGAGTGCTTGAGCGACCTTATCGGCGTCAATCGGGATCAGGTTTTTTAGGCGACCAAATAGAAAAAATTGTCCTAATTTCATGATTCGTTGTAGCCAAATTTCATCATTTCGCGGCTGTTCACGTTGGCCGACTAACGGACCTGGACGAACAAACACCAGATGATCAAACCCAAGCCGACGAATGGTTTCTTCCATGCGTCCTTTGCAGCGTAAGTAATGGGAGCGGGCACTGGGATTGGCTCCGTAGCTAGAGACAATCGCAAGCCGAGTCACGCCCAAGATTTTCATACTGTGCGCCACCTGACAAACCAATTCAAAATCCACTTTCTCCAAAGCGTGTTTAGAGCCGGCTTGCTTAAGCGTTGTGCCGAGCGCGATAATGCCATACTGAGGGCGAGGCTGCTGCTCAGGCCAGTGGGTAATACTGAGTTCAGAATCAATCAACTCGGTTAATTTAGGATGAGGCAGCGATAAACTCCGTCGATTCAGTGCATAGATATGTTGGATGGCAGGTTCAGCTAATAAGCGTCGTAATACGCAAGTGCCGACTAAGCCAGTGGCGCCTGCAATTATGATCACCGGGTCTTGAGTTGTGTTATTCATACTGATTCCTAAAATTCGTCGCTATCCAAAGTGTGTATCCCCTTCGTGCTTGAAACTGCAACGCCAAGTCGTTTGGGTGTATGCTGATCATATCAAGTGGTTGACTATCAGCACGAATAACCCAACTCTAGTGCATTAGCAATATTTAGTGTTAGAATTCGGGGAGTTAAATCCGTTTGTGATGCTTACTTGCAGGTTATTCAGCGTTCGGGTTTTGATAAGTGAGATCCTCTCTACATAAATTGGTTAAACAATTCTTTACCATACCCGCTGTGCAATAAAGGAGTAGCGCATGACGACATCCCTCTTTCGCCGATCTTTTCTTTTCGATAGTTTGGATATTGACCAGCCGATGGTCAGCGAAGAAATCACCACTCAAGCAGGCGTCCGACTTAAACTGTGGCAACGTGGTGTCCTTGAAGTATTACCAGCACATTATTCTGCGGATAGTAAAAATATCGTCATATCTTGTGGTGTGCATGGTGATGAAACGGCGCCAATGGAGCTGGTCGATAAAATTATTGATGATATCGTCAGCGGATTTCAACGTGTGCAGCAGCGCTGTTTATTTATTGTCGCTCATCCACAAGCCACTTTGCGCCATACCCGTTTTATAGAAGAAAATCTCAACCGATTATTTGATGATAAGCCTCATGCTGCGAGTTTAGAAGCGGATATCGCTACCAACTTAAAAGCGCAGGTCAGCCAGTTTTTTAATGAAACGGGACCAGAGACTCGCTGGCATCTCGATTTACACTGTGCGATTCGTTTGTCAAAGCACTATTCATTTGCTGTCAGCCCGAAAACTCGTCATCCAGTCCGTAGTCGCGCTTTGATGGCATTTATCGAAAGCGCACACATTGAAGCTGTCATGCTTTCTAATGCTCCTGCAAGTACCTTTAGCTGGTTCAGTGCCGAGCATTTTGCTGCGCAAGCGATGACCGTTGAACTCGGTCAAGTGGCAAAACTGGGTGAAAATGATTTGGCACGCCTTGCCGCATTTGATCTCGCATTACGCGATTTAATCGCGGCAGAGCAGTCGGAACATTTAGCCAAGAAAACCATTATGTATCGAGTGAGTCGAACGATTGTTCGCTTACACGAAGATTTTGATTTTCGCTTTGGTGACGATGTAGAAAACTTCACCTCTTTTATGCATGGGGAAGTATTTGGCCATGATGGCGATAAACCCTTAATGGCGAAGAATGAAGGGGAGGCGATCGTGTTTCCCAACCGCAATGTGGCGATTGGTCAACGTGCGGCCTTAATGGTCTGCAAGGTAGATACTCGATATGAAGATGATCAATTGGTTTATGATTAAGTAAAGCACTTGAGCTTCAATGGGGTTAACGATAAGGTTAGCCCCATTATTTTTTTATGCTATTAGGCCGATGAACTTCAACCAATTAATTGCCAACAAACAGCGCCGCTGGCGATGGGTGATTGGTAGTTTTACTTGCCTGTTATTCATATTAAGTGCGACTTATTTAATGGTCGGTGAGCGTTTTATCGGGCTGGGTTCAGATTGGACGATTCTTGAACAACAATTGATCTTAGAGTTACGCCTACCTCGATTACTGGCGGCTATCGTTATCGGTAGCGCACTGGCCTTGTCGGGAGCTACGTTACAGGTACTATTGGGTAACGTATTAGCCGAACCGGGAATCTTGGGGATTTCTGGTGGTGCCAGTGTGGCGATGGTGATTGTCTTATTCTTTTTTCCTACCTTTGCTACGCCATCGCTGTTTATGTTAGCTGCCGTGATGGGCGCGTTAGTTTTTACCTTTCTTTTGGTATCGATTGCCAAGCTGACGAGTTTAACCACTACGCGTCTTTTACTGGTTGGGGTTGCTTTAGGCATCCTGTCCGGCTCGATAGTGACATGGGCTTTTTATTTTAGTGATAACTTGAGTCTAAGGCAGCTGATGTATTGGCTGATGGGCAGTTTAAGTGGTGTCAGTTGGTATCAACATGCTCTGTCTCTTTTGGCGTTACCCGTTATTATCTGGTTACTGTTTCAAGGACGATCTCTTGATCAATTGATGCTAGGTGAAACTCATGCCAAACAACTCGGATTAGACGTAATAGCAATACGTTGGAAATTGATTGTTGCTATCTCATTATTAGTTGGTGTGAGTGTTGCTTTAGCTGGCATCATTGGCTTCATTGGTTTGGTTATTCCACATTTGCTGCGTCTTGTATTGGGGAGTGAGCATCGTATGTTGTTGCCTGCTTGCGCTGTGTGTGGTGCTCTGCTGCTGGTGGCGGCTGATATGTTGGCAAGGCTTGCTCTTACGTCCGCCGAATTGCCTGTTGGTGTGGTGACGACAACCATTGGAGCCCCAATCTTTATTTGGATGCTGGTGAGAAGTCATGATAAACGTTAGTCATTTACACGTTGGGCAACGTTTACTGCCGCTCTCTTTTCAATCGGTAGCCGGAGAAGTGCTGCATGTGATTGGTCCTAATGGGAGTGGTAAAAGTACTTTATTAGCAGCGATAGCAGGTATGATCACTAGCCAAGGTTCGGTGCAGTTAGACGATGTTGATTTATTGTCACTCTCATTACCCGCACAAGCTCAGGTTCGTGCCTACTTATCGCAAAGTGATAAACCTGCTTTTTATCTTGATGTGTTTCAATATTTAGAGTTATCCCTTCCCCAAGGGGTCAGTTATCAGGAACCTCGAGTCAGCGAAGTACTGCAAGAATTGGTCACACTGCTGGGTTTACAAAATAAGCTCTATCGTTCTATCCACCATTTATCGGGTGGAGAGTGGCAGAGAGTACGTTTAGCGGGTAGCTGCCTACAAATTTGGCCGACATTAAATCCATTTGGCCGATTACTGATCCTCGATGAACCTGCGGCTCCGTTAGATATTGCGCAAGAGCGACTGCTGTATGACCTCATCCAGCGTATTGCCAGCGATGGGATCACGGTCATCATGGCTAATCACGATTTGAACCGTTCGCTACGTTATGCCGATAAAGTATTACTGTTAGATAATGGGGTGATGCATTCATTAGGTGAACCTCGACAAGTGTTAACCGCCGAGCGTATCCAACACGTTTTTCATACCGCCGTTCAACAAGTGGAGATTGCCGGGCAGCCTTATTTAGTCTTTGATTGATGGTGGTGCATCTAGCACCATCGTGGTTCAATAATGATTCGCCTTTGGCAATAGCGCTTTATGAAAATCCTTTATAAACAATAAGATGGTTGATTGTGAAAACTTGGCATGCCAATCGCATTAAACGTATTGATACATTCTCGTTCTTGTTAGACTTTGATAGTCTTTAGCCACCTTGCCCTTAAGGTGGCTTTTTTTATTCTTTTCCCTGCCTATTCTTGCTTATTCTCATCGATGGGGAGTCATTGATGAGAATAAATGATGTTGCAGTTCACATTTTGATACAAATTGTGAACTAAGTGTGAACAATCAAAATTGATCGCTTTTTGAATCACGTTCATAATCTGTTTCCCATTCAAGTATGGTTTGATTATGACAACATCAGAAAGAAAGCTTCGTGAGCGACAAGAAAGAGAACAACTGTTCTTAATAACCGCTTGCGACATGATTGAGCAAGATGGATTCTTGAATTTACATATGGCGAAATTGGCCAAGCAGTGTCAATACGCGACGGGGACGCTCTATCAACATTTTGCAAGCCGAGAGGATTTATTGGCCGCTATTGTCGGCTTAAAGGCAGCGGATAGAACCGAACGTTTTGAATGTATTGCTCAATTGGAGGTCAGCGGGCGCGATAAAATGTTGGCTTTAGCGATTGCCGATCGTTTATTTCAGCAGCGTTATCCGCAACATGCCAAATTAGAACAATACGTTTTTACGGAAGCAGTATGGGAAAATGTCTCTGTCGCTCATAAGCAGAAAATTTTCCAATCCTGTAAACCAATTGGCGAGATCGTCAGTAGAATAACCCAAGATGCGCTTGATTGCGGTGAGCTGCCTGATTATGGCTATCACGCAATGGATCTCTCTTTAGCGCCTTGGGCGCAGTGTCAAGGCCACCATGCTTTGGTTAATGCCGATGGCTTACTAGAGGCATTAGCGGTATCACCTAATTCGATGCAACTTTATCGTAACATCACGATGCTACTTAATGGGATGGAGTGGCAGCCCTTATTATCACTGGAGGATAACGTTATTTTACAAAAAGTAACGGCATTGAAAATCGAACTAGAAAAGTATCCTGCTTTTCACTAACCCTTTTTATTTTTAGGATCAACCAGCAAGGAGTTTTCATGTTAAAACGCATGATCCTGATGTTAATCGTCAGTACGCTGATTTTTGGTGGCATTTTTGCCTACAAAGCGGTCGGCAACCATTTTATGAATCAATTTTTCGATAACATGCCGATTCCACCGGTAACCGTGACGGCTAGCGAAGTCACCACCGATGAATGGCAGCCCTTTGTCAGTGCAATTGGTAGTTTTGTCGCCGTTAATAGCACCGATTTAACCACTGAAGCGAGTGGTATCATCAACGGTATCCATTTTGCTAACGGTAGTAATATCAAAAAAGGGACGCTACTTGTCACTTTGGATGATTCGGTCGATAGAGCGGAGCTAAAAAGATTACAAGCGGTGGAAGAGTTAGCCAATATCGAGTTGACGCGTTATCAGCGTCTGTTCCGCGAGAAAAATGTCTCTGAGTCAGAGCTGCGTCGCAGTGAGAGTGAAGCCAAGCAAGCGTCTGCCGCAGTAGAAAGCCAACGAGCTCGGATCGCGCAAAAGACCATTCTTGCCCCTTTTGATGGTATTGCTGGATTGCGCCAAGTCAGCTTGGGTCAGCTACTGTCTCCGGGTAGTGTCGTTGTCTCATTACAATCATTTGCCCCAATTTATCTCAACTTCACTTTACCCGAGCAGCAGTTGGCTAATATTCGTCTAGGAGAAAGCGTGCAAGTCAACGTTGATTCCGTTGCTGGCCGAGTTTTCACCGGGAAAATTACTGCTATAGCGCCTTCAGTTCGCGAAGCAAGTCGAAGTATTGAAGTACAAGCCACTCTGGATAACCAAGATCTCGCATTGCGTCCGGGTATGTTTGCTCGCGTGCAATTGGATACGGGGAAACCACGTTCAGTTAGCTTAATTCCGCAAACCGCGATTCAGTTTAACCCTTATGGTAACTCAGTATTTGTGATTGAAGAGCAAGATGACAAGTTAGTGGTACAACAACGGTTTGTGCAAACGGGTGAGCGTCGTGGCGATCTGATTGCGGTGGAACAAGGCTTAGAGGTTGGCGATCGGATTGTAACCTCCGGCTTACTCAAGTTACGTAATGGGTCACAAATCATAATTAGTGACAATCCGCGTGTTCAACCGAGTGCGGAAGTGAACCCATCACCCGCGAATCAGTAGGAGTATTCATGCGTTTTACTGATGTTTTTATTAAAAAACCGATCTTAGCGTCGGTGGTGAGCTTATTCATTATCTTACTTGGTTTACGAGCCATTATGGATATGAATGTTCGCCAATTCCCTGAGATCCAAAATGCGGTGATCAGTGTCAGTACCACTTATGTCGGAGCTGATGCGGATCTTATCCAAGGTTTTATCACCACACCATTAGAGCGGGAAATTGCCGCAGCAGAAGGGATTGATTATTTAGTCTCTACGTCGGTCGCGGGTAATAGTACCATCGAAGCGTATTTACGCCTCGATTACGATCCTAACCAAGCGTTGACGCAAATTGCTGCTCAGGTGAATAAGGTTCGCTCAGAGTTACCGGAAAACGCTCGTGAACCGGTGGTGACCTTAAAAGTCGGCGAAAGTGTCGCGGCGATGTATTTGGCGTTCTACTCAGAAGTATTGGGTGATAACCAAATCACCGATTACTTAGTTCGAGTTGTAGAACCTCAGCTATCGACCATTCCTGGCGTGCAACGAGCGGAAATTCTTGGTGCACGTACGTTTGCTATGCGAGTCTGGCTAGATTCAGTCAAAATGGCCGCGTATGGTTTAACGGGGAGCGATGTCGCGACGGCGTTACGCAGTAACAACGTATTAGCGGCGTTAGGTCGTACTAAAGGGCAGATGGTCGCGATTGACTTAACGGCGGCGACTGATTTACGCGATGTTGAAGAATTTAAACAACTGGTGGTCAGCAGTGACGGTCAAAGCGTTGTTCGTTTAGCCGATGTTGCAGAGGTTGAATTAGGCGCTGAGAACTACGAGAGTTCGGTGAGCTTTAATGGCTTAGCTGCAACCTTTATTGGTATCGAAGTCTCTCCGGATGCGAATGCGTTGGATGTGATCGCAGATGTTCGTCAAGTGTGGGATCAAGATATTATTCCTCAGCTGCCTCAAGGACTTTCTGCGTACATCGCTTATGACTCGACGGAATATATCGAAAATGCCATTGATGAAGTAGTGATGTCGATTATTTTGGCGTTGGCAATCGTTGTTTTCGTTATTTATGCGTTTTTAGGCTCATTTCGCTCGGTTATCATCCCTGCGGTGGCGATACCTGTATCGTTGATTGGTACTTTTTTCTTGATGTGGTTGTTGGGTTTCTCTATCAACTTACTGACGCTACTGGCGATGGTACTGGCGATTGGGGTTGTGGTCGATGATGCGATCATCATGCTCGAAAACATTCACCGTCATATTGAAGAAGGTAAAAGTCGTATTGATGCGGCGATCCAAGGGGCGCGTGAGCTTGCATGGCCAATCATTACCATGTCAACGACCTTGGTTGCGGTTTTTCTACCGATCGGTTTTGTTGGTGGTTTGACGGGCGTATTATTCGTTGAATTTGCGTTTACTCTTGCAGCATCGGTTATTCTATCGGGTATTGTTGCGTTAACGTTATCGCCAGTAATGTGTGCTTATATTCTTAAGCCACACAGCAGCGATAACAAAAAAGAGAAATCGCTTGAGCAGTGGTTAGATAAGCAGTTTGACCGATTACATCATTCGTACCAACGCACGCTGCACAGCTTACTGGATAGTAAGAGTGTCGTGTTAACCTTTGGTGCGATTGTACTGGTTTCTTGTTACTTCTTGTTTATCACCAGCCCTTCAGAGTTAGAGCCACCAGAAGACCAAGGTTTCGTGTTCTCTATTTTGGAAAGCGATAGCTATCATACGCTGGATGCACTGACACAAAGTACTCGAGAACTGGATAGATTGGTTGATGATGTGGAAGAAATTGAGAACGTCTTCATCATTAATGGGTTGGGTGGAACCAACACGGCCATTGCTGGGATCGTGTTAGCGCCTTGGGAGCGTCGTGATAGGCTCACTCATGATGTGCTGGCTAAAGACATTCAGCCTTTTCTTGCTCAGCAACCCGCGCTCAATAGTTTTGCTTTAGTGCCACCGTCACTGCCCTCTCCTGGTGGTGGTACACCGGTTGAATTTATCATCGGCTCAACTCAACCTTTTGAAGCACTGCAAGAGGTGGTACAAGAGATCTTAGGCCGAGCAATGGCGAGCGGACGCTTTATCTTTGTTGACAGCGATTTGAAAATTAATCGTCCTCGACAAACCGTCGAAGTGGATCGTGAAAAAGCGGCGCTGATGGGCGTGTCGATGCAGCAAATTGCCGCTGACTTAGGCAGTCTGCTGTCTGGCGCTGATACTGGACGCTTCTCACTGGATAACCGCTCTTATCGCGTGATTCCACAGGTTGAGCGCAGCGAACGTCTTAATCCAGAGCAGTTGACTAACTATTATACCCGCAACCAACAAGGGGAGTTAGTGCCACTGTCTGCCTTAGTGACGCTGAGTGAATCCGTTCAGCCACAAGCTCTACGTGGATTCCAACAGCTTAATGCGGTGAAAATTTCTGGTGTGCCACGTCCGGGTGTTCCGCTCGGTGAAGCGTTAGCCGTACTTGATAATATTGCGGCAGAAGTGATGCCTGCTGGGTTTAGCGTCGATTATTCCGGACAATCTCGTCAATATAAGAGTGAGGGGCAGCAACTGGTTGTGACGTTCTTCTTTGCATTGATTGTGATTTTCTTGATCCTTGCCGCTCAGTTTGAGTCATTTAAGAACGCGATCATTATCATGGTTACCGTACCGATGAGTGTGTGTGGCGCATTGATTTTTACCAGCCTCGGTTTCACCAGCATCAACATCTATACCCAAGTGGGTTTGTTGACGCTGGTCGGATTGATCGCTAAACACGGTATCTTGATTGTGGAATTTGCCAATCAATTACAAATGGATGGTAAGAGTAAGCGCGATGCGATTGAAGAAGCCACCGCGATTCGTCTACGACCTATTTTGATGACGACCGCGGCAACCGTATTGGCAATGATCCCACTATTAATTGCGACCGGTGCTGGTGCTGGCTCTCGTTACGCGATGGGCTTAGTGATTGCTAGTGGCATGTCGATTGGTACGCTGTTTACCTTGTTTGTTGTTCCGGCCATGTATTTACTGTTGGCTAAAGATTTACACCAAGGTCAAGTTGAGTCAGAGGCCTCAGCATAAGGCGATGGTGATTAATTCAGTCTAATAAAATGGCCGTCTCGTTAAAGAGACGGCCATTTTTATATTGGATAGCCTTAGACAACACAATGATCGAATCAGTTTACGATTGGGTTAGCGCTGCTAAGTTCGCGGGACGATAATACACCGATTTTAGCACCTTACCTTGACGAATGGTTTTGCCTTCCATCACGACATCCTTAGCACATTTAGCAATGATGTAATCGCCTTTTTGTACTGCCGTCAGCGGGATATTTTGTTTGGCGTAAAACGCTTCAGTATCGATAAACTCTTGCTCGTTACGACAGACTTTGCTCATGTTTGAGGCATGCACTTCATCCCAGCAGGGAAGAAAATCTATCCCACGATTAACGGCAACATTTAACAGCAAATCAATAAGATAACTGATTGTTAGGTTGTCGGTAATCTGAGTGTGCCCCAAATGCACCAGGCGTCCCATTAAGACATAGACGCTATCAACAATCGCATCGGCTTGCTCGGTTTTACAGTCAGCTTCTGCCAGCTCAGTCAGCTCTTCAATAATTAAAGACGTATGCAGGGTATCGGCTTGGCTATCTAAGCTCGATGGATCAGCGACAGGGAGATCAAACGTATGACGAAATTCGCTAATATCACGATAGAGGTGTTGGTAGATATCTTCAGTCAACTTAGATAAATGCATGGTTTAGTCCGTGGTTGAAATAGTTTAAAGAGTGTATAGATAGGCGTTAATGGCAGCCGTTTAATCACCCACTTGGTTAATACCGTGGTGATTGTTGCTTCTCGTAAACGAACGACAATATCGGTCGATAGGAGAGCGAATAGTATTGGTTTAGCGCTTAGCGTTGAGGCATAAAAAGAGACAAGACGCGATCAGCGCCTTGTCTATGATCACTGGGATTATAGGTATAGCTTAGCCAGTTCAGAAGATTCCATCTCTTTACCGTCTAGTGTGGCATTCCAGTTTGGCCCAATTAGCACGCCGTCTTCGGCTAAAGTGATTAACCAATCTTCGACAAAGATATCCAGAGGGATCTCAAGCACTTCAAAATCAGACCACTCTTCAACGTTATGCAGTTGAGCATCTTCTTTTGAAGACCAAAAAGGCATCACTTCACTGTCTTCAAACTCAGTCGATTCACAAGAAAGCCAGCCTTCTTCATTGCGTAGTCCCCATACCAATTTGTTTTCTTGGGACTCTTTGATGAAAAGATCCAGGTTCGCTTGAATATCTGCTGTTAATTTGCTCATTTTATTCTCTCACTAAGAATGATGCGACTAGAGTAGCATTTTCAAGGCATAAATCCCATTAAGATTTCGATAATATCCGGTCACTGGCGAAGAGTCATTCGTCGCTTTTCTCGCGCCTATTGATTAAATAAATAAGGGAAAAGCGCCTTGCGTTCAGCGGGAGAGAGCTGACTAACACGTTGAATATTTATCTCAGGAATCGCTTCTGGGTTCGGATAATGTTTCAGTACTCTTTCCATGCTCTGTTCACGGATTAAATGAAAGATAGGATAGGGTGAACGGTTGGTTAAGTTCTCATCATCTTCTGGGCAGGTTCCAGCAAAACAATAATGAGGATGAAAGGTCGCGACTTGGAAAATGCCTTCCCAGTCTTGCTGACGAATCAAGGCTTCAACCCAATCGATAAAAAAGTTGTAGTCCATAAAGTCATCTAACATATTAGGGACCACTACTAAGGTTGTCTCTAGCTCTTGTGCTTCTTTCGTATCCAGTTCGAGTAATTGATCAAGAATATCTTGTAGCAGCGCTTCTTCACGGCTCGCTTGACTAACGAAAATTTTAATCTGCTGATTGCGTTGAGGTTTTGCAGCAAATGGACATAAGTTTAAACCAATCACGACGTCATTGAGCCATTGATTGACATGTTCGGTAATCGTTGAGGGACTAAGTGTTGACATAATGGTTGAGCACATTGATTAATATCCCTTTACCACTTGAAGTCGCAGTAATGTTGGCGAGCTTCGTCAATTCCCATCAGCATCGCTGATTGATGCTGACTGGAATTGATTCACTGATCGCCTACCTATTGTTCCAAGTCGTTTGGGTATAGTGATGAATAAGCGTCTTAGCAGCGTAATACTACTCAGACATAGAGTAATATCAGATTGTATCGGTTACTTACTGTTGATCGCCACTTTTTCTTGCTTTGGGTATAGCTGCCAGCAAAGTAAGAACAAAATCAAATAACACACCGTGCCACCAAGAGTAACCATTACCCAGCCTCCCTGTTGCCAGCAATAGAGCAGGTAAAATCCGCCCAGACTACCCCCTACGTAGTAATGTACTAGGTACAGTGCGGTCGCGGTTGCTTTGGCTTGAACCGCTTTTTGACTGACCCAAGCATAAGCTAAGGTATGAGTGAAAAAAGCGCCGAAGCTTATCAAAAGTAAACCAAACACCATAAACCATAATGATTCGACGGCGGCTAGCCACATTCCGGCCATACTGACCATGGCACCAAGAATCATCCCGGCGACAGGATGATAATGCGATGTCCAGCGGTTTGTGAGTCGAGAGCTGATGGTGCCCGCGAGATAACAAAGAAAGATTAATGAGGCAATGCCAACGGGTAGCGCATACGGATCTGCGACTAAGCGAAAACCCATTACCGAATAGAGATTAACGAACAAAGCAAAGTTGGTGCCACCGATGAGCATGGCTAACCATAAGTTACGTTGTCTTAGATGAGATATGAGTGCTTGATTATGTTGTAAAAAACGCCCACGTTGTGGCGTAAAATGGTGTTGTACGGGCAAAGAAAAATAAACAATCAATGCGCCAAATAAAGTAAAGATAGCCATAGCAACGACGGCCGTTTGCCAGCCAAAAGCATCCGTTAACAACCCGCCAGCAATACGACCACTGATCCCCCCAAGTGAATTGGCGGCGATATATCCACCAATCGCTTTGTTAAACGCTTGTGGCGATAATTCTTCGACCATATAAGCCACCGCAACAGACGCAAAAGCGGCTAGGGCAATCCCCATCAAAGCTCGACTGATGATCAGTACCCATAATTGATCGCTCAATAGAGTGAGTAATCCAAACCATGGCATGGCAAACAGCCCGAGCAGCATCACCCCGCGACGGCCAAAAACTTCAGAACTGATCGCCCAAGGCACTAAGCTTACCGATAATGCTAACGTTGAGGCAGCAAACAGCCAGTTAATTTGTGTTTCTGACACCGCAAAGTGTTGAGCCAGATAAGGCAGCATTGGTTGGAAAAGATACAAGTTACAGAAGATCAAAAAAGATCCAAGTGCAAGAGCAAACGTAACTCGGCGATAGGCTGGGCTGTGTTGTTCAATCATACGTTTTATTGACCAGGTGAAGTCGTTAGGGAAGCTTAATGTGATCAAACTAGCAGCGTTATCCGGATTAATAAAATATATTATAAATATCGAAGCAATAACTTTAATTAATAGCTAATGGATAGTCGTCAATTACGATATTTTCTTGCGGTGGCAGAGCATGAGAACTTCACTCATGCCGCACAGCAACTGCACATCGCTCAGCCAGCATTAAGTATTGCTATTAAAAAATTTGAGCAGCAGCTGGGTGTAAACCTATTTAAGCGTGGTGATCGTAAAGTAAGTTTAACGCATGAAGGTTCGGTATTAATCGACCATGCTCGACGAATTTTGCAGCAAATCGACAATGCTCAATTAGCCATGGATGAACTCAAAGGACTGGTAAAAGGGGAAGTGCGCTTAGGTGCACCAAGTATGATGGGTAGTTATTTTTTTCCACCGATCGTAATGGCGTTTAAAACCCAGTTTCCGAATTTAAAAATGACGGTCATTGATGCGGGAACCCAATCGATACGCAAAATGTTATTAGCAGGAGAGCTCGATGTCGGCGTGATTTTAAATCAAGATGTGCCTGCTGATTTAGAAACTGACCCGTTACTCTCTTCCCCGATGGTGGCCGTTGTAGGCCAGCATCATCCACTGGCTGCTCAAACACAGATCGATTTTAAGCAATTTTTTGAGCATCAACTGGTGATGTTTAAAACGGGTTATTTTCACCGTGAGTTCATTGATAAGGTTTGTAAAACACATCAACATGAGGCAAAAATTGCTTTTGAGACTAATCTGTTACCGATGATCCTCAGCATTGTTAAACAAGAACACGCGATTACTGCTTTATTGAAGCTGGTCGCAGATAATGAACCGGAAGTGAGAGCAATACCGTTCACACCTCCCGTCTCCATTGATCTCGCGTTAGCGTGGCGTAAAGAAGGCTATTTATCTAATGCCGATAGAACGTTTATCGAATTTGTAAAGCAATACGTTTAATCCGCCGCGCTTAGCTTTTTTGGGTATAGAGTCGTTCAAAATTACTGACGTTCCAGCCAATCAAGAGCTGATCGCCAATTTTGAGGACAGGGAGACTTCTTGCTCCTAGCGCATCTAACTCTTTGCGACCGCGCGCCATTTTGGCATTACACAAACGGTACTGAATACCTTTCGCATCCAAATAACGCTGGGCATCTTTACAGTGAGGGCACTTGTCTTTGACATAAAGGACAACACGTTTCATTTTTAGGCTCACTTTGACCAAAAGGGCGAATTCTAACGCTGGCTGAGCCGATACACAAGCCGCCTTGTAGTGGCAATAGGCATTACTTCTTGGGCCATTTAAGTTACACTGCCACGTCAAAAATTGATGCGACAGAGTGAATTTATGCATCCTGTATTGAAGTATATTCAAGGTTATCCCACCTCGCTAATAGAACAAATTCAACAATTAATCACTCAAGATAAGTTGATCTCTTGGTTTGAGCAGCGTTACCCAGAGCGGCATGCTATCCAGAGTGAAAAAGCGCTGTTTAACTACACGATGGCGATTAAAAATCAGTATATGAAGAAGACGTCACCGCTGAGTAAAGTGGTGTACGATGGCAAAATTCATCTTATTAATAATGCGCTCGGTCTACACAGTTATGTTTCTCGGGTGCACGGCAACAAGATAAAAGCCAAAAATGAGATTCGTATTGCTAGTGCATTCAAACAAGCACCAGAGCCTTTATTACGTATGCTCGTTGTGCACGAGTTGGCCCATTTACGTGAAAAAGACCACAATAAAGCTTTTTACCAACTGTGTTGTCATATGGAGCCTAATTATCATCAGTTAGAGTTTGATGCTCGGCTATACATGATGGTACTAGAATTGAGAGCTCAACAAGGTTAAGTCGTTCTGAAAGCGAAAATTTTAGATAAATTACGTGTATAATGACATCAGAGTCAAGAATATGGCTTATCTGCCGATAAATCAGTAAGAGGTATAAATAGCGCCTAAATCTAAGGAGGCCACAAATGGACATCGACTTCTATCTGCCATGTCAACCTGAGTGGCTTTGCGTGCCCTTTATGACCGTCTTTGGGTTACTACTCTTAGCTGGGCTGATTAAGTTTATTCGTATTGCTTATCGTGAATATAAGAAAATTGAACGTGCCAAAGCCGTTAAAAAGCAGCGCCGTGTCAATTATCGCGAGCGTAAAGGCGGCAAAGATGGCCGCCCTACCAACATCAAAAAATAGTTAGACCAGCTCTGCTAATAATGCCTGATATTTGTTTTCTAAAGCAGGATTGCCGCTGCGTTTTTCTAGTTCAATCAATAGCTCTAAGGATGTCTTTTGATATCCATATTGTTGATGGAACTTCATTAAACGCAGCCGTGCTGGAATAAATTGGTCATTATCAATCTCCAACTTAGCCAGTTGTAGGATTGAGCGAGCACGATTAGGGTCATGATCTAACGAACGTTCGAAATAATAGTGCGCTTTTTGTTTATCGCCCGATTTTAAAGCGCAAAATCCTGCATTCTCATAGCTGGCGGGGATCAGATAATAGTAAGGCTGCTCAACGGCACGCATAAAATATTGATCGGCTCGGCTATATTCCCCTTGTTTACACAAAAAGGCACCGTAGTTATTAAGCACATTACCATTTCTGGGGTGCTCCCTTAATGCGGTTTGATAAAGCTGCTGCGCCGTTTCATTCTCTCCCACTATTTCAAAGTAGTGCGCCATGGAGAGCTGAGCGCGGTAATAGTGCGGTGCATGTTGGAGTGCTTTTTGTAGGCTTTGCCGAGCTTTTACTCGGTTACCTTGTTCGAGATAACCTAACCCTAACGCAATTCTTGATTCTGCCATTTCAATTGGAGTACTTCGTAATTCTGCTTGTCCCTGTTCCGTCATAGTAACGCAGCCACTTAGCCACAAGGCACTGATCCCTAATCCTAATACGGCTCCCAATTTCATGCCATTTCTCCATTCAGCGACGTTGTGATGTTTGTTTTACTCGAATGTTCAGTAGTGTCATCGCACTGATTCTCTGGCATCACATTATCGATAGAACTCATCAGAGTGATTAAAGGATCTTGGCGAAGCCCAAATACAGCCGTAAATTCAAGTTGTTGTGGCGTCTATAATAGAATGATTGGGGGTTTGAAAAATGGCTAACCGACAAGGATGCGAGTCAGTTAGCAAACTCAGTTAGCCTAAGGTAAGAGGGGAAGTAGTGTTAATCGTCTTTAGTGAATTTATCTTCACTAAAGTGCTCAAGATCATAGGGCGTTTGTTGATAAACACAGTAATTAAGCCAATTGGCAAATAATAAGTGTCCATGGCTTCGCCAGCTCGCCCGTGGTGGCTGATCTGGATTATTGTCAGGATAATAATTGAGTGGAATTGGCGGTTGCAAACCCTCGGCAAGATCTCGCACATATTCTTGATGTAGGGTATCAGCATCATACTCAGGGTGGCCAGTCACAAATACATTTCGTTTATCTTTCGTTGCCGCTAAATAAACGCCTGCAATGCTTGATGTTGCAAGCAGATCGAGATCGGTATGTTGCTCTAGATAATCAGCTGCGAAATCAGCATAACGAGAGTGTGGAGCGAGGAAGGTATCATCGAATCCTCTTAGTAAAGGATGAAAAGGCTGATGAATCTCATGCTGATAAACCCCAGAGAGTTTTTCTTCTCGAGTGCGTTTGGGAAGGTTATATAGCAGTTTTAACCCAGCTTGCGCAGCCCAACAAATGTATAACGTTGAAGTGACATGATGTTTGGCCCAATTCATGACGCGCTGTAGATGATCCCAGTAAGCGACATTTTCAAATTGAACCAATCCAAGCGGCGCGCCAGTAATGATAAGGCCATCGAAATTGCGTTGACTGACTTTATCAAATTGACGATAGAAAGCATTAAGATGGGCTTCCGGTGTATTTTTACTCGGACGATCATCGATGCGTAATAACTCAATATCAACTTGCAAAGGGGAATTAGACAGCAGTCGTAAGAACTGTGTCTCGGTTTCAATTTTTTTGGGCATTAAGTTTAAAATTAATACCTTAAGAGGTCGAATACCTTGTGTCGATGCACGAGATTCAGACATAACAAAGATGTTTTCTTGGCGTAGCACATCGGTTGCAGGTAGTTGATCGGGGATCTTAATTGGCACGGCTTGCTCCCTAAGCTAATGGACGTCTATACTTCTAGACTTATAACCTATGCAACTTTAAAAGTCGATAGCTAAGTGATATCTATCATGGTTATTTATTTAACTTCGATAAGGAATAAGATAGAGGAAGGATCTCGTGTTAATAGCGATAACAGATGCATGTATACCCAAACAACTTGGAGTTGCAGGTCGGCGGCAGGTGAGTGAGTCCCCATGAGCATAGATAGACTCTATGATTGGGGTGAACAAAACGTAGCCAACACTCCTGCAGCTTCAAATAGGAAGGGTATCGCAGGGGAGCGATGGCGATAATACAAGGGCTTGTGGGCTGTTCAAACCACCGAAGTCATTCTTTGGTTCTTATGATTTCATGCCAACTCAGGATAAGAAAGCTTGTAGAACTTTCATTATCCTGAGTAGAGATTAGTTAGTCATGATGAGCGAGTTTTCCTTTGCCGGTTCGACGGTATTGCCACCACGCTAGCCAACCCCAACCTAAGGTTTGTAACCAAAGCAGTGTCCATTGTGGTGCAATTTGCCACCATTCCGCGCCCATTTGATTAAGAGCAAGAAAACCTTGTATCCCTGGGGTGCTTGGAAATAGGCTGGCCAGCCAAGTGATAGGGGGCGGAATCGCTTCTAGTGGCCAAATAAAACCAGAAGAGAAAACTAAAGGCATCGAGCTGATTAAGACGACAACGGTGACGAGCTCTCGCCTTGGGGCGAGCGCACCAAGCCAGATACCGAGAAAACAAGCACTCAATAAAAAGGGCAATAAAAGTGTCAGTAATTGCCCCATATTGGCGAGAGTACTGATACCTAAACGACTAAAACTGGCTCCAAAGTAATACATACTGAGGAGGTAATAACAGGCGACAAACAGCAGTGTTCTTATTGCAATCAGTCGAAGTGGAGAGACGCGCTGCCAGTAGCCTTTACCC
Source organism: Vibrio sp. 2017_1457_13 (assembly GCF_030851525.1). Taxonomy (NCBI): domain Bacteria; kingdom Pseudomonadati; phylum Pseudomonadota; class Gammaproteobacteria; order Vibrionales; family Vibrionaceae; genus Vibrio; species Vibrio sp. 2017_1457_13. The sequence goes on from NZ_VHTA01000003.1 coordinate 291,654, forward strand.
TGTTTTTGAGTACCGACCATTAATCCCACCGCCATAATCAGTGTTTGATGCAAAATCAACACAAATACACCGGGCACAACGTAATCGATATAACCCATTTTAGGGTTAAAAGTCGGCTTCATATTCGATTGTAGTGCCGACCAGTGTTCCGTCGCGAGACCTAAAGGCTCTCCATCGACGACCAAGCGCGCGACTTTCGCTTTCGCTGATAAGGTGCCACCAGCTTGAACCAATCCCTCTACCACCGTGCCATAGACCAGAAAGTACGCCGCGTCTCCGGCATAGGCTAGCGTTGGGCTTTTACCGAGCAGTAAATCTTTATAGAAATGTTCAGGGATCACCAAAATACCACTCACTTCGCCAGCTAAAAAGGCTGCTTTGGCATCCACGATCGAGTGATTTCGCTGGATGATTTTTATCTGTGGGGTAGCATCAACCATTCGCTCAAGTTGATAGCTAGTCTGGCTTTTATCTAAATTCACTACAGTAATGGGTAATTCACGAGGGGTTTGTTGGCTATACGGTAATGGATAGAGAAAAGAATAAAAAACCACACCACCGATCATGGTTAACATCACGACAGGATTAGTTATCAGCGCTTTTAACTCGGCTTTGAACAGATTAAACAGAGTCATGATTACTCCTTAGCGCGGTTTCTTTGCTTTGATGTTTATTAATAAGCACGAGTGTGATCACTAAAGGGAGTAGGTAACCGAGCATTGGCCATAAATGCTGAAGTGACTGCTGAGCGTTCAGTCCATAATTGACTTGGCTGATCTGCACTTCAATATAATGACTGATGGGTAACAAACTTCGCCAAGCGAGCGCGACGCTACTCATATCTGAGGCAGGGAAAGTGACGCCCATGAACGCAAAGCTCGGCGCGGTAAATGCACCCGCAAAACTCATTGCTCGAGCAGGGTCAAGGGTTAAAAAGTAAAAAAAACAGCCCATAATCATACAAGCTAAAATAGTCACCATCTGAGCAACAATGATGATTGAGAATCTACCGTGCATCGGCCATTGCATGGCTTGATAGAACCAAATTAAAAATCCAATTCCCTGAAGTAGGAAAATGACAAAATAGGGAGCCAGTGTTTTACTCAGGTTTCGGAAAGGGTGAGCCGCTAACCAACGTTGTAGACCATATTCACGATAATTTGCCGTTAAAATTAAAATTGTCGCGACCACGATAAAAATTTGCCACAGTGCAGGAACCGCCGCAGAGACTAAAAATTGAGCATAGTGATTATTTTTATTAAACAGTGGAGTCACTTGAGTTCGAACAGGCACCGCTTGTCCCAAAGCGCTCAACAGGGTTTGATCGCCTTTTGCTAAGGTTCTGGCTCCATCCAGTTGAGCGTTAAATGTTCCTTGGGCTTGAAGAACCGCTGAATTGATTAATCGTCCAATCAAAATATATTGGCTATTGTAAAAAGTACTGACTTGAGGCTGCTCCCCACGATAAATACTTTTATCAAACTGAGTAGGAATAACGACGTAAGCATAAATATCACTTGAGATTAATGCTTGTTTCGCTTCCGAGGCACTTTGATAGTGGCGTGTTACCGATAAGGTTGATGTAGCATCCAGTTGACGAACCATTTGCCGCGATAATTGGCTGTGTGATAGGTCGACCACACCTATCGGTAAATGATGGAGGATACCTTGGGAAAATATCCACCATAATAGCGCCGCTAGAGTAATGGGCACCCAAGTCAGACATGAGAGTAGCCAGTGATCGTGACGTAACAACTGCCACTGTGAAGGGAGACGGTTTGACATGGTCTTATAACTCAACAGCAACACTCATGCCCATTCTTAACCCATCAACGGGTTGTGTGGGACGAGCTTCAACTTCAAAGGTCCTTAGATCAAAACCTTGTGAAGTATCGGTTGATCGCCAAGTAGCAAAGTCTCCCATTACTGCGATGTGGGTCACGGTAAATTCAACGTATTTATCCAACGCAGGTAAGAATGCTTTGAAGGTTGATCCTTGTTCAAAGTGGCGCAATAAATCTTCTCGAACATTAAAGACTGCCCAAGAGTCGGCGCGATCAACCACGGTGACGACAGGAAAACCTTGCGGGGCTAATTCTCCGGCTTGCATTAATACTTGAGACACTTCACCGTCAAACCAGCTTTCAATGCGAGTATCAGCGGCATAAGCTTCTACTTCAGCCACCGCACCTGCGGCCATGCGTTCATTTTCAGAAGCGGCGAGTATGGTCTCTTTACGAGCCCCTTCTTTAGCCATTTCATACATTTGTAGAGCGGCATTTTCACTGTATCTGGCTGCACGCCATTGAGTATTGGCTTCATCTCGTCTTTGCTCAGCAACAACGCCTTGCTCGAAGAGATTATTCACTCGTAAATAGGTTTTTTCAGCCAGATCAGCCGCCGCTTTTGCGGTTAGCCATTGGTCTCTTGCTGCTTGTATTTGTTGGCTACGTGAACCCGTTTCCGCTTCTTGAGCTAATGCGCCAGCCGCTCTTTGCCCCGCCATCGCTTGTTCTAACTTAGCTTCGATTTCCGGACTATGAATGGTGAAAATTAGCTGACCTTTGCTGACGAGATCCCCTTTGCGAACAAAGACTTGATCAATACGTCCCGGCACTTTGGATGAGATACTGTATTGTTGAGACTCAATTTGTCCTTGGAGACGAATGGGTTGAGGCTGATAAGCTTGATAAAAGCTATAACCTATCCAAGCGACGGCGGCGACGACAGAAATTACAATAACAGAAGATTTAACCGCTTTCATGAAGGTTCCCTTTGTGAATCGACAAGGTGATTGGGCAGCATCGTTAAAGGAACTGCCATCTGCTTATAATGAGAGAAAGTTTGCATCTCACTCGATAAGGCTAAAAGCTTACTCAGAGAAATGAGATAGTTAAAACCAGCCACGGCTTGTTGAGTTTTAATGCTGGCTAAATAAAGTTCGGCATCGACAACGTCAAGCGAAGTGGCCAGACCTTGATTAAAGGCTTTCTGACGTAATGATAAGTTTTCTTGTGCCAAGCGTAAGCTTGAATTAAGCCCTTGTGCTTCTTCTAGAGCTTGTTCGGCTTCTTTATAGGTTTTTTCAACCAATACCGTTAAATCTTGTTCTGCTTGGGCGCGCAAATAGCGGACTTGTGAGACTAAGCTATTGGCGGCTTTCACTTGGTGGCTACGCCCAGTATTTTCAATTAAAGGCACACTGACGCCAACGCCAACGAGCCAATCGGGTTTCATTTGGCCCGCTAATGAGTCATCCTCATGTAAGCTATAGTTACCAAATAGATACACCTCTGGGTAGTATTTCCCTTTCTCAGCCTTGATAAGGCTATTGGCTTGTTTCTCTTTTGCGCTGAGCAGATCAAGGCCAGGATAGGTTGCTAAGGTTTGCTGTATAAAAGCACTCAAAGGAGGAAGGCTTTGGTTAATAAACAGCTGCCCACTTGGTTCAACAGGCTGATGTTGATTAAGTATTTGAGTTAAAGCACTTTGTGCAATATCTAAATCTTTTTCTGATTTTTTACGATCAATCGTTGCCTTATCAAGGGAGGCTTCGGCTTGTAGACGCTCAACTAAAGCGATTTGACCTTGTTGCTCAAGTTTAAGGGCCTTATCTCGATGCTGAGTCAATCCTTGCTCAACGGCAAGCCGAGTTTGTAACACTTCGCGTGCTAAAACCACACTAAAGTAGTACTTGGCTAAATCTTCGTAGCGTGCTTGGGTTACCATCGCTAATTGACTTTGTGCTTCTTCTTTTCTGCCTTGAGCGGCCGTTTGAGCGGCGGTAATACGTCCACCGGTAAAAATAGGCCATACCGCTCGAATCGAAGAACTAAAAATATCACGTTCAGTGATCGTTGAGCTAAGAGACCCCAATTGATTTAATGGCGGCGGCAAGGTCGGTAAGTGAGCCCCGCTACTGCCTACAATTTGTTGTACGGATAAAGTGACATCTTTATCAAGCCGAGTATAGCTGGCTCCTAATGAAACCGAAGGAAGATTAAGATTTGCCGTAGAATCTTGGAGGTGCTGATAGTGCTCAACACTGGCTCGTTCGGCGGCTAATGAGTGGTTGCTTTGCTGCAAAATATCCCAAGCTTGCTGAAACGAAATCGGCATGGCATGGACAGAAGCACTACCCAGCAACGAGCACAACGTCAAAGTAATGGTTTTTAGCTTCATGTTACCGTTCAGAGTTCGATTTAGAGTGATTACTCTATAGTAGCGAGTTTTTTTTCGAGAGGGTAGTGTTTTGTTGTAACAAGAGTTCAAAGCTGATTCGTTACCACGAATCAGCTTTGATTTATCGATGAGGGAAATGGGGACAGAAGAAATCTGCTCGCCAAATCAATTTTTTCGTGCCTTGCATCGTAGTGAGCACATCCTTGCCCGACATTTGTGGAAAAGCGAATAATACGCGGACTTGTTCATCGTTTTCTACCGCCAGTTCGTAAGCCCGAACATGAGTAAACGTTGACAGAAGATGCTCGCTTAGCATGTCTCGTGAAAGGCATATACCTAAAGCATCTTTTTCCATAATGACTTTCCTCCTGACGATGTAAAATGAGATAAGTCAATCGTTCCTAATCTATTTAAATGATTATGATGAGTAGGGAATGATTGATGATTTAACACCTCACTGCACTTATCAGTATATAGAAGAACGTACCTGTTGAGTAAAAAATAAGCGACATTATAAGTGATCGATGTCACATATTGATATGCAAAAGAGTTTCTATTGAGGTGTGATTTTTCCCATTTTAATGGGTTAATCATTGGTTCTGTGGTGCTTCTTTTACAACTACTCATCTATATTCATAGACTTGCTGGCAATAGCACGGTTTAAGGGAGCCATGGCGGATTAACGAGAGACTTTTTTCTTGGTAATTGGGTATAGATAACAAATTAAATAAACAATCTACCCCATTATCATTTTCTTTGGACGACTTGCGTATATACTACAAAAAGGAACGAACTTAACGCTTTGCCGAAAAGATGTGAATGATTATGAGCAATCCAAATAATACAATTTTATTAGAAAGTGGTACTAATGAGCTGGAAATTATTGAATTCCATCTAGAAAAACTATTGCCTAGTGGTGAGACGAAAACCTGTTACTACGGGATTAACGTTGCCAAAGTACGAGAAGTCATTCGTGTACCTGAAACCACCGATTATCCCAATGCACAGCCTCACATGATAGGGGTCTTTTCTTCTCGGGAAATATTAACACCCTTAGTCGATCTTGCTGGTTGGCTTGGTGTTCCCACTCGCCCAGATATTAAGAACAAATACGTTATAGTGACCGATTTTAACCGTATGACAAACGGATTTTTAATTGACAGTATTAGTCGAATTCACCGTATTTCGTGGAATGATGTTGAGTCACCGAGTCAATTTTTAGAAGCTGGTGAGCAAGACTGTGTCGTTGCCGTCGTCCGTAAAGACAAAAAGCTGATCATGATTTTAGATTTTGAGAAAATCATTGCTGACATCAACCCAGAATTAAGTATGGGTAAATACGATGTTAAAATGGATCGTTCGATTGATTTAAATCAGAAAATGGTCAGCAAACGCAATGCTAAAACGATCATGGTAGTCGATGATTCGGCATTTATTCGTAGTATGATTCAAGAAACGCTGAGTTCAGCTGGTTATAACGTGATTGCTTGTAAAGATGGGGGAGAAGCGTACGAAAAGCTAATGGATATTCAGCGTGTGGCCAAAGAAGAGAATACCTCCGTTAGTGAGTTGGTGAATGCCATCGTGACTGATGTAGAAATGCCTCGTATGGATGGGATGCATTTAGTCAAACGGTTACGTGAGAATGAAGCATATAACCAAACACCAATCATCATGTTCTCATCATTAATGAGCGATGATAACCGAGCTAAAGCGCTTGCTCTAGGTGCTAACGACACTATCACTAAACCTGAAATTGGTAAGATGGTCGGTTTGATGGATAGTTTTATTTTTTAATAATAGTCAATATAGCGATAAGCTTCTCGTTAGCGTTGTATAGATAAAGAATAGGTACTATGGCGAACGTCTTTATTATAGTTGCTCTTTTGGTTGGTTTTTTTCTATTCATTCAAAAATATTTAATTCGTAATGATGATAGTAAAGATTACACTTACAAAAAAAGTGGCCCGTTACTGAATGCCGCAGAAAGTACCTTTTTTAATGCATTAAGAGCCGCCGTCGGTGAGCACGGCATTGTGCTGGCAAAAGTAAGCATGACCCATGCTGTTATGCCCAAACCATTGAAGAACAAAAAACAATGGTTTATTGCTCATAGCCGGATTGCTAAGCATTATTTTAGTTTTGTGGTTTGCGATGCAAGAACGTTAGAACCACGAGTCATCATGGAACTCGATGATGGAAAACCGTTAAACAAAGGAAAAATAGAGCGACAAAAGTTGTTACTGCAAGTATGTCAGTCAGCTAATATTCCACTAATTGGCGCCAATATTAAATACAGTTATCAAGTGGGTAAACTACGCCGATTGCTTGCCGCACATATTGATCTTATTGAGCCGGATAAAGAAGTTCGTTTTTGTAAGCGTTGTGGTAGCCCAATGGTCATCAAGACGGCCAGCCAAGGTGAGTTTAAAGGCCGACGATTTTTCACTTGTAGTCGTTTACCTCATTGTACCTATACTGAGAATTATAACGTTGTTTTTGAAACTGATGAAGCTGAGGTACCGGTGTCCGAAATAAAACGGCTAAATTGAATCAGCTTGTGAAAGTTCAGTATAATCTTTGCTGGCTGATGATTGACAAATACAGACTTGATTTCGGCCATTTTTTTTCGCTTTATACAGTTCCATATCCGCTAATTTAATTAACTCATTCAAGTTATCCCCGCTGCGATACTCACAAATACCGACACTGAGTGTTAACTGGATAGCTTGTTGTTTAGAAAATGAGTAATTAGCAACAAGATTGCGTAGCCTTTCGCCGATTTGCTCTGCCTGTAACAGTGAATGATCAAAGAGAGTAATACAAAACTCTTCCCCACCAATTCGAAATAAGTTTTTCTCCCCAACGTGTTGAGCAAATAATCGACATGTTTCTACTAGCACTTTATCGCCAGTATCATGGCCAAACTGATCGTTGATTTGTTTGAAGTAATCTAAATCAATAATCAATAAGCAAAGCGAGGTATTTGGGCTCTTGTTTTGCTCAAAATAGTCAAATGCAGAATGCAGCGAAAGTCGATTATGAGCTCCAGTTAATGGGTCTCGAGTGGCTAAATGAGTCAGCGTAAATTCAATTTTATGGCGATTAGATTCATAAAGATGAGCAATAAACCAAAGGCCGCTATAGCAAAAACTAAAATTAATCAGTACAGGTATCGCATTAGGATACGATGAGTAGGGGAGCTGAATAAACAAAAGGCAACTGATGAACACGACGATCATACCGGTTACTACTCCGCCTAGTTTCTGACCCAGAAAGACGTAAAGTACCACCGGAGCCAATAAGCCCCATATAAAGGTTCCATTGCTAATCGGTTGTAGATAAGTTGCTAACACTATGATCGTTAATAGGACACAAACGTAAAACTGAGCATGGCGCTCAGAGTAGTCATTCTGTTTAGCGTATTGATGAATATAGAAAGAGTAGCCTGAAAACAGAACTTCAATACTCGCTAGGCCGAGTGCTTGATGGTAGACAACGTTGAAGATGGCCATAGAGAGAGCAATAAAACACAAAAATAAGCTCAGCCCGCGAAGTACGGACGCTCTTAGCGTTTGTGAATGATTAAACAGTTTTGCATCCATGTTCTACCGACTCAATTGCATATTCGTTCGAATAGCCGTTATAGTACCCATTTGCCTTCACCAATCAACGTTATTTTTGAATCCAAATCACAAAAAGAGGAGCTAGTTCTAATTAACGGCCTTTTTAATTTTTGATGTGACCCGCCTTTTCTCTTTTTTATGACTTACTCACGACCTACTATAAAAGGGAGATGACTGTGAACTTAGACAGAAAGATTGGATGACAACGGTTATTTTAGAGTAAAAAACAAGCAAGTTGATCACGTAAGAGTCAGTTGAGTCAAAAATAGTAAAAATCCACTTGCACTGAGTAAAATCAATCGCTAATATCCACCCCGTTCTCAAGTGATGCGTCCGTAGCTCAGCTGGTTAGAGTATCGCCTTGACATGGCGGGGGTCGGTGGTTCGAGTCCACTCGGACGCACCAATGTGAACAAGAAAAAATTTGGGTCTATAGCTCAGTTGGTTAGAGTACTACCTTGACATGGTAGGGGTCGGCAGTTCGAGTCTGCCTAGACCCACCAAATTTTATGCAAAGCCCGCTCTCAGCGGGCTTTGTTGTTTCTAGAGTTTATATAGCCTTATCAATGTTTCCTTATCTCATCCTTACATAGTTATTCATTAAATATTCACTGAACTATACCTGAATGGGCGTACATGGTCACAATTGTGACCATACGGTGACCATGCTATATTCTTCTAATATCGATCTTGAGTGATAAATATTGTCAATATTCAGGCTTCGAATGTTGTGGTGTTGTCTGAGTGAATTAAGAGCGCACCACTTCAGGTGCTAGTGGAACGATGGTCATTCATTTTTCTTTTTAGTCGAACAAGTAGCTATGTGTATCCATTCAATCTGGCGTCTTAATCTAGCCCCTCCTCATGAATGAATATTCACTTAATCGTTAAGTGTAATAATTGATTGACTCACAGAATTCAGTTAGAGAGCGAAACTGCCAGCTAAAACATTTGCCCCAATCCAAGTTTTAGTGCCTTGTTAGATCTATAAACAAAACTTATTTGATTACCTGCGGGAGAGTGTTGATAAAATAGTCCCTTTCATCTTTCCGATCCAAAAACCTTTTATCCCGACAATGAGAACTATCTTAGGTGTTCCCCCTTCGAGGTGTGTTGACCATGAAACCCCATCCTGTTGCAATGGTTAGGGTAAGCCCTCGGGGTGAGTATGACACTCACCGATATAATTAACAGCTTCTCCAGACAATTGGTAACAATCATCTACTTTCTATTGATGGTGTTTGCTTCGCCTATCCACTAGGTTTCTCTGTCTAAGATCACCAAATCCGCGGTGGAGATCGCTTAACACGGTTATCACTCACCAATTGGTCAGAGGGGGTTGTTTCCCTTATTAAGTTATTCTTGCGTCATACCAAATCAGGGGGTGGCGCAATGATGAAAACAATCACAGTACTGCATCAATCTGGCATGCAACGTTATCTGGAACAAGTATGGTCATTGCTTGTTGAGAGCTATGCACAAGTCAGTGGTGGTTTACATTATTCCTCTCCTCAAGATTTACTCGAAGATACTCAACGTTGGCGTTTAGTCATTCGTCACGGGCGAGTTATTGCCGCTACTTTTTTTAAAGCCAAGAGAGGCTGGAAATTAGTCGCAATGGCGACTTGTCGCCGTCAAGGTCAGCGTGCTCGCCGTGCACTGCAACGTTTAATTCATGCCGATTTATCTCGTAGCTGGATGGAGCTGTCTGAGCGTGCCGAAGCCTTTGTACTCAGGCACTGTGGTGGCCAGCACTATGTTATTCATGCCAGTTTAGCGGCCGAGTTACTGAATAAGCCGGTTCAAACTCAAGTGGCGGATGGTTTTCATTATCAAAGACAAATTGCTGGATTAATGAAAACAAAAGTCATTGTTGGCACCCCAATGCTTGGCTGTTGAGTCAAGTATTGATGTACACCATTCGTGAGCGGTATTGAACACGGGGCAATCTTCTTTCTTCTTTATATCGTTAACAAGGAGTCTCTTATGAGCGCACAACACTTCACTGATAAGCTGGGCCAGTTGATTGAGCAAGACAACAGCTTAAATGAATCACAAAAGCTGCAATGGTTGACCAGAATCACCGAAATTAGACAGACCAAGATTAACATCTTGATCACTGGAGCAACCGGATGTGGTAAATCTTCAACCATTAATGCCCTGTTTGCGACAGAAAAAGCCAAAGTTGGTCAAGGCGTTGATCCAGAAACCATGGATATTGCCAAGTTTGAGCTTGATAACCTAGTCCTGTTTGATAGCCCAGGATTGGGCGATGGTAAAGCGGCGGATCGTCGTCATTCGAAGAATATTATCGACAAGCTGAACGAGACCGATCAAAACGGCAATTTGCTGATTGATCTGGTGCTGGTGGTATTAGATGGCAGTAGTCGTGATTTAGGCACTTCATTTGAGCTGATCAATCAAGTGATCATCCCCAATTTAGGTAACGATAAAAGCCGTCTGTTGGTCGCGATAAACCAAGCGGATATGGCGATGAAAGGCCGTCATTGGGATCATGAAACCAATCAGCCTGAGCCAGAATTGGTCAGGTTTCTGGCAGAAAAGATCAGCTCAACGCGCCGACGTATATTTGAAGCGACGCAGGTCGAGGTGTCGCCGATCTATTACGCTGCAGGTTATAAAGAGGGCAGCATCGAACAGCGGCCTTATAACATGAGTAAACTGCTATTGCACATTATCCAAAATGTGCAACAGGAAAAGCGGGCGGCTTTAATACAAGATATCAACCGTGAGAGTCAAATTTGGCAAGATGATGACGCGCTGTTGGACTATCAGCAAGAAATTAACCAAACCCTTTGGGAGTCGGTGTGCTCTGGGGCTGCAAAGGGCGCTGAAATTGGCGGAAAACTTGGCAGCTTGTTTGGTAGTGTTGGTGAAAAAATTGGCAGCGGGGTTGGTGCCATTGTCGGTGGCGTTTGTGGCTTTTTCGGCCGTTTGTTTTAGTGAAGTAATCATAGTTAGCGATCAATAAGTGCCGCTATTACGGCACTTATTGACCCATGAGGTGAAATATGAATCAATTAATGCAACGTTTAGCTCAAGCGATTGAACAGCGTCAACTGTTGCTACCACTGGATGTATTATTGGTTGGCGCAACTGGCTGTGGTAAAAGCAGCACAATTAATGCGTTAGCAGGAAAAAATTTAGCCAGAGTAGGGCGAGGGGTCGATCCGGAAACCCAGCAGGTGAGTGATTATTCATTGAGTCAATATTTACGTTTGCATGACTCTGCCGGGCTCGGGGATGGACGAGCAGCAGATTTACAGCACGCTAAAGCCATTTCACAACAGTTGCAGCAAACCTGCACCGCGGTGGGCGAGCCTAATCGTCATTATGCACTGATCGATATGGTGCTGGTGATCCTAGAAGGAGGCTTACGAGATTTAGGCACGAGTTTTCAGTTACTAGAAAGCGTTATTTTACCGCAAATTCAACCTGAACGCGTGGTGGTGGTGATTAACCAAGCCGATATGGTGATGAAAGGCCGTCATTGGCATCGCTCACTGGCTAGGCCTGAGCCTACGCTTGCGGCGCAATTGGCGGAAAAATCCCAATCGGTTCAGCGCCGCATTCAACAGTCAACAGGGTTGAAGATCAGCAAGCCTGTTTGTTATAGCGCTGAATATGGCTATAACCTTGATCGGGTCATGAGCCATATTATTGCTCATTTGCCAACGGAAAGACGTAGTGAGCTAAAATAAAAACCGCTAAAAATAAGTGATTAATAATCAATGTATTAAAGTTGATGTGTTAAGTTTGGCTTAAAAAATGCTTAAATCGGGCGATTTTCTCTGTGTTTAAAACGATTGTTTGACCCCAAACTTGCATTAATAAAAACAATCGGTTATAAATAGCTTCTGTCTATCTGGACAACGCCCTGACTGAAGGGATTAAGACAGCACTTCAGAGTGAACAGCCGAGCCAGTGATTAGTCTATCTGGACAACGCCCTGACTGAAGGGATTAAGACATAACCCACTTCGGTGGGTTTTCTTTTATGTGAAGTCTATCTGGACAACGCCCTGACTGAAGGGATTAAGACAGTACGAGCGTTTTGCAAAGCAGTGGCGCTTGCGGTCTATCTGGACAACGCCCTGACTGAAGGGATTAAGACTGCAGCTTACGCGGCCACCATGAACCTCCCTCCTATGTCTATCTGGACAACGCCCTGACTGAAGGGATTAAGACATAAGTGGTGTTTACTGCTTCAGTGATACGCTCAGTCTATCTGGACAACGCCCTGACTGAAGGGATTAAGACATAGATTGCCCTCCCAACGGGTAGCTTCGCGTAAGGTCTATCTGGACAACGCCCTGACTGAAGGGATTAAGACGTGGGTCGGTGCAGGTGGGACTGGTAACATCTATGTCTATCTGGACAACGCCCTGACTGAAGGGATTAAGACAGATGTCTGCTGCGTCGTTCTTAAGAATGTTACAGTCTATCTGGACAACGCCCTGACTGAAGGGATTAAGACTCGTATGACGGAAAGATCTGTCTTATAAACTAAAGTCTATCTGGACAACGCCCTGACTGAAGGGATTAAGACCCGTCGAATTTGCTAGTGACGCGGTAACAGAAGTGTCTATCTGGACAACGCCCTGACTGAAGGGATTAAGACTAATACATACGCAGGGGATTAGCACCGAAGGTAAGTGTCTATCTGGACAACGCCCTGACTGAAGGGATTAAGACCGTAGCTCATGATTTATTTCCTTATATTTATTAGTCTATCTGGACAACGCCCTGACTGAAGGGATTAAGACTCAAACACCAATAGGCCACGATCTGAATAGATAGGTCTATCTGGACAACGCCCTGACTGAAGGGATTAAGACTTGATGTACTTGGACGATTGAACGGTATGTTGCGTCTATCTGGACAACGCCCTGACTGAAGGGATATTTTAGCACCTAGCACCTAGCACCTAGCACCTAGCACCTCACCAATTGGCTGTACCGTTTCTTGTCACCTTATTTGTTACTCTATACCTACTTAACTTAATCAAACCGTAAAGGATTAAGGTTAATAACTTCACAGATCAACATCATATTCATCAATGCACTTAATGGATTATGGTAGATTAACGGATTCAAGCGGGTAATTAGTAAGAGGCCAATAATGCAGACCATTCATATCAACTTAATTTCTGATCAAATCATCCCGAACCTTATTCCTACTTTTGCCGACCCTAACTGTAGCGGGGCGATTTTAGTCTTTGGTGATAGCACCTTAGACACCAAAGGTGACCGCTTAGAGGAGATCTATCAGCAGCGCGGCGTACCCGTATTATGGCGTAGCCATGGTAAAAGTAGCCACCACTTACCCACGTTAAAACAACAAGCACAAGACCTGCTTAACTATCTCACTGAGCATCATATTGATAAACGTTGGGTGCTTAACGCTACCTGTGGTACGAAACCGATGTCACTGGCCATGACTTTAGCCTTTTATCAACACAATGCTAATTTGCCACAAGATGGCGAACAGGCCTTGATCCTTTATACCGATAGCCAAAATAAAGCCATTCCAATACTCAATGAAAATATAGATTTTCAGCTGCCTTATGAATCGGTGTTAACCCTTGAAGAACTCTTAGCGGCCAACGGTTTTTGGTTAACTGACAGTACCGATCAAGAAAATGATAGTGTCGTTCATGACCGTGCTGAGTTAACTCTGTTTTTAGGGCAACAATTCGCTGGTCCATGTCAGAATATGTTGGGGAGTTTACAGGCGATGGCGAGTACGGCTGCCAAAGACTTTCCGACCAATCAACAGCAACAGATGAAGCAGATACCCCGTGGTCCGTTTGTGCAAGTCTATACCAAGCTTGCTCAAGCAGGGCTGATCAACTGGCAAGAGGAGAGCAAACAAATTCAATTTTGTTCTGAAGACGCTTGTCGGTATTTAGCTGGTTTATGGTTAGAAGAGCTGACCTATCTACAGGCTTTACAATGTGGTTTTGAACAAGTCGCCATGAGTGTTGAAGGGGTGTGGGGCACAAAAATGGATCAACATCGGGCTTTAATGCAGGGACGTTCAGACAAAGGCAAAAATAACGAGTTTGATCTACTCATTCGCCATAAAAATCAACTACTGATCATTGAATGTAAAGCTCGTTACTGGGGCGCAGATGGTAAGCAGCAAGGGGTTTCTAATGATCAAGATACCCTGCATAAACTTGATACATTAGGTAATAAACTGGGGGGGTTATATGCCCGTAACTTGCTGGTTAGCGCTTATGAAGTGAATACGTCGATGGTTAATCGAGCCAAAGTGAATCGTATACAGGTGTGTGATCGCGTCAATGCGAACAAGATTAAACAGTGTTTGTATGAACTCAAGCAGGCCATGGATTAAATATGCGCTATTTAGTGACGCGACATCGCGGGGCGCGAGAATGGTGTCTGCAGCAGGGGTATCAAGTGGATCAACAATTGCCACATTTAACCCCTGACATTATTCAACCCGGTGATCTGGTGATTGGCATCTTACCTTTACCGATGGCGGCGCAAATCCAGCAAAACGGTGCTCGTTATCTGCATTTATCTCTCGATGTACCAGAAGCACTACGCGGCAAAGAGTTAGATAGCGAAACCATGGCTCGCCTAGGTGCAAAATTGCAAGAGTTTCGTATTCAAGCAATCTAAACTGGCTATTGCCTAGCTCGAACGGCTTGACCAATTGGTCAGGCCGTTTTTATTCGTTAGGTTCAATTATGCTGTCATGAATACACCAACCGAGGTAATAACCATGACAAGCTTAGTTCTCGATATGCCTGATTTTAGTCTTTCCGTTCAGGATAGTGTGCTCCATATCGCTCATCCACAGCAGCCATCACGCTTATTGCCGTTAGCAGAAATTGAGCGTGTGGTAGTAGGTAAAAGCATTGCAATCAGTACCGATTTACATCTAAAACTGTCAGAGTTGGGTAAAGAGCTAGTCATTGTGGGTCACAAGCATAGTGCGATGATTTTCAACTCAGCCAGTGCGCCGAATAACTTACGCTTATTACAATATCGGGCGATCTGCCAAGAGTCTCAGCGCCAGCGTTATGCATGGGCATTATTGTCTGCCAGACGGCGCGGTCAAAACCGAGTGCTTAAGCAATTAGGTATGCCTTTGCTCGCCACTCCCACTTGCCCGCCGAATAATCTTATGCTTTATGAAGCAGAAATGAGCCGTAAGTATTGGCAGGCGTGGGCGCAGTGCTTTCAGCTTGATGGCTTTACCGGCAGAGAGCGGCAACCTCCGGGTGACCCTATCAATGCTTTACTGTCGTTAACCGCAACCTTAGAAGACAGTGCGTTGACTCCTCATCTACTGGCTGAAGGATTTGACCTTTGTTTGGGTTTTCACCATCGAACTGGTTATCGCCGATCCAGCCTAGTGCTGGATATCAAAGAACTGACTCGCTCAGATTTAGAGGCATGGTTGATCGCCTTGTGGCGGACTCAAAAACTCACCGCGCAAGATTTTGAGCAAACCGAATACGGCTGTCGCTTAACCCGAGCAGGGCAACAGCGCTTTTATCCGGCTTGGTTTGGTTGGCAAAAACAAAGAAAAACGGCATTGAGGCGGATGATAAGGTTATGTCGCCGTTATTTAGAGCGGGGGATGAGCCATGAATAAACCGTTATGGATCATCAGTTATGATATCAGCTGTCCTAAGCGTTTACGAAAAATGCACAAATACTGCAGCAAATACGCCTGGCCGTTACAAAAGTCAGTTTATCTCTTTGCTTTATCGCGAACGGAAAGAGAAAAAACCTGCCAACGTTTGCTCAGTATGCTTGATCAACAGCAAGATAGGCTATTATGTCTGCCTTTTACCTTGTTAGAAGGCAGCTTTCATCAGGTACCAGAGAGCCCATTAATCTTGATCCACTCTGACCCGAGATTAGTCGGCTTTGTTTACTAACCACCCGCCATGATCGAATAATCAAGGGCAGGGGATATTGGCCCGAGTTAAGTGGCTTATTTTTTTGCTGTTAAATTTAATCTTAATTATCATCGCTAGTTAGCCGCTTGCTCTATTTAAATGGTATGACAATTGCTTATTTTTGCCTTGCGGGCTTTTGTTTAAAACGCTTGTTTAATGATAAACTTGCATTAATAAAAACAATCGGTTATAAATATCTTCTGTCCATCTGGACAACGCCCTGACTGAAGGGATTAAGACCCACGTTAAAGAGTTTGATGTGGTCTTTAACCAAAGTCCATCTGGACAACGCCCTGACTGAAGGGATTAAGACTTGAATCCTTTGACAATATACATACCTGTTCCTGGTCCATCTGGACAACGCCCTGACTGAAGGGATTAAGACTGATCCGCATTCGCATCGAACATCTAACACTCTCGTCCATCTGGACAACGCCCTGACTGAAGGGATTAAGACTAATTCGATTTTTAGCGCGCGCCATGAGCGCTCCGTCCATCTGGACAACGCCCTGACTGAAGGGATTAAGACTGATCCTACCTGTCGAGCCAAGCGCTCTAATTTCGTCCATCTGGACAACGCCCTGACTGAAGGGATTAAGACATAAAGCCAATAGTACGTTTTTCATGATGTTATTGTCCATCTGGACAACGCCCTGACTGAAGGGATTAAGACGGATATTTTGCGCCATGTCTTCCAGTGAAGTTGGGTCCATCTGGACAACGCCCTGACTGAAGGGATTAAGACGGAACGTCACGACGAAGCCTGTCATGACTACAGTAGTCCATCTGGACAACGCCCTGACTGAAGGGATTAAGACATTAGAGATACCGTTTGGTCTTGCATACGTTTCCACGTCCATCTGGACAACGCCCTGACTGAAGGGATTAAGACGTCAACCGTGTGTCAAGATCTGTTTCGATCTTGTGTCCATCTGGACAACGCCCTGACTGAAGGGATTAAGACGTTGGAAGAACATTGGTTTCATCGTTTTGACTTGCGTCCATCTGGACAACGCCCTGACTGAAGGGATTAAGACACCACTGCCTTTGACCATACGGTCTGAGACACATGTCCATCTGGACAACGCCCTGACTGAAGGGATTAAGACTCATTGTTTTGGCAATGAAAGCGACGTAGATGTTGTCCATCTGGGCAACGCCCTGACTGAAGGGATTAAGACTAAAACTGGGAGAGGTATCCAGTTTTCTTTGATTCGTCCATCTGGACAACGCCCTGACTGAAGGGATTAAGACCAGAATCCCAAGCCCACTGCAATAACCCTTGACGGTCCATCTGGATTACGCCCTGATCAACCACTAACGCGAATAGAGCCAAAAAAGCAGAGTAAATTAACTCTGCTTTGCTTTTACTTTCAGATACCCTTTGTGCTTTTAAAGCTTTAAGTGAATATTCTCTGCTGGTAGTTTTAAACCCTTATATTCAAAGCGTGTTCGCCCATTATCTTCGCCTTTTGCTGTATTTACGGTCACTATTTGATAGTACTCAGCCAACCGCGGCCCTAGGGCATCTTTAATGGCTTGATTGGTTTCTTTTAATAAACGATCCCATAAGTTTTTATGGGTCGTAGTTAAGGCTTTGAGGTCGCGATCAGGCTCTGCCGAGTAAAGAGAATCTATTTTAGTATTACCTTGTAAAAGCCAATTATTACGTGTCGATTTTTTTGGTTTTGCGGCATTTTTTTGCTGCTCTCTCTCTATCATCTCCGCGACGGTATCATTGGCATATTCAAATAGTTCCGCTAATGAGCAGTTGTGATTAATAGCCACTTCGGGATGAAGCGCCGCTTTGAGATAATTTGCGAATCGCGTGTCGAGTTCAGGCATTTTCATCTCTAGTTTTGGCGGTTCAATACCTTCGCCAGGATACGCTTTGCTGTCTTGGGCAAGCCAGCTATAAAAGGCGAAACAATCGGCTTTCAGCGCAATAGTGATGCCATCACAGCAAATACTCATGGTGGTGAAGTCTAGTTCAACGGTAGCACTCTCGGTGCTAAGTAAGTTTGCCCGGTTAATGCGCGCTACCGTATCGGTGTAACTTAAACTCGGCTCATTAATTAAGCTCGTGGGCATCTCTTCACGCATTAACACCAGAGGGATTTTCGCCAGCATCACTTGTGCTTTACTTAAATCATGTTGAGACTTTTTATCACGATCGGCGCGCATCACGGTGTTTGGCGTCGGGTAGTAGAAATCAGGGATTGATTCGTAAGGCTCACTGACCAAAACATGGCTTAAGCTATCTTCTGGCCGGCCAAATAGGCTCATGGCATAACCGAGTGCAAAGCCCATGGTTTTTCGGCCACCAGCCAGTGACGCATGAATAATGATGTTTGGATCTTGACTGAGTTGGCGAACGTGGTCGGTGATGAAGTTGGTAATGATCTCCTGATCGCGCTCACTTTTGATATCATTAAGTGGTGCGCCATCGTCACCTGTAGGGACTTTGATGTCTTCTTCAGTGAAACGAGTATTCGGTAACTGATAATCTTTGATCAGTTGCTTTAGTGGGCTATCTGGACCGAGTAAGTTATCAATTAAACGTTGACGGCCATCTTGTGTGGTGATCACTTCAATGCGTTGTGGCACTTTTGTTGGATCTTGGCGATAAATCCCGAATAAGGTTTCGGTGATAATTTGCGGTGTCATGCCAGACACGGCAAGTAGTACATGTTGTTTTGGTTCTTGATGCTGTTCTTGCCTATTTTGTTGACTCTGATTCATCACTTGAAATCCTATTTGACATTTTGTGGCTGCTAACAAAGTATGAGGCTCTATGAGTTCGTTAATTTTCTCACCATTTGGTCGCAGATTGGCTGAGCGGCAAGCTCAAGCATTAACCTTTATGTGATACCGCTAGGCAATCAGCTGATATTGCCCCAAGCCAAAGGTGGTTTTACCTCCTATGTGAAGCCTTTCGCCAATTTGTAACCAAAAAAGAGCAGGGGCGATGTCGCCTTGATAGCAGAGCTGACCAACCAAACCTCCAAACGGTAAGTGCTCTTTTTGCCGAACTGAATATCGCTGCCAATCTTCCACCCGCAAACAGGCTCCTTGAGTTTGATGATCGCCTAAATTCGGTAGTGCCTGTTGTAGTAATGTGCGCCAGTGTGGGTGGTCATCCACCCAAAAATGCGTCAATAGACTCCAGCGGCGGGCAATTTGCTCAAGCAAAAATGACAAGGGCAGGGGCCCTTGCTTGACTATTTGCCCTTGGTATTTGATGCGCAGCGGGCTTTCTAACTGCAGCGCTACCTCATGCCATAGGGTGAGCGGCTTGGCACTTAACCAGTCAGCCAATACGCCATGATGCAAACCAGGCTGCAACCCTTGCGGTGTTACGGTGGCTACACTGTGAATGCTAACCTCAAGGCGTTCAAAACCAAGGCCACAGCACGGCGTTTTACTTAAGTGGGCAATCAGATGTTCGGCGGCTTGAGTGGCCGCGCCCAGCAAAATAACATCGAAGGTGATTAACTCGCCGGCTTGCCACTGTTCTTGTCGATTGCCATCGGTTCTTATCACATAAGGTTTAGGCTGTTGGCCTTCGTGTTCACCATAGAGTAGCTGATAAAGGGGGGGGCTCCCCTTTATCATATGTCCTAACCAACCATGCCATAACGAACCTTTGAACGCAGGTAGGCGCCCCCTTTGCTGTAGCTGTAAGAAAAACCGCAACTGCAAGTAAGGAAATCGCTGTGCTAAAGCATGAATTTCAGACAGTTGCATTACTTCAGTTCCTCCGTACTGTTAAAGCGCATTTGTAATTGAATAAGCCGTTGTTTGCGTTGAGTGTATTTTTCTTTGGCTTTTTTACTCAATTCTTTAGGTTTTATTGCGATATCAAAATACCCGCTAAAGTTCATCTGCAGCACGAAAGTCAAAATTTGCTGCCATTCATTGAGACTGACTTGTTGATCAGTAATAACCATATCTAACATGCGGTCTATCTCACCACCCGCACCTTCACGTTGGTTGATCGCATCTTGCGTGGTTTGGCCTTTGTAAGGCTCTAAACGTTGTTGTAAACGTAAGCAGACTTTGAAAGGCTCTGATGCGGAATCCAACAAGGCTTGCTGTTTAGCTTGCGCTTGCGCTTGTTGCATGAGCTGTAGGCTCTCTTTTTCGAATTGAGACAATTCGTCTTGTGGCAGGGCTTGCAGCAAAGCCGCTAAGCGGCCTTGACCGATAGGCGTTATATTGTTAGTTAACGACTCATTCCGATTGAGTGTTTCCCCATTTTGTTGCCACGCCGGTAACAGCGATTTAATGCGGCCTTTTTGCGACTCTGTGTACGACATTGCATCACTGAATTTATCGCTCGTTAATGGCATGTAGGTGAGGTTTTTACCTTTGTTATCGTGCTGGTCACCAAAGGCCAGTAAATGGCGCACTTGTGGGCTGTCTTGCCATTTAGTGGCTGACGGGTATACCTGATTCATGTGCTCAACAAACAGGCTACGCAGGCTTTCGACAGTATGGTGACTCTCAAGACCCCGAGTACGTGCTAAACGGGCTGTGAGTTGCACCGCGCCGGCTCCCAATGATTTACCATGCCCCAAACCATGACAGAAATGCGCAATATCATGCTCATTACGTGTTGGGGTAATGGCCCAAAGCAGTGCACCGAGTTCTACTGGTTTTAGGTTATGAAACACAATACGCCCTGTGAAGCGGCTGCCCGGTTGCATCAACTCTAGCCTGCTTTGTACGTTGGTTTTGCTTTGTAAATCAGCAGGAAGATGTGCGTTGAACGCGTTTTGAGCCGGATAGCGTTTCCAGCCGGCAATTTTGTTGCCTGTGGTATAGCCTTTTAGCTCACTGACCTGATCCTGTTGCTGGCTTTGCTCCAGATACGCATTTAGGTAACTGGCTCTCGGTTGCCCTAAAATCACTGGCGTTGATTTGGCTGTGCCCTTATTTTCTCGGCAGAGTGCATCGCCAATCGCGACGCGGCTTTTTAATGAGAAGCCGGAGTGCGATAAGGTGCCAAACATCAGACCTGGCAGGTCAAAAATGCTGGCGCTATTGAGGGCTTTTTGTTGCTGCAAGAGTAAATCACCCACACTCTTTTCGTATGGCATGCGCGGCATTTTTGCCAATCCCATGGCCAGTATTTTCCCGCTTTGCTTATGCTTGCGCACAAAAAGTGGGATCCCCATGCTCGGGTAGGCACTGTGTTTGAGGTAGTTCACTAGTTGTTCATTGTGAGCGGCAAACATACGGCTAATGCGTAAGGTGTCTTCTTTCGAATCCCAACGCTGGCTTTCGTTGTCTGCACAGTAGAACAGGTAGTGAAAGTTCAGGCGCTTATTTTGATACTCTTTTTTACCTGGGCGATAGCCAACAAAAACCGGATAGCCATCTAGCTCTGCGGTGCGTTCTAATTTGGCACAGGCGACGGTAACGGGTTTGCCTTTCGTTCCTTGTAGCGTACGCTCGCTCAAACTAAAGGGCAGAGTGTGGGCTGACCAGTTTTTCTGGAATGTTTGATATTTTTCCAATGCACCAAGGTGACTGTCATTGGGGATTTTTATTTTGGTGAAGCGTTCAATATCATCGCTAAAGAGTACAGTATGCTGACAAGGGGTGAATCGCCACGCCTTGTTTTCGGTACTGTATTTTAGCCAGCCGGTTTGCAGTTCGGACTCTTGTAGCGTTTTGCTGTACGGGGTGTCAGCGTTAGAGATATCACGAAACGAAAATTGAGGATCGTCGGTTTCGCTAAATTTGGCAAAACTGGCAATTTCCAAAACATTACGCAGCATTCCTTTGAGGCTGCTGCCAGGGATAATCGGATTACCTTGTGGATCACGAGCCCAGTGGACATCGGTCGGTTGATGTTCATTCGTGCGATCACTACCAGCACCAACCAAAAGTGGGGTCAGGTTAGTCAGATCGAATTCGATAATGCCATCAACACCGTCTTGCAGCGGATGATCATGACTCACCTGATGTGCCCAGTCAGGTGAGTAAACCCACTGTGATAACGGAACAAAGTGATAAGGGGCATGAACCTGGGTCATAATTTGTCTCCTTGTGCAAAGCCGGCGAACTGTTGCACCAGCGGCTGCCACAGGCCTTCTGTTGTGGCGGTTTGTCCTTGCTGCCACCACAGACGGTAGACGAGCTCTCGGCCTTGGGCGTGTGGCAGATCTTGGCGTAGAACCAGACGCTGATCACGGTAAGCTTGAGTGAGTGTGCTGTTGCCATGACTATTGTTATTGCAGTCAAGGCTATTCAACAAGGTGATGCGATAGGTTGTGCTGTGCTCATGCTGAATATGCAGGCTATTTCCGTTTTGATGCCATTGGCCTTCTAGCAGATCTACTGCGTGGGTTGGTAAGCCCAGAGCTAATTGGCTGGCGGTTTGATACCAACCTTCAGCCTGCTGCCATTGTGCCAATAAGGCACTTAATTCTTCACGTTGGCCACGGCGACTTTCAATTTGCAGATGCCCGCTGATGAGCGTAGGCAGTTGGCAACCGATAACTTCCGGTTGCTGTTGGCTGCATTGCGCTAGCGAATTATAGGTTTTCAATGAGGATGCTACTTGCATGTATATTTACTCCTTGCTGCTGCCAGTTAATTGCGCAAAGTCGATGTCCCAAGGTTGATGTGGTTGATGCATCACCAGAGATAGGCCTCGTCCACTGGCTGCACCAAGTGGTAATAAGCCTTCTTTGAGATCGTTGAGCGTTTCTTCGAAGGCTTGTTGTACTTGAGGCGATAAGCGTTCACCCGGCAGAACGTGCAATGTTAGCGTTATTTCCGGTTGCCATAAAATCTCTTCACTAAATAGTCGGCTTTGACGAACCCCACCGGTAAAGCGATCAATGCTGGTATGTGTGCGATGCAGAGTGACCGGTTGAGAAATTACGCAGTCGTCGACAATCAGCCTACCAGCCATTGGCGTGTTGCTATCTTCACTACCGAATAATTCAGCCAGTGCTGCTGGGCGGCTTTCCCAACTCTTGCTATCGGTTTCGCTAAGCTGCTCGGCAAAGTCACCGTTAAGTCGGCGCAAGTGGTATGCGGTACGGTGCGCGAGAATGCCTTTAATACTGCTACCGCAGAGCACCGCTTGAGGTTTATCGCACCAGGTGGCGTGTTGGTTTTGCCATTGAACGGCACTTTCAGTGAACGTGAAGGTATCCGTATGTTCAGTGGTATCATTCCCGATTGGGCGGGCACCACTTCCCGCACGCCAGCCGCCGAGTGCCGTCACGCCGAGGCGAGCAAAAGGTGTGGCCTCTGAGGGGGGCAGAGCTTGGCCTTGTGGTAAGGTATCGCGCTGGGCAAAACGCAGCATTTGTGCGCCCGCCTGTGGCTGGCCTTGCAATGTCAGTGGCATGATCTCACTGCTGACTAAGCCTAATTTGCCTAACCCATTGCGGGTTGATGCGCCGAGTGCAAAGGCAGGATCGGCTAATAGCGCCAGTAATGCATGCCACTGTGCTTCAAGATCGGGTGACTCGTCGCATTGCATCCAACGAATATCGACGATAAAACGTAATCCGCGCGGCAGTAATACGGTATCAAATTTCCCTTTATCCGCAGTGCAGCCTCTATCGTTGATCCGAACGCGTTCACGGTGTAACGGATTGGCTTGGTATAAGCGGCTAAGTAGAGGATCTTGATGAATATCTTGCTCGGTCAGCAAACCTTGAACCGGTTTACCTTGGCTGTTCAGTAACAAGCCGTGATGTACTGAAAGCTGTGCGGACTGATTATCGGTAGTGCCAAACCAGTAATCGGCAATGGACTGACCGAGCGTGGGTGATGTCCCCAACTGTTGGCTGGCTTTTTGACGCCATACGCCGACAAAGCTGGTGGCAGGAATATAGGGCAGGCCGTTGGCATCACGTACTAATTGTTGATCAAAACCGGTATCGCGGTGACCAGAATGGATAGCAAGTGGTGAACGGGTTTCAAAAAGTAGACGGGCTAACCAAAGACGTTTCATTGTTCGGCCTCCTGCTGGTTGTCTGGATTATATTTTTTACGGTAGGCGCGCAGCCCCTCATTTGTTGATAGATCGTAACGGCATAATTCTTCAAGCAGTAAACGCAGATCATCAAGATCCAGTTCGTGTTGCGTTATGGCCGTATTGAACTTCTGTGCGAAGGTGACTAATAGATCACCTTCTGGCCATTCGATACCCCAACCGTTCGGATCGTTAGTGGTTTTACAGATGGCACTTTCTCCCTCAAAGGCAGCACGTCGCCAATCGAGAATGCCGTGTTGTTGGACTCTATCGGCATGCGATGAGCGAGCAAGATCGGCTAAACGACGCCATTGGCTGCTGCTAGGTCCAGCCTGATAAGCCGGTGGTGTACGGTGATAGCGGCGCAGGCTTTGGTATGCATCGGCAATGAGGTGGTGCAGGGCTTGGCAACGCAATTTGCGCTCAAGAGTGCGAGTTTGTTTTGCCTGCTTACTTTGCACCCATGCCAGCAAAGGGCTTGCGCTAGCGTGGTCGGCCTTCGTTTCATATAGCGCGGTCGGCTGTGGCAATGTTACAGCAAACGGTGTAAACAATTCGCTAGCACCGGTCCCCGGTTTTTCTTGCTCTGCCCATGCAGGGTTAATCATGACCCAGCCTAAGCCTTGCTCTCTGGCGAAGCCACAGCCTTGCTCGGTTAAGGCGTGCAGGGTCTGTTCTGTTGGCGTATCTTGTAACTGATAAGTCAGAACGCTACCGGCTGCAATTAGCAGTTGTTCGCTATTTAATCCGCCTCGGGCGCGGTTAAAGCGGCGGACACGGCGGCTACGAATAAAGGTGCGTGTTGGGTCGAGATCGCCACACAACTCGGGGTGTAAATCTTGCGCACTTGGGGTGAGGGTGGGTTGGCCAAAGGCATCTAAACAAGCCATATCACTTAAACACCAGATCACCAACTCATTACCTCGAACCGCCGCTGGTTGAGGCTGTGTTTGTGGTTGATACAAGCTCAGACTAACTTTACCAAACTCACTGTTTCGTGAGCGGCCTAAAACGAACTCTCCGTGTAGAGTTTGTTGGAGTAGTATCGCAAGCGCAGGCTCTGCACAATCAACCCAGCCGGCAAATGTTTGTTCAGCCTGAATGAAGGCATATTGAAACAGTTGCCCTTCTTTAGCGCGCTGAGTTTCACTGTCAAGTGCCGTGCGGGCGGTCAGGCCGGTGCGG
This sequence comes from Vibrio sp. 2017_1457_13, assembly GCF_030851525.1. Lineage (NCBI taxonomy): Bacteria > Pseudomonadati > Pseudomonadota > Gammaproteobacteria > Vibrionales > Vibrionaceae > Vibrio > Vibrio sp. 2017_1457_13. The sequence continues at coordinate 316,614 of NZ_VHTA01000003.1, forward strand.
ATATCCGCAGCGTACTGTAAGGTACGCGCCGAAGAGATAAAACCTTGGCGGATTTGCTGGTATTGGATTAATTCATCACGCGCAAAACGGCGAGCCGCGTGGTTGGTTAGCGCGTTTTTTTCCCCTTTTGGGGTGTGCCAACTGGCGGGTGCCGGTAGGGCAATTTCACCGTATTGTGGGTTATCAGAGCCGTTTACCACAGGGTAGGCGGGGGAAAAGCGGCATTCACCGGAGTGAAACAAGGTAAACGCCTCTTCTGTGCTTAATTGCGGATACAGTTTGCTGGCCACCGCTCCGAGTAATGCACTACCCGGAATATGATCTAATGTTTGGTGCTGCGTTGTTGCAGAGCTGCGACTAATGATCACAGGTTCTAGCGTGGTTAGGGTGTAAAAAATACGCATTAGTTATTGCTCCTCTACCGTCACAATCACATCACCGAGGCCACGACGGCGTTTTCCCCCGACGGAATTAATCAGCGGAAGCACAAGGGAGAGCCAATGAGCAAACTGCTGCTGTATTTCTGCCGACGCGTTATTGAGCTCAAGATGGGCATGCAGAGCTAACGGTACGACGGTTTCCATGGCTCTTAATGATCCTTCTTTCGCTGCACCAGTCTGGCAATCAATAGCGGTGGCGTGGCGTACTAAATAAAGGTGCGCTTTATCTTTGGGATTGGCGTTGAAATAGGCAATTTCGGCAGCGCTTAATGTGGCACTGCTGATACGTAGTGCCCCTTGCGCTTGTGCGCGTACACCTTCACAACCAAACAATTGTGTTAAGGTGTGATTATCGGCACCTTTAAGCCACTCTAACTCTAATGCCTCATGAAAGGCTTGTCGCAATAATCCTTTGATACTTTTTCCACTTAGCATTGGTAGGGCATGCTGGTCTTTAAAGACCAAACTATCGGCATAGGCACCGCCTTCACGGCCGGTGCCCACATGCCATTCACTGCGCAGATCAAATCTGAGGCAAAAATTCAGCGAACTCATTGGCAATTCTCCTGCTCTGGCATGAAGTGTTCATAAACCAGCAAATCGATAATCCAGCTGTAGTATTGGCTTTCACCTTTATCATCGGTGTGATCCCAGAACCAGTTTGGCTCTGCGCGCTGCGTTACAGGCATTAATGAGGCTAAGTGTTTATCCCACTCGGTGCGCTGAGCCGGTGTGAGTTGGCTCAAGGCGCGATCATAGATCCGCATGGCCTCATCACTATTATCGCGACTTAGCTCTGTGGCCATTTGGCGGAATTTGTTGATAGACAACGGCAATGGCGCGTCTCCCTTCACTTTTTGGCTCAGGAACTGGCGCATACGCTCAAGTTCAATGAATGATGGCCCCACTACACTGGAGTTAAATTGATCATCGTTTTCAGTGATCAGATAACCCGGCAGCGCCCCTTGCAGCGGCTTACCCTGCCAGAGCCATTGCTGAGATTGTGCCCGTAACACGCGAATATCTTCAGCCAGTGCTTTACTGATGCGATAAAAACTTAATGCCGCCGGAAGAGCAGACGGCGTGTCTTTGGTTACAGTTTTAGCTTCACTGCACAAACCTTCCACTAAGTGATGGCACAGCATAAAAGGGTGATTGGCTTTGTGATACAAAATGCCACCACTGGCGGTCAGGTAGGGCAGTAAATCTGCACTGCCTTTAAGGTAGCGAGTATGTAAGCCTTTGAGCTGTTCTGCAGAATAAGTCTGGAACGCGCGGCAAAAATACTTGGCATACCCTAAGGCTAAATCCGCACGGCACAGTAGCGTGATGTCATCACCACCGAGCACCAATGGCCGCATAGCGAGGTATGTGACCGGTGTATTTTCCTGCTGCTTTAGCTGGGTTTGATAAAGCCATTGCGTGGCTTCCGCCGCGGCAAGCTCTGTGGCCTTAGCTAATGCATCTGAAAATTGGCGAAATGCAGTGGAAAAAACATTATCTGACTGATTTTCTAGGGCTTTACGCAGAGCTCTTAGCTGTTTGCCAAGGCCGTTGCCATCAATATGAATCAGCGCTAGATCACGCAAGTCGGTCTCATCTGCTTGTTCGGTTTGCGCATTGTAAAAATTGTTGCTATCGAGAGGGAATTGCAGACTTGCGGGCAGATCGATATTGGAACTGAATTTTTTTAGTAGTAGTGATTCGCGTAATCCGAGAAAGCGATAGCACTGACGATGTAATTCAGTATCAAGATCTATCTGTTGTTCGCCTTCGTTAGCTTGCGGGGCTATTTCGCGCCGTGCTACTGCAGAAATGGGCACAGCCGCTAACCCAGTACGTGGTGAAGCAACACAAGGTGCGGTACTGAGCGGATAGTGAGGACTTGGCAAATTTCGTGCCGCTGCTAGTGCCGTATGCCCTTGTTGTAACGCTTGCTGAAGTGAAGTGTTTTCACATAAGGCATCACAAAACGTTAGGCCTGGAAACAGTTGTTGAACGGTCAGTGTCCAGGTACCACGCAGTTGTACCAACGGGTCTTTACTCTGACTCCAAGCATAAAACGCGCCGCCTTTACAGCGTACAAAACTAATTTGATGATCATGCTGTTTGGTGTGCGGTGTAAGCAGGTCGGTTTCGAGTTGGCATTGTGCAATAACGTTAGCCAGTACAGAAGATGGGTGATTATCAATCAGACGATCTAACCGTTCACTGGCTGAGATGACATCTTTTAGCTTACCAGATTGAAACAGATAAGACTGTATCGATTTGGCTTCAAATAGATAAACAAACATACGGTGTTCCCTTTTGTTTAAGCAAAAGAAGGTAAATGTATTTACCGTTATGATGCAGAGATCAAACACTTATAATGCCATGAAATAATAATCATGTAGGTGCAGTGCACCAAATATCTAGAGTTTAAAGGGCAAAAGTGTAAGCGCGATCACTTAAGGTACTAACGAGTTGGATCAAGCGTTAGCACCTTAAGTGAAATGCTAGTTGTGTTAATCACTCTTTCACTGGAAATGCATACCATTGTTTCGCTAGTGCGTTGTTAAGGCGGCGATCTCTAAACTATTGACCATGCTCCAGCCAGCGGATTCTAAGATGGCGACTGAAATTGCAGGTGCAACAAGTTGTCCGACAAATGGAACAAATTTGCTGATCTCTTTCGTTAGCACCCGTATTGGCTGTTTGAGGATCGTGTTTTTTAAGGCTGCAATTGCCAAACCTTTCGCCACTTCCTCGCTGATATTTCGCCCCATAACACTGGCAAGGCTCATGCACATGGAAGTCATTGCAGTGATATCCGCAGCGATACCTAGGCCCGGAACGGGAATTAAGTTACCGGCGGCGGCTGCAGCGGCGTGACTATGAATAATCACATGACAGCGCTCGTTGAGTTGTTCGTTCATGATAACCTCCTCGGTTTTCGCGTTTGGATAGGTAAGGTTTTTTAAGCTTTGTTGCTGATGTCTTTCTATGATGAGGAGTATATCGTAAACAATAGACAGGTGAGTTTTGACCAATTGGTAAGAAGTGGCATGAATTAACACTTGAATATATAACAAACCACTTGGCGTTGAAGGGGACAGCTAGCGAGTAACACATATACCAACGGATACACCGGCTCGCCCCACATGGCTTGTTTGCTGTTCATCATAATGGTGATTAAGGTGGGGACAAGGTGTTGCAGTAAGCTAGTGTAATCGGGTAGTTGTTGACGGTTAGCGGAACTGCCAAAGGTCGCGCCGCCGTGAATCATTTGGTTTCTTAGGGTGTAAAGCCGAGAGCCTGTAATTTAAATTGTGTATCTGTTTAGAATTAACCGCTTAATAATTAGACTTTCTCATAGGTTATTAAATCTTCAATCTTACAATCAAAATACTGGCATAGGGAATCCAGAGTTTTGGTCGTTGTAGTATAGCCTTCATCACGAATCATTTTGGCCATAGCAGAGCGTTGGATACCTATTTCATTGGCAATTTCTGCTCCCGAAATCTTTCTCCCTTCTTTTGCCGATTTTTCTTCGATTAATGCCTTTAGGTTATATCTAATCAAATTTCTATTCCATAATAGTCTTTATGTGTGTCTTGATAGGACTCTTTGGTTGTATTATATTGACCTTGTGTCCTGTTAAAATACTCAAATGGAGGTCAATATGGACCAAACACTCTTAACGGTGAAAGAGCTCGCAGCTCGGATAAAATTTAGCGCCAACTATATCAATTCTAAGCTGCGAGACTCAATTTTTATCGAAGGTAAGCACTACATTCGACCTTTCAATGGTAGAAAAATTCTGTACATATGGGAAGAGGTGGAAGCCGAATTATATCAAAGTGCTACACGAAACGCCGTGTATATACCGATGGCTGCAGGGAGGGTTTGTTATGGGTAGCGTAAATTCACGAGGTTCTAAGCTTTACTTAGATTTCAGATATTGTGGCGTTCGCTGTCGAGAACAAACGCTGTTAACTGATACAGCAGCGAATATTCGCAAACTTACAAAATTGATGAATCAGATCGATGCCGATATTCGTTTAGGGTGCTTTGTTTATAGCGAATACTTTCCTGAATCAAAAAATGCCACCAAGTTCGTAAAAGCAGATATTCAATCTCGACGTAAAAAAGAAGAGCTATTGGGTGCTTATAAAACCGCTTCAAAAGGCCTACAAGGTATCACTAGTATTTCGTTTGAGGAGTTTGCGCATGAGTGGTTTGCTGAAAATGAAGTGAGATGGAAAACAAGTTATGTGAATAGCATGAAGATCTACTTGTTTAGCTATCTTGTTAGTGAATTTGGTGACGTGAATGTTGATCAAATTAGTCGGCCAGATATTCTAAAATATCGAGCTAAGTTAATGCAGCCTAAACCGGATGGAACAAAACTCTCTACAGATTTTGTTAATCACATAATGACGCCATTGCGCATGATTTTACGAGAAGCTGCTGACAGGTATGGTTTCCGCTGTCAGTTTGAAAATATCAAACCGCTGCGGGTAGAGAAACGGGACGTGAATCCGTTTACTTTGGAAGAAGTGATGGATTTCTTAAATGCGGTGAAAGTTGACTATCGAAACTACTTTCTGGTGCGCTTTTTTACCGGGATGCGCACTTCTGAAATCGATGGTCTGAAATGGCGATATGTGGATTTTCGTCTTGGGGTTATTAGTGTTCGTGAAACCTATGTCCAGGGGAAGATGGATAGCACCAAAACATTGGGCTCCGCTCGTGATATTCATATGTCGAGTATGGTGTTAGAAGCACTCAAAAGTCAGAAAGAAGTCACTGGGGCAGGAGAGTTCGTTTTCTGTAACGCCGAAGGTAATCCATTAGATAAAGGAAACATTCGTGATCGTGTCTGGAAGCCAACATTAAAGAAAATGGGTTTACCTTATCGTCGTCCCTACGAAACTCGACATACTGCCGCGACTCTCTGGTTAGCAGCAGGGGAAGCACCTGAATGGATTGCGCGTCAAATGGGTCATTCCAACACAAAAATGTTGTTCGAAATCTACAGTCGTTACGTTCCTAACCTGACTCGTAAGGATGGTTCAGCATTTGAACGCTTACTGACGCAGTTGAAGGAGAGAAATCAATGAAATACAACACCATGAATGTTCATTGTGCCAGTTTATGCCTGGATGTATTAAATCAAGGTCATTTCTTTCGCTACACCACGCCCGATATTCTGGCGTTTGAATCAGAAGTTAAAATACAAATCCGAGTGCGACTAGAACCTGTCTCCAGTGACATACAGGATGAAGAGGGAATGATTAAGGCGTTGGCGTCAGAGGTGATCAATGTGTTGCTACATTATCATTTTACAGCCGGGCGTGTTTCACCAGATTTAATCATGGATTTAATACAACATCGGCTCGATAATTTTTTAAAGAGTGGAGAGACCGACGTGATACACAGGGTATGTGAGCATATGTTGGGTCACTTAGACCGTCCGTAGCAGTTACACAAAATTATTTACAGGGTCGTAGCGTCTCATTGTACGTTTTTTCAGTTGGGCATCGGTATTACCGGTGCTTTGTTGTTTAGCCTACTTGAACCTTGATAAAAGAAGTAACGGTTTCATTTCTTCTCGTAAGTGCTCAGCAGAGATAGCGAATGTGGTGTCACCGGTTCCGAGCACATCGATCTCGGCTATCACCAATGGCATAAAACAATGTCTTTACGCCCAAATCTGAGCGACAATTGCACTCCAGATCAAAAAGTTGTCGCTTAATCTACTCTACAAAATAATTTGTGATAGGATGACACCTAATAAAATTAATTAGGTTGAAGTCTATTCAGTGTCTTATGGCCATCTATCCAGCTTCAACCAGTAGAGATTGCTAAGTCATTGCGGATAAAGAGCAGCATTGAGCGGCGCTATTCAATGTGATTAAGCGATGTCTGACCGTATTTTATAAACAGAGTTTTAAGAACCTGGTTGAATTGGATAAACAAGACGCATGACAAATGATGGTCTGAAACAAACGGTACCAGCGAGTTCACTCGCTAAAGAAGGTGCGGAGGGCAAGCCAGATAGGCTTTCGCAGATAGCGAAGTTGCCACAAGCAACTAGGGACCGCATTGCCCACATCGATTTCACCTTATTATTTAAGGGCGAAGCGGTACGAGCGGATTTAGTCGATCGCTTCAGCATAGCCGCCGCACAAGCAACGAAAGACTTCACAATGTACCGAGAGCTTGCACCAGGCAACATTGAGTATGACCAAAAGCTCAAGTTGCATAAGCGTGGTGAAGCATTTAAACCCTTGTTCGACTATGACGTTGTGAGAACCCTGGCAACCATTAGCCAAGGGTACGGAGATGGCTTCACTGGAAAGGTAAAACCGCCTCTGGCTTGTGAAGCGCCTTATCATCTTAACAAACCGAGCTTATCGATAGTGGCGAAGGTCACCGAGGCCATACACAAAGGCAAAGCCTTGAGTATCACCTATGTGTCGTTATCGAGCGGTGAAACCACGCGTGAAATTGTGCCGCATACACTGGTGGACAATGGCCTGCGTTGGCATGTTCGTGGTTTTGACCGCAAGCATAATGAGTTCCGTGACTTTGTATTGACCCGCATTAAAGCAGCGGCTGTGCTTGAAGACTCAAGGTTATCTGAAGCTGAGCTCGAAACCCAAGATCGGCAATGGAATCGCTTTGTAGAGCTTGAGTTAGTGCCGCATCCACGTATTGAGCACAGCGAAGCGATAGAATTGGATTATGGTATGACGGGTGGCGTTCTAAAGGTTGAGATTAGGGCTGCAACCGCGGGGTACTTGCTTCGCCAATGGCATGTGGATTGTTCTACGGAACACTCATTAATGGGCTTTGAGTATCAGCTTTGGTTGCGTAACAGCCAGGCACTTTATGGTGTCACAAATTTAAGTATTGCGCCGGGCAGAACAAGTTAATCGAACGATGTAGCGACCATTGAGACGTTACAGAAAGAACAGAATTTTAAATTTATAGTGAAGCCGTTGCAGCAACCTAATGGGGTGCAACTAACACTGAACAGGAAAAGAAAATGGATCATAGTGTACATAACAAGCTCATCTCATTTATTTGGAACATTGCCGACGACTGTTTACGGGATGTGTACGTTCGCGGTAAGTACCGTGATGTGATTTTACCTATGGTGGTATTACGACGTTTAGATACGTTACTTGAACCCACCAAAGAAGCCGTGCTTGAAGAGGTAAAGTTCCAAAAAGAAGAGATGCAAGCCACCGAGCTGGACGATGAACCATTAAAGGCCGCCAGTGGTTATGTCTTTTACAACACCTCTAAGTGGACGCTGAAATCACTGTACAACACCGCTACTAATAACCAGCAAATCATGCTGGCCAATTTTGAAGAGTACCTGCTGGGCTTTAGCGATAATGTTAAAGAAATCATTGAATGCTTTAACCTTAAGTCGCAAATTCGTCACATGGCCTCCAAGCAAGTCCTGCTTGATGTCGTCGAGAAATTTGTTTCCCCTTACATCAACTTAACTCATGAAACGGTCGAAGACCCAGATGGCAACAAGATGCCAGCCCTTACTAACCTGGGTATGGGTTACGTGTTCGAAGAGTTGATCCGCAAGTTCAACGAAGAAAACAATGAAGAAGCAGGTGAACACTTTACGCCACGTGAAGTGATTGAATTGATGACGCACCTAGTGTTCGACCCAGTGAAAGACCAGTTGCCCCTAACCATGACCGTTTACGATCCGGCGTGTGGCAGCGGCGGTATGCTGACCGAAGCGCAAAACTTTATTGAAGAAAAGTACCCCAACGCCAATCGTGATATTTACCTGTACGGTAAAGAAATCAACGACGAAACCTACGCCATCTGTAAATCCGACATGATGATTAAGGGCAATAACCCGGAGAACATCAAAGTGGGCTCTACCTTATCCACTGATGAGTTTGCCGGCAGTAAGTTCGACTTTATGCTATCCAACCCGCCTTACGGTAAGAGCTGGGCTTCGGAGCAAAAGTATATTAAAGACAACAAAGATGTGATTGATTCACGCTTTAAAGTCAGCCTGAGCGACTACTGGGGCAATACAGAGCTGCTAGACGCCACGCCGCGTTCCAGCGATGGCCAGTTGCTATTCCTGATGGAAATGGTCAACAAAATGAAAGACCCAGCGGTTAGCCCGCTCGGCAGCCGCATTGCCTCGGTACATAACGGCTCGTCACTCTTTACTGGTGACGCAGGCGGTGGCGAGAGCAATATCCGCCGCTTTATTATCGAAAACGATATGTTAGACGCCATAGTGCAACTGCCGAATAACCTGTTCTACAACACCGGTATCACCACCTATATCTGGCTGTTAAACAACAATAAGCCGCAGCAGCGCAAAGGCAAGGTGCAGTTAATCGATGCCAGCTTGCTCTACCGCAAACTGCGTAAAAACCTGGGCAATAAAAACTGCGAATTTGCCCCGGAGCACATCACGGAAATTACCGATACTTACTTGTCTTGTGCTGCAATTGAACGCCAGCTAGATTCGAACAAGGATCCTGTCGGTATCGCCAGCAAAGTCTTTAATAACGAAGATTTTGGCTATTACAAGGTAACCATTGAGCGCCCAGACAGACGCAAAGCCCGCTTTAGCCAAGAGGCCATTAACCCGCTGCGGTTCGATAAGCAACTGAGCGACGTTATGGCGCATCTTTATCAGCAATACGGCGAGCGCGTCTATGAGAAAACCGGTTTTGGCGCAGATCATAAACAAAGCTTCTTAAAATCGATTGAAAAAGAGATTATCAGCTGGTGTGAAGAGCAGGATATTAGCCTGAATGCCAAAGCTAAAACCAAACTGCTGGATGTTAGCCACTGGTTAGTGCAAAAAGCGCTGCTGCAAACCGCAGAGCAGCTAATGGCCAGCATGGGTGAGGCCGAATTTAACGACTACAACCAGTTTAAACAATTGGTTGATGACACCTTAAAAACCAGTGGTACAAAACTCTCAGCCACTGAGAAAAACAGCATTCTTAACGCCGTCAGCTGGTACGACGAATCAGCGGTAAAAGTGGTCAATAAAGTGGTGAAGCTAAGCGGTGATAAATTAGCCGCATTACTGGATCATTTGGGCTGTACAGAAGCCGACTTGCCTGATTTTGGTTACTTCCCAACAAGCAAAAAAGGCGAATACATCACCTATGAGACCAATGCCGATTTACGCGATAGCGAATCCGTGCCGCTATCCGGTGGTGAAAAGCAGCAAAGTATTCAGCAATACTTTCTGGATGAAGTAAAACCGCACGTTGCCGAGGCCTGGATTAATCTGGATTCAGTGAAGATTGGCTACGAAATCAGTTTTAACAAGTACTTCTACCGTCATAAACCCCTGCGTTCTTTGGAAGAGGTTGCGGCTGATATTATTAGCCTGGAGCAGAAAGCCGAAGGCTTGATTGCACAAATATTGGGTGTAAAAGTAGCTGACGTTCAGGGAGAGGCGTAATGAGTAATTTAGCGATACTCCCAAAATACGAAGCGTACAAAGAGTCTGGCTCGGAGTGGCTGGGTGATATACCTGAAACATGGAATTTGCTATCAAACAAATATATTTTCAAGCTAAAGAAAAATCTCGTTGGCAAAAGATCAGACGAGTATGAGCTTTTATCTCTGACACTCAGAGGTATTATAAAACGCGATATGGAGAATCCTGAAGGAAAGTTTCCAGCTGAATTTAACACATATCAAGAGGTGGCAAGTGGTGATTTTGTCTTTTGCCTTTTTGATGTTGAAGAGACACCAAGAACTGTAGGACTGTCTTCATTTAACGGCATGATTACTGGTGCTTATACAGTGTTTGAGGCTATCTCAGATTTTAATAAAGTATTTCTCTATTATTTTTATTTAAATCTTGATTCAACCAAACGCTTGAAACCTCTGTATCGTGGCCTAAGGAATACCATTCCAAAAGATTCTTTTATGGGGTTTAAGACGTTTGTTCCAAATTTTGAGCAGCAAACCCTAATCGCCAGCTTCCTAGACAAGAAAACCGCTCAAATCGACGACGCGATTGCTATTAAAGAGCTGCAAATTAGCCTGCTGAAAGAGCGTAAGCAGATCATCATTCAACAGGCGGTGACCCAAGGACTTGATCCTAATGTGCCAATGAAAGACTCCGGTGTTGATTGGATTGGGGAGATACCGGAGCATTGGGAAGTTAAAGCTTTAAAATTCATTGCATATATGAAGAGTGGCGAGACTTTATCACCCGATCAATTCACTGAAACAGGTTTTCCAGCATATGGTGGAAATGGCTTGCGAGGATACACAAGTACATTCACAAATGATGGTGATCATATTTTGATCGGCAGACAAGGAGCGCTATGTGGCAATGTCAATTATGCAAGCGGTAAGTTCTACGCTTCCGAGCATGCCATCGTTGTTTATCCACTAAACAATGAGGACACTCGCTGGCTAGGAGAGGCGATTAGAGTTGCAGATTTTAATAGGTTGTCACAGTCTGCTGCACAACCTGGCATTGCAGTGAACGTGATAAAGAATGTTTTGTTCCCTCACCCACCATTACTAGAGCAAGCAGGTATTTCTAAACATATAGTTGAAGCAGAGCGAAACATTCACAAAAGCATCGAAATTTTCAATCTGCAAATCGAAAAGCTTAAAGAATACAAAACCTCCCTGATCAACAGCGCCGTGACAGGAAAAATAAAAATCACCCCAGAAATGGTTGAGCAATAGGATGCGATTATGTTCACGGTGAATCATCAAACCAACAGGATTAGTCCGGTTAAGACGAAGAGATTCAGTGAGTTGGGCTTTACTGAGCGCAAGCATCTTCAGGAGTGGTTGGCACACGAGCCTTCCGTACTCGGTGAAGAGCTGCTGATTATTCAAAAGGAGTTTGATGGCTTTGATGATACTCGTGAACGCCTCGACCTATTGGCGCTGGATAAAGACGGCAATCTGGTGATCATCGAAAACAAACTGGATGACAGCGGCCGTGATGTGGTGTGGCAGGCGCTTAAGTATGCCTCTTACTGTGCCAGCCTGACCAAGGCACAAATTGTTGAGATTTATCAGCAATACCTTGACCGCTATGAGCCTGTGGCAAGTGAGCCAGAGCTAAAGGCACCACAACATGCCGCCGCCCGTATTTGTGAGTTTTTGGATGCACCAGACCTTGATGAAGTAAAACTAAACCTAGGTAACAGCCAACGTTTAATGCTGGTGGCGGCGAATTTTCGCAAGGAAGTTACCAGCACCGCACTCTGGTTATTAGGCCAGGGCATTAATATCGCCTGCTTTAAAATCACGCCCTATGCTTTGGGCGAGCAGTTGCTGATTAATATCGATCAGATTATTCCCACCCCAGAAGCGAAAGAGTTGATGATTGGCATTAGCGCTAAAGAAGCCGAAGAGAAAAGCGCCGAAGTGGTACTTAAAAACCGCCATAACGTGCGGCGTGATTACTGGGAGCGAGCCTTAGAGGCGCTTCAGAAAAGTTCATGCCAACTCTATAACAACATTAGCCCAAGCAAAGATCATTGGTTATCAGCAGGCTCAGGGCTAAGTGGATGTTCGTATAACCTGATATTTCTGCAAAAAGAGCTTCGAGTAGAGCTTTGGATCAGCCGTGGAGTTACCGAAGAGAATAAATACCTTTTTGACTTGTTGAGTCAGTCCAAACAGGACATTGAACATGCTTTTGGTGCAGAACTTGAGTGGATGAGGCTGGATGAGAAGAAATCTTGCCGTATCCAGTTTTCGACCAAAGCTGATGGGTTTAATAAAGAGACTTGGCCCCAAGCGGTTGCGTGGCACTTAGAGCAGATGACAAAGTTAGAAAAAGCCTTAAAAGGACCGCTGCAAAAAGCGGCTGAGGCAATGAAACAGAAGAATTTTAATTAAGGTGGGGCATGACGGTTTATAAAATATTCTGTGACGAAAGCTGCCATCTGGAACATGATGGTGCCGACATTATGGTGCTAGGTGGAATACGTTGTAGTGAAGAGAAAGCTCTTGCTTTAAACAAACACATTAAATGGTTACGTCATCGTCACAATTACCATACGGAGCTAAAGTGGACGAAATTAGTTAATAAACAGTTTGATTTCTATGCCGCCTTAATAGATTTGATTGTTGACGACGTGGATGTTTGGTTTAAAGCTACTGTTGTGCAACACAAAGAACGCCTTGCACATTCTAATTTCAACGAAGGTTCACATAACATTTTTTATTACAAGATGTATTACTACACGCTTAAAGACTTTCTTGAAGCTGGGCACGAATACAGAATTTACTTGGACTATATGGATACCTTGGGCGGGGAAAAAACTAAAAAGCTTTGTGAGGTTTTAAGGACGGAAGGCCGAGAAGGTCTGAATGTAGAGCCTTACATTATTCAGTCCTATGAGTCTCAGCTGATCCAAGTCTGTGATTTGATCATCGGCGCTATTAGTTATAAAAACCGAAGTGATATTGAAAAGTGTAGCCAAATAAAAATAAAAATCTTGGACTACTTAGAAAGTAAGCTAGGGCATGCTCTAGACTACGGGACCCCACCGTGGGAGCGAAATTTTAATATTTTCCGTTTTGCACCGGCAATAGTGAAAGGTGATTGAATGCTAAATCGCCCGATTGATCTGTCTGCTTATACGGAAACACAGGCTTTTGATCATCTTTACCCGTTTTTTATAAGAGACTTTGTCACACAAAAAACATTGTTAGCAGCTCGCATCTACGTTGATCCAACAGGCCAAGGTATGAGAAATGGGCGAGAGGAAGTCTTTTGGCATGTTACGACAAGGGAAAAGAAAAAGCGTGTTAAACAGGGGAAAACTTATACTCAAATAGTTACTCGACCTTTAGACCCTGACAGAGCCAGCCGAATTGAGTGGATTCGCCCGATTCTCTTGAATCATGATCATGCGGATATTCGCATGTTTTATCGAAAAGAGACCAAGGGCAAAAAGCCAATTCGCCTCTATTTATGGGCGTACAAGGAAGATTTCGTGGTTATTGTACAGAAACTAGGGGCCTCGGATGTCTTTTTAGTGACCAGTTTTTATATAACGGAAGCTTATAAAAGAACTAGCTACCAAAAATGGTTCACAGAATATGAAGCTGGGGATAGGCCAGAATTAAATAGTTGTGAGTGGTTTTAGAGGAAAGGAATGGTCGCCTATTATGGACCGGGCGATTAGCGGTCACCTCTTTCTACGCATTGGTAGGTGAGCGTTGGGAAGTTTGAACTAATTTAGGGCGTTCTGTCAATGGTAATGATAGACCTTTTTTCATGTTACGTGGGTTGCAACAGCAGGTTTAGGGAATAAGTATGGTTAGTCAAACTAATGAGCAAGCATTAGAGTCGGCGATTGAGAAGTGCTTAACGGGTACGACTCTCGAAGAGCTCAAAGCAGGGGTGCAAGAAGTTGCAGCTGATTTTCACAATAGGCTTTATCAGGTTGGTTTCGCATCAGACTTCAACGTGCAATATGCCATTGATGAACGTTTCTTCTGGCAATTTCTGCAAACGACACAAGAAGTAGAGTTGGCCAAACTGCAAAAGAACAACCCTTCAGATTGGCAGCGTAAGTTACTCGAACGATTTGACCGACTGATTAAGAAGCATGGCATTCTTCATTTACTTAAGAAAGGGCTAAGCGTAGACGATGCTCACTTCAATTTGCTCTATCCAGCCCCTTTGGCAAGCAGTAGTGAGAAGGTAAAGCAAAACTTTGCAGATAACGTGTTTAGTTGTACTCGCCAAGTGCGCTATTCGATGGTAAATCCCCTACAAGAAATCGACATGGTATTGTTTATCAACGGAATACCATTGATAACGCTGGAGTTGAAGAACGCATGGACGGGGCAAACAGCACGTTATCACGGCCAAAAACAGTATCGAGATGATCGAGATGCAACTCAGCCATTGCTGACCTTTGGCCGCTGCCTAGTGCATATGGCGGTCGATACCGACGAAGTGTATATGACCACCAAGTTATCAGGTGGCAGTACCTTCTTCTTGCCGTTCAATAAAGGACACAATCTTGGGCAGGGTAATCCACCGAACCCAACTGGCCATAAAACGGCATACCTATGGCAAGAAGTATTCACCAAAGAAAGCTTGGCGAATATTATTCAGCATTTTGTGCGTCTGGATGGGTCAAGCAAAGATCCATTACCAAAGCGAACTCTGTTCTTTCCTCGATACCATCAATTGGATGTGGTGAGAAAATTAGTAGACCATGCTGCCCAGCACGGTGTCGGTCAGACTTACTTAATTCAACACTCTGCCGGTTCAGGTAAGTCTAACTCTATTACCTGGGCTGCTTATCAGTTAATTGAAACCTATCCTGCATCGTCTGATGTGGCAGGCGGAAAAAGCTTGGAGCAGCCGTTGTTTGACTCTGTGATTGTTGTTACCGATAGACGCCTACTGGACAAGCAGCTGCGGGATAACATTAAAGAGTTTTCTGAAGTAAAGAACATTATTGCCCCGGCGAACAAGTCATCTGAGCTTAAGCAGGCGCTCGAAAATGGCAAAAAGATCATTATAACGACGATTCAGAAATTCCCGTTCATTATTGATGGTATCGCCGATCTTAGTGACAAGCGCTTTGCGGTGATCATCGATGAAGCACACAGCTCACAGTCTGGTTCAGCGCATGACAACATGAACCGAGCGATGGGCAAGTCTGAAGTCGAAGAGGCAGAAGATGCTCAGGATAAAATCCTTCAGGCTATGAAATCGCGCAAGATGCGCGGGAATGCATCGTACCTGGCATTTACAGCGACACCAAAAAACAGCACGTTGGAGAAGTTTGGTCAGTGCCAAGAAGATGGCACTTTCAAGCCTTTTCATTTGTATTCCATGAAACAAGCCATTGAAGAAGGCTTCATCTTGGATGTGCTGGCAAATTATACGACATACAAAAGTTATTATGAGATTGAGAAATCAATCGCTGATAACCCTGAGTTTGATACTAAAAAGGCGCAGAAAAAACTGCGATCTTATGTAGAGCGAAGCCAGCAAACGATTAATACCAAGGCAGAGATTATGCTGGAGCATTTTATTCCGCATGTCGTGAATGCGAAAAAGCTCAAAGGTAAAGGTAAAGGAATGGTGGTCACTCAAAATATTGAGACGACCATTCGATACTACAAAGCGATAAGGCGGATACTTGAGGAGCAAGGGAACCCCTTTAAAGTTGCCATTGCTTTCTCAGGAACTAAAGAAGTTGATGGTGTTGAGTATACCGAAGCAGATATTAATGGTTTTGCTGAGTCAGATACCAAAGATAGGTTTGATACCGATGAGTATCGACTTTTAGTGGTTGCGAACAAGTATCTGACTGGGTTCGACCAGCCTAAACTTTGCGCCATGTATGTGGATAAGAAGCTTGCCAGCGTATTGTGTGTTCAGGCGCTATCTCGGCTCAATCGTAGTGCACCTAAGCTAGGGAAGAAAACAGAAGACTTGTTTATCCTGGATTTTTTTAACTCAGTAGAAGATATTCAGTCAGCATTCGATCCTTTTTATACCGCAACGTCGCTGTCCCAGGCTACAGATATAAACGTGCTGCACGAGTTGAAAGATGAAATGGACGATGTCGGTGTGTACGAGTGGTATGAGGTTGAAGACTTTGTTACGCGTTATTTCAATAATGAAGACGCCGAGACACTTAGCCCAATCATTGATGTTGCCGCAGCACGGTTTGAGCATGAGTTAGAGCTTGAAGCTGAAGCTAAAGTGGACTTTAAAATTAAAGCCAAACAGTTCGTTAAAATCTATGGGCAGATGGCATCTATCATGCCTTATGAGATGGTCAGCTGGGAAAAACTGTTTTGGTTCTTGAAGTTTTTAATACCGAAATTGAAAGTGGAAGATCCCGATGCAGATGCTATTGATGAGCTTCTCGATTCTGTCGATCTGAGTTCATACGGTTTGCAACGTGTGAAGCTTAACCACAGCATTAAACTTAGCGACCAAGAAGCGGAGCTTGATCCTCAAAATCCGAACCCACGAGGAACGCATGGCGGTGAAAAAGAAACTGACCCGCTGGATGAAATCATTCGCACATTTAATGAACGATGGTTCCAAGGCTGGAGTGCCACACCTGAAGAGCAAAAAGTTAAGTTTGTGAACATCGCTGAGAGTATCCGCAATCACCCAGATTTCGAAGCTAAATACCAAAATAACGCCGACCCGCATACGCGAGAGCTAGCGTTTGAGAAAATGTTGAAAGAAATCATGCTTCAACGTCGTAAAGATGAGTTAGAACTCTACAAGCTGTTTGCCCAAGACCCTGCTTTTAAAGCGTCGTGGACGCAGAGCATGCAGCGTATGGTTGGGATGTAGTGCCCGAGTGATGTTGGCTTAGTCTAAACATCAACCGAATAGAGCGATTATGGAAAGTAATGAATGAGAAGACGAGGAACGACATTTACTTCAAAAGTAAACGGGACTTCAAGATGGCAATAGACCAATTTTTTGCTGTGACTCTTCCAGAGATCGCAGGCTCTTTGGTATCTTGAATAAATGATAGTTTTCAGGTTCTTAAGCCTGCATCTTTAAGTTGATTGAGTATAGAAAGCATGGCGTTAGAACAAGTTATCTATGACTTTGAAGAGGTTAAAGGGCTCTCTGATGCAGAGCTTTATCAACGCCTTTGTGAGAGTTGGGGTATTACGAATGGAAAGCTGGCAGTTTGGGGCAAGATTCTAAATGGCCCAGACTCCGATAGTAGAAAGCTCCCAACCCGCCTTTTAGAGATTAAATCCCTCCAAACGGGACTGGATACTGAATATCCCATTAATGTTCGTTTGACGATGGACAAAGGTGTTTTTGTTTCTTTCAAAAGTGTCGAAGAGTTGTTTGGCTTGGAAGATGGAAGTTTTGTCTCATGCGAGCTCGCTTTAGCACCTCAATCCGAGCGCGAAAAACATGAAAACCCATTCGAATGCAATGTGGTAGTAAGTTCAGTCCGTCGACTTGTCAAACTTCCTGAATATACGGCGAATGACATCATCAAAGGCGATGAAAACATCTTCCTTGATGATGCTGTTTACAAGCTGCATTTACAGAACGTTCAATCAAGAATTGACAGCGAAGTGAGTGCGCTTAACGCAGAATTTGAGCTCGAAGAATCCTCATTGAAGGCTCAGATATCGTCATATCAAGATCAGCTTCTGCAAACTCAAGATGACCTAAATCAAAAAAATAACGTTCTCTCTCAGGCGATTGCGAAAGTCCAAAAGCTGGAAGTTGAACACTCTGAATGGCAACACAAAATTGCATTACAAAAAAAGGCGGAAGAAACAATGTCTAAAAAAATTGAACGCTTAAAAGCCTATGTCGAAAGTAAGGCAGGATTCCTAAAAAGCTTTGAATTTTTGGATGATGAAGATTTCGATTTTTTTGTTGGCAATCGTTCAGCTTCAGAACAGCAAGGTGAACATATCTCTTTTTCACAAGCCCTTGATTCAAACTACAGCGATGCAGTTTCTTACATTCAAGCGTACCTCAAACAACGAGACATCCTGTACCCTCGCCATATTATCGAGAACTTCCTGACCCTTATTCGCACCAACGATCTTATCATTCTGGCGGGCGACTCTGGTTCGGGTAAAACGAATTTGGTTCAGTCGTTTGCCAAGGCAATTGGTGGTGTATCGAAAATTATCCCAGTTAAGCCAAACTGGACAAGTTCAGAAGACTTGCTCGGTTATTACAACCCGCTAGAGAAGAAATACTTGGCGACACCATTTCTTGAGGCCTTGATCGAGGCTAAGCAAAACCCTGATATCCCATATTTCATTTGCTTAGATGAAATGAATCTTGCCCGAGTGGAATATTACTTTGCTGACTTTCTTTCCAAGCTTGAGGAGCGTAACGAGCAACCGACCATTCAACTTTACTCGAATGATGAAGCTGCACATGTTCTTGCCGAGCTAAAAGGGGTTGTTTCGGTCATTTCTAACGCGCAAGAAAAATTTAGTAAAAATGGCATCGTGGACTTCGTTACGCTCATGCAAGATGAAGAGATTAACGCTGAAATGAAACGCGCATTTGGCTTTAGCGCTAAAGACTCACTGATTAAATACCACGGTGATATCAGACGCATGTTGGCAGGTGTTCTTGGTACACCTTCGTCGATCACGATTCCAGAGAACGTAAGAATCATTGGTGCGATCAACATCGACGAAACGACCCATTACCTTTCACCAAAAATTCTCGATCGTGCGCACGTGATGAAATTTAAGAGTCCTCTGCTGACCGACTGGGATGTCATTTTTGATGAGATTGACTCTTACAAACTTGATGACGTTACTTTGCCACTAGTGTTTGATATTGCAGAACTTGGCGAGCGAACCCCTTACCCAAAATTTGAACGCTCTGATGAATTTTGTGAGTTGTTCACTACCCTAAACCGAGAAGTGTTTGACCCGCTTGACGTGGAGTTTGGTATGCGTACCATTCGACAAGGGCTTAACTATGTTAGTCTGTTTAGCGATGTAAACGAGAATAAGTCTCTTGCTATCAACAACTTTATTGTTCACAAAGTGCTGCCAAAATTCACTTTTGATGGCGATAAGCAAGTGGGTGATTACAGTAAAGCTGAGCTTGTTAGCCGTGTATTCTTACCTCGACTTGAGTCGCTGTTGAAAAATCAAACGGAGATAGCGACGGAGTTTTCTTGCACCAAATCGGTAGAGCGTTTGGTTAAAACGGCTGAATCGAATGATGGCGTTGTGAACTATTGGGCGTAATCATGGAAGCTCCATTCGCTATCAAGTTTATCGAGACCAAATGGCATGATATGCAAACCTTAGTGAATATTAGCGAGTCGGAGTACTCGCTAAAGCTTGAGCATACGGGTAACAACGCCTTTTCCGCACACACCACCATTTACCCTAAGGTCGATGAGCTACGTTTTGCTCAACTTGCGATTAAAATTCAGCTTGGTGAGCAGTCACCGCCTTACATTGCCATGCCCAATGGTGAGAGAAGGCAGTTAGAGTCGATTACCGATCCCGCTTCTAATGCAGTGTGGTGGGTTGAGCCTGCCCATTGGGATGCAAAACAGCGGGTTTGGCGCAGTGAAGCGCGAAGGACTGCTGGCCAAATCACGTTTGTTATTGGCAGTTCAACACTAAAGCTTGATATTGATATCTCCGAACAGACCACATCGGAGCTTTCATGCTACTTGTCAGACTTTAAAGCAGATTTGTGGGAGCTGATCCTCGATGAGAACAGCCATATCACTGGCGACGCTAAAAATTCTCAGGTTGCGGCTATCGATCAGGAAGCGTTGTCACTGGTCTCGTCAATTCTTAGTAATACACAAATCATCCTAAAAAAGCCCAAAGTAGAGCTGAAAGAAGTTCAAGCATTGAGGCCAACCAAAGAAGTGCGTCCTGTACCGCGTACATTTATGGAAATATGCACCAAGGGCTCACGCAAGCACTTGACCAGTCGCGCATCCGAGCCAAGCTACAACGTGCCAGAAAACCAGTATGTGCTGCATGTGGTTTCGAGCACGTTGAGTATTGTAAAGCAATTGGTTAGGGTAGCTGAGAGCAAAAAGAATCGTTTTTCTGGTGCTATTGAAAAGCTCAATGAGCGTTTAGATAGTTTAAAAGATTATCGTACTATCAACCGTGACCTAGTAGTTAAAGACTTAGAACGACTTAAAAAGTGCTTTGATACAGAAGTAATCAATGCTGAGTTGGCGAGTCAGTTAGGTGAAATTAATGCCAATAAATATTTTTCGCCAAATCATGCCGCCAAAGGTTACCTCAGATTAGAAAAAACTACAGAATCTGAGAATGAGTGGTGGGCGAAAATTAAGCCGTCCCAGCATGATGATTGGCAACAGTTTGAACTTAATGGGTATACCATTTTTAGTTCTGGTGAGCATTACGCGAGCTTGTTTAAGCCATACAGCGACTATGACATGGTGGCGATTATGCCTCCTCCCTCGAGGAGAGGAACAGCTTCGATCTTGTACCCAGAGTACATATCCAAACTAACGATTCTGGCGGATTCACGATCCCTCTTAAGAGATAAAGAGAAGTTTTCCAAGTTGCGCGAGCAAGGCATTGCTCTAAATGAAAATGGCTGGAAAACGAAGCTGACACAGGAAGAGCTCTCTGAACAGGAGAAAGAACGAGAGACAATTCGAAAGCGCCTTAGTTACTTTGCTAGTGAGCATGAAAAAGTAGGAATAGTGCATCAGGTACTGGCGCCCAAAATAAAGCCTTTCCAGCAAGTAGAAAAAGAATGGCGTCAATGCAAAGTCAAAAGTAAAAGTACCTTTCCTAACTCTATGACTTTTGTGCAAAACCCTGCCTATCAAGCGGTTCACTCGGGTTTTAAAAAGTTAAAAGAGCAGATTGGCTTGGCCGATGAGGACATTTTACTTTCACTGGAGAAGATTGAGGCGATTGGACTAGTTAACATGCCACTGCTCTATGAGCGGTGGTGTTTGCTTCAAATTATTAAAGTGCTGACTCAGGCTTTCCGATATCAGCCAGAAGGCAACTGGAAACGTAAGCTGATAGCGAATATTCAAGGTAATGAAGCGCAAATCAGCATTCAGTTTTTCAACCCTAAGGTTTCAAGAATAGTCACCTTGCAATACGAGCCATTTCTAGCCAACGGCAAACGTCCTGATTTTGTTCTGGATGTGGAAGCGACGACCAAAAGTGGTTCGCAGATTTCAAAACGGTTAGTCGTCGATGCAAAGTACTATTCAGCTGCCTATCTCAAGCATAGAGGTGGAATCGGTGGGGTTATTCATGAACTTTACAGTGGTAAGGATTATAGCGAAGGCCAAAAGAACAGTGTGTTTGTTCTGCACCCAGTGTTAGATGCAGTTGAGAAAGTCGTATCCCCGCAGGAATGGGCGAAAGACAGTTATTTAGGTGAGCTTTCCATGTTTGATTGGGAGCCAGAGCCTCAACGTCAAGCTACAAACTATGGTGCAGTATGTGCTAACCCAATGAAGTCGCAACGCTATCTTGATGAAATTCAGCGTATGCTTGGCATGTTTTTACAGTATCGCATTGAAGACAATTTCTCCTTCCCAAGAGCATCTGATGATACCGAGGCTGCGAACTTCTGTATTTCTTGTGGTTCAGCGGACGTTGAGGATGTTTCAAACTCAAAGCGCTCTAACAAAGAAAAACGTTGGTATCGGTGTAATGAATGCACCCAATTCACGGTTTACACCCATTGCGGCTCTTGTAATACGAGGCTGATCAAAAATGGAGAGTATTGGACCTACTTGTCTTTGATGCCTATGTCTTCAATTAACATAAAGTGTCCAAACTGCGAGTCTCCCGTATAAGGCAGGGTAGGCTCGCACTTCAATATACAAGCAACCTACAATTCATTGGTCGCCTTAGTCGTTAGCGGTTGAATTCTTTGTCGCCTCCTTGGTCTTAGTATAAATTGCCAATAATCTCAAAAATGTAATAAATGCTCGGGTTCTTTGTGGTACTTCGATGATATCACCTTCTTTATCAAGTCGTTGATGGTCGAATTTACTCTGAAGCAGGTGAATACTGACCGTGCCAGGCGGATGATATTTTAGAAATCTACCGGCATCACTGATGGTAGTGGTAAATCTGGTGGATGGCTTTATATATTGCTTAAGAGTTTTCGGTACCACAATTTCAATTGCCATATTTGAAAAAATGCGGTTTCTAATGGTGTCGTCCCAAAATAATAGATGCTGTTTATACGTTTCTATCTGATTGGCATTAAAGCAGTTTTCGCTCGGGAAATACCACTTGAGTTTCACGTGACGTTCTTTTAACCCCATCACTTGTATGAGCTTAAGCAGGAGCAAAGCCGCTTTTTGATTATGGGTACGGATCAATGAGTCTTGCGCTCCGACCAGATCGTTGAGTATTTCAATAAGCGTCGTAAAATTGAAATCGTCTGGAATAGCATCGTCTTCTATAGCGCTTTGAAATATCTTAATAAGACTTTCTATCGTTTTTACATTTCCTCGGTTGAGTTTGGCATAGTTAGCCAGTGGTGGGAGTGTGTATTTTGAGCGGCGCAATGATGTTTGCATAATGGATTCATCAGATTTAACGATAGCTTCGACCGCTGAAGTATCAATACTGGTTAGGTTGGCGATATCATCTGACGGATGCCCTTGCGCCAATAGCTGAATTATTGCCCAGATCTCACCTAAAGAAAATGTTTGTTTTAGTTCTATTTCTTTAGTATGCCCGACCTGTGTGATGGCTTCATCAATATTTGACAAGTCCAATGGTGGTTGATAGGTGGCTGGGACTGCTGCCATGAGATTGCGTTTTGATGCGGGTACCGACAGCGGTCTACAATGACCAGTTATGCGTATCCTTTGTCCCCAGACACGACGCAACAAAAATGGTGATGGTTGCTGATTAGAGAACTTGGTTCTTTGAATCAATTCACTCAGGTGAAAATACGATGAGGTAGTGATCTCGGGTGAAGAATGGCCTAATAAGCCGGATAAGGCCCAGAGTTTTTTACGGGAAAACGGTGCGATGGCCAGACGTTGACATAGTCGTTGGTGGCTGACTGGTGAGAAAAAATCATGCTGGCAGAATGATATGTCTGTTAGTTGTGATGGTTCGGCGTAGTTTAGACGGATCCAAGTCCAGTTGCAGAAAGAGTGACGACAATGGTGGTATCGAATTTGAGGCTCTGCAGTGATAATTTTCATGATTTCGGTTAGTAGCGAAAAGGCCTCATTCAGTTGTCTGGTATCTTTAAATATCAGCGATTTTTCCTGGGTAAATTTTGTCTTAGTTATGTTAAGGTAATCAGTTAACTCCACAAGAGCTATGTCAGGCCACAAACAATCAAGCGGCAGGTTTCTTGAGCTTTCACTTGATTTGAGTTCACGATATTTGTTGGGTCTGACGTGAAGATTGGCATAGTGTCTGCCATTAATAGTGAAATCGGCAAATTGCAGTCCGGCGACTTCGCCGCGGCGTAATCCGCTATAAAAACCGAGATAAAAACACAATTTAGCGATTTTGGCCGTCGGGGTGCCGAAAGAATCACAGGCTTTAATGATACGTTCGGCTTCGACGTGAGTGATTATATTGGCATTAACACGATGGCCAATTGACGGAATATCGATATCAGATAAGCATAAGTTGGTGACGATGTCACTTTCAATCAAAAACTCCGCAAAATAGAGTACAAACGCTTTTTTGGATGAAGTGACTTGTTCTGCCACAATATTGAGCTTTTCTGCCCAATCCAGACTGTCCATTTTCTTGGGAGCGCAACCTGAAAATTCTTGAATGAAAGGCGCTGCTACATAACTGATATAGGATTTGATCGTTGTCAAACGCAGACGTTTTTTATGCTTTCCTCCAAACTTAAGCAATTGATACATCCATGAAAGCACTATCCACCCCCAAGGGGCACTTGCTGCTATATCATTACTTTCCAACCTCGGACGGAGCTCGTCTTGCAGCTCATTACTGATTCGAATGCTTTCCTTTAATGGGGTTTTAATTAGTCTGTCTGTATAATGTTCAATAACTTTCATTTGTTCAGCAGTAGTGAGTTCCTCTTGAGTCAGAATGGTCTTTTTTCTCAATTTTTCAGCTGAAGTGGATCCAGCAGATAGCCACGCAACTTTTTGACGGACCGGCATTTTTTGTTGTTCATTGTCTTTTTCACAGTGTTTAACCCGTTTGTCTAGCAGTAGCCTATAGAGTGAGGCTTGAGTAAGTGAAGTGGTGGGTAATGAAGATTGGCAGATGGAGTATTCTGCTGGACTGACAGTAAGAACGAACTCATATTTAAATGCGGATCGCAGATCAACAAATCGTAAACTGTATATACGAGGCACTATTCTATGCTCATGAAGTAGTTTATTAATCTCTGACATGACATTGATCGTGACCTTTGAACTGTCATTCCAGTAAGCCGTTAACAGTAATTCAGCCATCGGCGACAACCAGTAGCGTTGTCCTTTTGTTTCAACTAGCCAGTGTTCACCAATTCGGTAGCATGTGCTTTTTTTTGAAAGTAACTGCTCTATATCTTTTGATTTTTTGAACCCTTCTTTGAGTACTAACCATAGAATAAGAACGGCTTGGTTTTGCTTTGGGTTATCCAAATAGCAGGCAGTCATCGATTCATCTTCAATTAGTTCATAGATTTTGGATTGTAGCCGCGACATTAAAAAGTCATCGGGCTTGAGCAAAGGCAAATCTTGTCTGATATGACAGGTATGGCTAATGGGTGGGGCGGTGATCCCAGTTTTTTTTTCTATAATACAGATTAAAAGCTCCAGCAATTTAAGCTGGAAATTGTGGTCTTCGAACCCTTTGCGAAAAGAGCTCTGGATGGTTTTCAGCGACTCGGATTGGATTTTTTCGTTTTCAACTAAACCATGTTTCTGAGCTAATGAATAAACATCATTGATCATCTTTAGCTTGCTGGGCAAATCTAGCTTTTCATTATTGGTTAACCTGAGATATTCTTCCGATTCTGAATCAGCTGCTTGTAAATATGCGCCCTTTATTTGTGTGTTGAGTACATCACTTAATCGGTTCATATCAACTTCTCTTACGTGTTATTAAAGACGGTACAGGTACCCAACTAAGTTCTTCCAGCATCATGTCCAAAACCGGTAGCAATTGATTTATCGCGACTCTATGACTGAGAGATGAACATTTTTCGAGTGGCGTTTCACCGTTTACCCAATGGCCCAATTGAAATTTGATTAATTCTTGATGGATATTCGATAGTTGTAGATAGCGCCTTACGTAATGTCGCCCAAAATTCAGTGGCAAATCGATATATTTACTGAGGTAAGATGGTCCTGAATTTTTCGTCCGGAAAAACGTGGGGTCATCTTTATCCTGGATAAATAAAAAAAACAACCCATCATTTGCTTGTGAATTCTTTGCAGTCAGGAACCACTCGATTCGGTCATTTTTATGGGGAAGATCTATCAACTGGTGATCGCAGGTTTGCGCATAAAGTTGCGCCGATTGAGCAGGATATAAATGGTTAATCAGATTCGCCAGTGTTTTCATATGTTGCTGATAGTGAATTAACTGCGATTTGAGAACGGTTGGGCACACGACAACTCGAGTGTGAGAAAAGGTTTTTGATGAATCCTTGTCTGATATACAAAGAGCATGATGGCGTAATAGCAGCAAGTCGAAACTGGGAAGCGGATTGTAAACGGCTCGATAACCCGAGGCATTCACTAACATAATCAGTGTATAGGCAGTGTATTGATTATGGTAGTCTATCAGGCTTCTTAAATTTTTGACCACGTCGAAGGCTGTAAATTGCTTCAAATGTGCCAAATGATGGTTAACCCAATCTTTTATGGCTGCCCTAGTTGGTGTGAACTGAGATCCAATTCCGGTAGTATCTAAGTCAAGTTGTTGTACGGGCAATTCCGGGATTTGAATGCGAGCATCGTAGCCACTCATCTGATTAAACATGTCTAACCATATCGCTTGGATTCGGCAGTTAATTTCTGTTTCAGAATACCAGGCATAATGGCGAGGTGAACGACTATAGTAACTTAACTCTCCACGTAAAATTTCTAGGATAACGGGATCGTGTTGTTCTGTTGCAATTAAGTTATTGATAAGATAATTTTCAATTCGTTTTAGACTGATTTGGCAATGAAGGCGTTGATTGAGTTGCTTTAAATAGGACTCTATAGCTTTTCTATATGCATTGACGGACGGTTTGCCCGAGAACTTTGTATGACCGTGCAGGCTACTTTTCATGAACATTTCATAGAAATAAGCCGGAAGAGTAATAGATGTCACAATTTGGTTTTTGAGTAGATTGGGGTTATCTGAATGTTTACCTCGCTTTGCTGTAGGCTTTGGCGCAATTTTTAAAATTAATTCCGATGCAGTGACGATAAGTCCGAGATTGTCATTGCTAGGGCTGTAATGCACGGCTAAGTTGCAGACATCATTCAGATTTTGTCCGGTGATCAATATGAAATGCAGAATGCATTGAATATCGGTTTTGGGGATTTTGTTTATTAGTTTGGTACTCGAAGAATTACGGCCATGCCATAAGTGACAGAGTTCATGAGGCTGAAGAAGGTTCCGAGCAAGTGGAGTTATGTTATGGCTCCGACTTACACTTTTCGATATCCCTCGGTTCTTATTGTTAATTTTAGCCTTATCTTTTATGACGGATATATCGGGCAATTCGTGCCGTGGTTTAGGTAAAACTGGCTGTTCAGTTTTGATAATGCAAAGCTCTGGATAATCTTCATCAGCCGATACTCCTGCATCTACAAGGGGTTTACTTAAACCCCGTTTGATTAGTGAGGCGGTAAATAAGTTATCTGAACCGATAACTCGCTCTATTTTTTTTCGGCTGTAGAATGACCGGATATTTCTTTGAGATGTACGAGAAAAACTCTTTCGTTTTTTCCAATTGAGCCGGTAAAAATGCTCTAAGTCCCGTAGATAACCCACACGACTTGATGACCCAGATTCTTCGTCATTTTCGTGTTCTTGTTTCATCAGAATCTCACGAACTTGAAGAATCTGATTGGCCGTATCATCTATCGAATTCGAATTAAAACATCGTCGGTCGATCATCTCATCGGTATAAAGAAGCCTGAATGAGCGAATCGAAGTTTCGGTGCGATCTTCAGAGATTATCTTTAACTCGTTAGCGTAATAATGATTGAGAAAAAATAATAATGCTTCGGCCGCTTGCGGTGTCTGATGTTCATAGAAAATAAATAGTAGAGAATAGAGCGGCCGGCGACTCATCCAGCCTTTTGCATGAGTTGTATTACTATATTTACTAAAGAAGGTATCATCCACTCTTGAAAATAATGGGAGTAATTGGCTGACTACATTTATTTCGATCTCGAATATCTCACAGAATTTATTAGGATGGGTATTAAATAGGTATTCAAGCAACGAATGTACTTTTTGCAGGCCGCGAAAATTCTCTGGGCAATCGATGGCTTCAAGTAATTTTTCGAGTGTATTCAAAAGGTGAGTTGGTGCAAATGGTAAAAATGATTGAATATCTTCTACGCTTGGTGTGGACATTAATTTTATATCCTTGATAGGTTACAAATCAGCTTTAGAAATAGATAAAAATTTTGCCACTTTATCCGCCGAATTAAGCTCAGGGTAAAATATTTGCCATTCATCAGACTGATAAATACTGCGTTTTCCTTCATCTTTTGTGAACCATGCATGCAGATAAAAGCTAATTTTTTTTGTGTCGCTGATAAAGCATTTTGAGAGCAAGTCGTTAGTCAGATCGAATAAGACAATTGATCGCTTTATGTTAGAAGATGGTTTCTTTTTAAGTACGAATACTAATATTGAGAAGTCATCGGGCAGGTGGTGTTGAGCAATAGCACATCGGAGTCTAGTGAGAGTAAAAACCCCGGTCAAAGCTTTAAAATTCTTTCGGTATCGGTAACAGATAATCGGAGATTGCAGTGATAGCAAGTTGAATAAGTATG
The DNA here is from genome assembly GCF_030851525.1 of Vibrio sp. 2017_1457_13. Taxonomy (NCBI): domain Bacteria; kingdom Pseudomonadati; phylum Pseudomonadota; class Gammaproteobacteria; order Vibrionales; family Vibrionaceae; genus Vibrio; species Vibrio sp. 2017_1457_13. Next base: position 344,539 of record NZ_VHTA01000003.1, read on the forward strand.
CGGACTTATCGTTTGCTTCATTTGAGGTTCTTAATCCGCTCAGCGGATTCGCTTGGGCAAACAGATCACGAATCGTATCGTCAGTGCTGAGCTCTTTGATTGGCACTCGGATGAGCTCTACATTGTCTAGTAGTGTGGCATCAAAGTGCTTAATATCGTCTTTCAAAATCGTCTCACATCAAAAATCATATCAGATATAAGAACTTTAGTTTTGTGCCTGCTTTGTGTCCATTTTGTATGTTAAAGTTGCGATAAAGGTCAAAAGATATGAGTCTAAATCACTGTTTGACCGATGATATTTCGTTATAAGCGAAGTTTATAAGTGACCATATATGTCTTGACATGGTAGGGGTCGGCAGTTCGAGTCTGCCTAGACCCACCAAATTTTAGACAAAGCCCGCTTTTGAGCGGGCTTTGTTGTTTCTACCCCTAAATTTCCTTTCTTTTTCTCTTACTTTTTACCGTTTTCAATACCGTCAGTGATCTAGCAATATCTGTTAATGCCTATCATTAGTATTCAATAGCGTTTAATGATTGATTATTGTTATAATATTACAATTTTCTCATTCAGTTTCTTCTTCTCAATCAACAAACGAGTTTAATCCAATGATAAAACGCCCACCGGTTGCTCTTCTTAATGATTGGCAGCTTCTTTCCCCGGCAGGAAAAGTTTTGGTCGCGAATAGCCTAAGTTTTAACTTAGGTTTCTATATGTTGATGCCTTATTTAGCTGACCATTTACAAGGTTTAGGCTTAAGTAGCGCCTATATTGGGCTGGTTATCGGTTTACGAGTTCTTAGTCAACAGGGGCTATTTTTAGTTGGAGGCACTCTCGGTGATTGGTTTGGTTATAAACCGATGATTTTATTTGGTTGTATGGTTCGTATTGTCGGCTTTTTGATGCTTGCCTTGAGTGTTGAATTACCGTGGATTATCGTCGGAGCTTTTGCAACTGGATTTGCCGGGGCATTATTTACACCAAGTAGCCAAGCATTTCTTGCTGCTGAATATCCTGAAAATCAACAACGCAATCGAGTCTTTGCATTACAAAACCTTGCTAGTGAAGCCGGTATGTTATTAGGGCCTTTGCTTGGTTTGATGCTATTAAGTGTTAGTTTCACGTTGGTTGGCGTGCTATCTGCTGGTATTTTTATCCTATTACTATTGTTGCAATGGTTTTTTCTACCGACTCAAAGGCACAAAATAAACCGATCAGCTCAACAGCCATTTTGGCAAGATTGGCTAGAGATGTTACGCAATAAACCGTTTATGGCCTTTGTAATGGCTGCTTCTATTTATCAAGTGCTATTTCACCAACTGTATATGGCGATACCTTATCATGCGCGCGTAGAGACTAATGACCCTAGCATTATTACTTGGGTATTTATGGTTTCGTCACTGATGGGGGTGACACTACAAATGATAATAAGCCGTTGGATAGATCGCTCATTAGGCACAGCAAAAGGGATGGGATGGGGAATGTCACTGATGGGAGGAGCATTCTTAATTCTTACTCTATCTTTTCCGCTTTGGCCTGCATTGCCGTTTGTTTTATGTGCTGCATTACTCAGCTTTGGCTCAATGATGGTTTTTCCTTTACTGAGCGCTTATGTACCTAATTTTGCCTCCTCAACGAAATTGGCTAGTTATTACGGTTTACAAGCTTGCATTGGCGGTATTTTTGCGTTTATTGGCAATAGTCTCGCGGGGTGGTTGTTAGGTTTGAATTTTTCAACCAATTGGATTTGGATAACATTAGCCTTATTAGGTGTTTTCTCTGGTGTATGGCTGCATCGGCAAACGTCACGCCCATCGTTTTAAAACCGTAAGTAAAGTTAACAACTTGTTTAACCGCTCAAAGTTCGTTGGGCATCAAAATTTAACCCAATGAACTTTGAGGCCCCAAAAGCCATTGATCGTTTTTGAGCTCCATATTTTATTTAAGGAGTTTTCTAGCTCCAATAACATTCACTGAACTGACCGCAAACACGGATAATGTTATTAATGCCAGTGATGGAGCAAGAACGACCCAATAACTACGTTCAATATAGGGCATCCCTTCGGCAAGAATCCTCCCCCATTCAGGGCTTGGTGGCATAGCACCTAACCCCAGAAAACCAAGAGAAGCAAGAGCGAGGGCAATACCAGGCACTCGTAACATGGCATGACGTAATAATGGTTTGATGACGGCTGGCAAGATATAAAATAGATTACGACGAATCATTCCAACGCCAATAAGTGGTAACATTTGGATATAAGGTCTAGCTCGGACTTCGGTTGTTAGCGTAGCAGCATGAGCAGCAAGAGGTGCCCAACTGATCAGAATGACGGATAGAGCTGCGCCGTACAATCCGGGTCCATAGACTGCTGCGACTAATAAGCCGCTTACTACAGGAGGCAACGCGTTGGCGACTTCAATCGGGCCGGTCATTAATCGTGGAAATTGACCAATCAATAAACCAATAAAAAGGCAACTAATGGCAACGCCAACGGCCAATAAGCAAGTATAAAGACTTCCATGAGCGACCCTAGCTAATAGATCGCGTCCCATGGCATCTGCACCAAAAGGCAGTAGTAATGAAGGGGGTTCGAGTCGCATAAACTCAATGGCATAAGGATCACGACCCAAGCCAAATAACATCACACTGGCCAATAGTATGATGCATAGCATGGGGGTTCGCCGTGTACTCTTACCTATAGTGATATTTGATTCTTTAGGTAACGGAATCGCGCCTTGTGTCAGTGCTCTGCCTAGCAGTAAAGCTTTGGTGATGTTCACCGCAACCCCAACCATAAACGCGAGCAAAAGAATCAACAAAATACCCACTTGTAACGTTGGTAGATCTTTCGCAATGGCTGCTCCTAGCGTGACTCTCCCTAAGCCGGGTATAGCAAACACTTTTTCCACCGCAATCGCTCCACCCGTTAGTGATACGATTACTAAGCCAATCATTGGTAGAACGGTAGTCAAGGCTCGTTTGAGAACGGCTAAAATGATATGAATACGGCGAATACCTGCAACGCTCCAAGTTGCTACCCAAGCTTCAGTAAAAACTTGTGCAATTGCATCAGAAAATAAACGACCTAGATAGCCACCAGCGGGAATACCTAATGCTAAAGCAGGCAAAATAGTATAACTAAAACCATACCAACCGAAGGGTGGTAGCCAGCGTAACCATACCGCACCCACCAAGAGTAGTAACGAAGCGAGGAGAAACTCTGGTAGTGCAGTTAACCCAACAGCAAGAATGCCGTTGCTTCGATAGGCTTGTCCTTTTAATCCTCGACGAAGTGTTGGGGTAACTAAAAGTGACGCGATCACAAATGCTACCCCAAGAGCCAGAACCATCAGCTGCAACGATACGCCTGCAGCACTTAACATGTCGTTAAGAATCGGCTTGCCAGTGACCCAAGATGTCCCTGGGTCACCTTGTAACAGATTAGTTAGCCAGTGGAACATTAGTGAAAATGGTCCTTGATCTAACTCTAGAGATTGGCGGATAGCATTAAGTGTTTCCTCACTTGGGTTTTGTTCTGCTGAACGTGCTCTTAATAACGCTAAGGCGGGATCTTGTCCGGATAGCCAAGGCAGCAAAGCAATCAGAACAACAACTCCCGCCATGGTAAAAATACGTGAACAAAGCGTAATTAAAGTGGGAGTACTGATGCTTGATAATCGCCATGGTATCAACGTTTTTCGCGTGAATTGTTGTGTTGTCATCATGGATAGCGATGCCTTTATTGGGATGTTTCAATGATTGTGCTCAGATAAGTCTGATTACTGATTAAGGTTCGCTTTCGGGGATCACGATCGGCATGACGAACGTAAGCGGATTCTCCTTGAATAACCCGCTCATGTAGCATAGGAATAGCCGCATCACTAGCTAAAATCAGTGCTTCAGCGTCGATGATAGCTTGTTGTCTTTCTAAACCTGCAGGTAATTCAGATGCTTTTTCCAAAGCATTATCAATCTCTGACTGGCAGAGCTGCGCAATATTGAACGAACCTTTACAACTGAAATCACTGTACATATAAGCAACGGGATCGCCAGAATCGAGTACGGTTGCCCGAGAGAGAATAAAGGCATCAAATTTTCCAGCTAAAGCATCCGCTTCGATTTGAGAATACTCACGAACCACTTGTTTGACCTTAAAACCAGCTTGGGTCAACTGTTGAGCTAAATATACCGCGACTTCTGGAAGCTCTGTGCGATCGGTAAACGTAGCTAAAGTGATGATCGCTCCATTAGGATGACCCGCTGGCGTTGAATGCTTGATTGGCTGGCGTAATTTCGCCGCCCAAGGGATAGCTGGGCCAAGTAGACCTTGGGCAATATCAGCACGTTTTTCATAGACAGTATTGACGATTTGCTCTCGATCAATTGCATCACGAACGGCAGCTCGTATTGCCGGGTCTGCCATTACTCCTTGGCGAGTATTCAGATACAATGTATTGGTACGAGGCATCGGCACTTCATGAACTAGGTTTGGATCTAATAAAGGTGCTTGAGATACAGGGATTGCTTCAACGATATCGACAGAATGAGTGCGCAGTGCTGAAGCTCGGGCGAGGCCATCAGGTACAAAACTGACGTCAATACCAGCCGCTTTTGCTGGTTCTCCCCAATAGCCTTCAAAACGATTTAATTGAGCACTACTCGTGCCATGAACATTAACCAATACAAAAGCACCGGTACCTGTATTAATAGGATTAATAACGCCATTATCACCATAAGCATTGTGTGACAAAATCGACAGCTGTGGACTAGTTAAACGTTGCGGTAGCAGTGGGTCTGGCGTTGCAGTATGTACGATTACCGAGTATTCACCGTCAGCCTCAATAGTCAGATCAACGCCATCCAAAATACGAGGCTTAGGTTTTGCTGTTGCTGCGGTATTGAGAGCATTGACAACAGCCTTGGCATTAAAAGGCGTACCATCATGAAATAGAACTTCAGAGCGTAACTGAAATCGCCAAGCTGTAGGGGTAAGCCTATGCCACTCAGTTGCTAATGCCGGGGTGAGATTGCCCTCATCGTTTAAATTAAGTAGTGTTTCGGCCGTACTCCATCGAGATAATTTGAATGCATCATCACTTAACGGCGTTAAACCTGAGCGTGGCGGGAGTAACATCGCAAGTCTAATTCGATTATTATCGTTTTCAGCTAAGGGGACCGTTTTGTTATCTGAGTCAAAACAGCCAGTTAATAAAAACAAAGGGGCAGCAAGGCCAAATATTAATCCAATTTTTACCTGTAGCATCGCGTTGTGAATCCTTAAATAATCAAACGGTGTGGGAAGATGATTGGTCGTGGAGATGGTGGAAATCAATTCTAGGTACGGCTTCGATCAATTTTTGGCTATAAAGGTGCACTGGTGATGCGATCACCTCACCGGTTGCACCATCTTCAATAATTTGTCCTTGGTGCATGACTAGCATTCGCTCACATAAATCCGATACCAGAGAAATATCATGAGTCACGACGAGTAATCCCATCTGGTTTTCATGACAGACCCTTTTCAGTAACGACTTAATTTGCTCTCTCAATGGGAGGTCAAGGCCACTGGTTGGCTCGTCTGCTAATAGAAATTTAGGTTGTATAATCAATGAACGAGCTAATGCAATCCGCTGAGCTTGACCGCCCGAGAGTTCACCTGCCTTCTTATAAAGAATACTAACAGGTAACTCGACTTGTTTAACGGCACGCTCTAAGGCGGCTTGACAAGGTTTCCCTACTGCCAATCGTTTAAGCGGTTCTGCGAGCAATTTTGCTACGGTTTGAGTGGGAGGCAAGGCGGTATGAGGGTCTTGTGGAATATATTGTACCAAACGTCGATAATTTTTTAGTGTTTGCCAAGGTGAGTGGATAATGGGCATTCCCGCACAATGTATTTGTCCCGTCTGCGGTGCCGCTAAACCTAGGATCAGCTTTAATAGTGTCGATTTGCCACTGCCTGACTCTCCAACTAAGCCAACACGTTCTTGTTGTCCGATGGATAGCGAAAGAGAATCAATGATGGTGTGTTTTTTTTTCGCAGTTCTATAACTGTAATTTAATGCATTGAGCACAAGAAAATATGCATGCGGATCAATATGTTTTAGCATGCACTCGCCACTCTTGTTGGTATGATAAGCTCATTGAGGTTGTGGTTGCTTGCCGCCTTAACCAGTTGCTGGGTATAAGGATGAGCGGGGGAGGTGAGAAGACCGTTCATGCTGCCAGTTTCTACAATACGACCATTTTCCATCACAATTGCTCTTTGGCACAGTTGAGCCGCGACATTAATGTCATGAGTAATAAAGAGCAGAGAAAGGCGATGGCTATGCAGCTGTTGATCGTGATGACAACGCTCACCGCAACATTGCTGAAGTAAAGTGATGACCTGTTTTTGATTAATGACATCGAGTGCGGTTGTTGGTTCATCGGCGACGAGTAGGCTTGAGCCACTTAACAGCGCAAAAGCAATACATAAACGTTGTCGTTGTCCGCCGGAGAGCTCACAAGGTAAACGAGACAGGAGATCATCACCATTAGATAATTGCATTTTATTCATTAGGGTTTGCAATTCATGCTGCGAACGGAGGTGAGTACTAAGCAGCATTTGTTTACCGACACTCATCAGTGGATTGAGTGCGCTAAAACTATCTTGGAAGATCGTTGCTACGCGCGATTTGGAACGGCGGGCCAAAATTGGCTGTTGTGCAATACTATCGCCATCGAAATCGATTTCTCCCTCAATATCGCAGTAAGGAGGTAAAGTACCACTGATTGCTCTAGCGGTCAGTGATTTACCAGACCCTGAAGCGCCTAATAACGCGACGCGTTCCCCCTGATATAGCTGAAAGTTAACGTTGTTTAAAAGTAGATTTCCATCAATACGTAAGCTTAAGTTTTTGACATCTAAAATCTTTTTTTTATTTTTCATTATATTAACTTTCGGGCTGGTCTGTTTAATATGTTATAACATAACCATGTTGACATGAATGCGAATGTCTTTCAATTTTATTTTTGTATCATTCCAGAAGTTCACCTTCGCTTCATTGAATAGGTATCACTACTACGATCGTCATATTTATTATTGTTTATCCCCTCCCTACTTGAAGCTGCAGCGGTGTTGACTACGTTCGTTCACCCCAATCATAGAGTCTGTCTATGCTCATGGGGATTAACTCACTTGCCGCCTACCTGCAACTTCAAGTAGTGCGAGTATATTAAGCTAGATAAATGAGAAGAGCCGATAATATTTGAATAAGTGTGCTACTGTGCGGTCTCTCCTTACCGCTTAGTAGGGACTTCTTTTCTTTTCCGATGTGACTGATCGGCACTCCTGAGTTGCCCATCTAAGCCTTAATTGATTAGGCTTTTCTATGTCTCTTGCAACCCCAATACTCAATAAACGTTTCCATCCTCGTACTGTTGCTAATAACAAAAACCGTCCATCAGCCTTAGCTTCGATCATCCCCAATATTCCGACTGCCATCATCTATTGCGAAGGCAATTTTGGTAAGGTGGATGGTAAAACTGCCAATGGATTGGTTAGGCATTCTGAAAATTATCGGATTTTATCGGTCGTGGATAGTCAATCTGCTGGGCTAGATTCAGGAGAGGTACTTAACGAGGAAAAAAATGGTGTGCCCGTAATGGCCACAATTCAAGCGGCGCTGCAACATGCAGGAGTAACGCCTGATTATTTTATTTTTGGTATTGCCCCTTCCAATGGCTTGTTGTCTGATGACGAAAAGACATTGATTCTAGAAGCAATGGAATCAAAAATGAATATTGTTAACGGGCTGCATGAGTTTCTCACTGATAACCCATTATTTGTCGAGTCAAGTCTTCGTAATGATGTGCATATTTTAGATATTCGTAAACCTAAAAACAAAGCAGAACTGCAAACATTCAGCGGTAAGATACATAGCGTACTTTGTCCTAGAATCGCAATCATGGGTACCGATTGCGCTCTGGGCAAGCGAACCACAGCGACTATCTTATCTAATGCGCTGCGCGCGAGAGGACTGAATGTCGTGATGATTGCTACAGGACAAACCGGAATCATGCAGGGGGCCCCTTATTGCGTTGCTTTAGATGCGGTTCCCTCTCAATTTTGTGCTGGAGAGCTAGAAGCGGTGATCGTCAAAGCTTATCAAATTGAGCAGCCCGATCTTATTATCATTGAAGGGCAGGGAGCATTAAGCCATCCAGCGTTTTCAACCAGTTCGTTTATTTTACGTGGCAGTTGCCCGACCAGTGTGATTTTACAGCATGCTCCGCATCGCCTTTACCGTACCGATTTTCCAGAAATGTTAATGCCTTCTGCCCAATCTGAAATCAATCTAATTGAAACCTTTGCGAAGACGTCTGTCATTGGCTTAACCTTAAATCATGAACAAATGTCCGCAGATGAGGTAGAGATAGCTATCGCGACTTACTCTGCCGAGTTGGGCATTCCTGTTACTGATCCACTATCACAACCGATTGATGCACTTTTACATATGGTGGAATCGGTTTATCCGCAGCTAGCCAGTAAAATGGTGACGGAAGGGTGAACTACCCCCGATTAGAAATTAACTGCACAAAGATTATTCATAATACTCAATATCTTATGGCTGAATTGCATCTAAAGGCCATTTCAGTGACCCCCGTAACCAAAGCCAGCTCAGGCCACCCCTTACTGGCACAACTATTTATTAATGCTGGAGCGACAATGCTGGCTGATTCTCGAGTCGAAAACATGCAACGTATGCGCTGCTCTGGTATTTCGATACCTTTGATGTTGATTCGGACACCGATGCTCAGTCAAATAGCAGGGGTCATTAGTGATTGTAGTATCAGCCTGAATACCGAAATTGAAGTGATTCAAGCGCTTTCTGACGAAGCTCAGCGAACCAATAGCGATCACAGCGTGATAATTATGGTTGAATTAGGTGACTTACGCGAAGGAGTGATGGCAAAAGATCTGGTTGATTTCATACGTCGTATCGTGTTGCTACCCAATATTATTATTAAAGGTATTGGGGCAAACTTAGCCTGCCGTTATGGGATTGCTCCAGATGAGCAAAAAATGGCGGTATTATCAGCGTTAGCGGATGAAATTGAAGGCACCTTTGATATTCATCTAGACATTATTTCCGGTGGCAACTCTGCGTCATTACAATGGGCGTTGGCACACACTGGCGAGACACGAATCAATCATCTGCGTATAGGAGAGGCAATATTTTTTGGCTATGAATCCCTATATCAAGAAACACTGGCTGGCTTACAAACCGATGCGATGATCTTAACCGCTGAAGTCATAGAGTCTAACTTAAAACCCTCTTTGCCTTGGGGCAAGCGTGGTAATAATGCCTTTGGAGAACAGCAACCGATTGAAGATAGAGGATTCGTGACCCAAGCGATTTTGGCTATAGGTCGTCAGGATGTTGATGTATCAGGGTTAACGCCGCCGCAAGGGATCACCATTGTCTCTTCGACCAGTGATCACTTGATTGTTGAAACACTTGGCGAAAAACTATTGGTAGGGCAGAAAGTCTCGTTCAGTCTTAATTACAGCGGTTTTCTTTCTGCGATGTCTTCACAACATGTTTATAAGCTTTTTAGTTATTATAATGAGTGACAGTTTAAGATATCCAGAAATAGTAAAATGATATTCATTATTTCATATAATATGCTTTAAATCCAAGCCAATGCTGATTTAAATTGGGGTTAGTTAGTTGTATGATACGACGTTTTTCTGGAGTCATTGATTGAATAGCATTTTGGTAATGATACCGATAGATTCGTTGTAGTGTTCCATTTTGCGTTAACTTCTCTATACCACGTTCAATAGATTTTTTTAGATCCAATCGCTGAGGGTGAAGGTAAAATACAATCGGTAATGGATAAAACAACATCATGTTTGTTTCAATTGTGATCTCTTGATTTGTATTTGATGACTGTTTAAATAAGCTTTGTACTTCATTGATGCCCAGAGGAATAAAGTCACATAATCCTTCTCTCAGCATAAGAAACATTTGGTCTAGCGAACCTTTTTCAAGTACTTGATAGCCGTTATAGCGTAATAAATCTGCATCTGCCCAAGTGGCTGGAATTCCTGCGATTTTATTTTTTAACGCTGATTCTTCGATATGATCAAACAAGGCTTGCTCTGAAGTACGGATAACTAATATTCGACAGCCGAGGATTCCTCCACAGATCGGCTGGTGAATAGCAATATGTTCATCTTGAGCAAATTTACGATTACCTGCGACGGTAGTTAGCAAATCCGCGCCACGTTGGAAAATTCTACTTTCATCCTCAGCGTTAGGATAATCAGTGGTGTCATGAATAATCGACCATGGCATATTGCCCCCCTGCTGTATAGCAGATAACACATTAAACTCATGCTGTTGACGAGCCAAAGATTTATTACCATTCCAGAAGCGAAGCTCATTCATGATTACTTTTCTCTCTTTTTTATGTCGTAAGTTAACCATTATCATTTCATTTAATGCGCCAAAAAGAAAGCGCTTTCTTTTTGGCGCATGCTTTTCTAATCTAGGATTAAAATCATAATTATTACTAACGATGATAATAAAAGCGATAAAAATCCATCTTATTTCACAAAACAGAAGGCTTTGTTCATGTCATAACTGTATGAATAAAAAGGTTTTTTATTTTATTATGTTATGATTCATGTGTAAGCAACTGATAAATATGAATTTATTTAAAATGTGATCTAAGGTTTGTTTTACTGATTCTGATTTGAATAATCGAAGTTAAAGCAGCAGAATTTACTAAAGAAAGCGCTTTCTTTTGGTTTTTCCATTAAGTTTTTGAAAAAAAATCACTAAATTTATCTAGGAATTGCTTTTAAGTATTCAATTAAAACAAGGACATATGAGATGGATAAGAACAAGTTGCTTGCTACTTTCGCTGCTGGACTGATGATGTCCAGTGTTACTGTGACTGCGGCTGAAATTAAGCAAGGCGGGACACTTACTGTGCCGATCATCAATACAGGCTTCGTTGATAACTTTAATCCGTATACTACAAAAGATTTACTCCATGGGGTGATGTTCGAGCCGTTGATGGTCTTTAACAACATGACAGGTAAGACCGATTTTCGTTTAGCTAAGTCTTATACTTATTCAGATGATCTTAAAACCATTACTTTAAAACTTCGTGACGGTTTGCAATGGTCTGATGGTGCTCCGCTCACTGCCGATGATGTTGTTTATAGTTTTATGTTGACCAAGGACGCTCCTGCGTTCGATCAACGTGGCATTTGGTCAGCTAACAACCTACAAACAATCACTGCCAAAGACAGCACGACCATCGTATTTGAACTTGCTGAGGCAGATTCTACATTTGTATGGAATTTAGAGCGTTACCATATTGTACCAAAACATATTTGGTCAAAAGTGGAAAATTTAACGACATTCACGAACCCAAATCCGGTAGGTAGCGGCCCGATGACGGTAGTCAAATATATCAGGCCTCAGCAAATGGAGCTATGTCGTAACCCTAAGTATTATTTAGAAGGTCGGCCTTATTTAGATTGTATTAATTTCCGCTCTTACAATGATAACTCTCAAATCCAACCTGCCTTGATGAAGGGTGAAATTGACTGGGGCTCAAATTTTATCGCTGATGTTGAATCAACCTTTGTTGGTGTTAATAAAGCGAATAATCATTTCTGGTATCCCGCTAATGACGCCATTCATCTATATATGAATACCAAACAAGCTCCTTTTAATGATTTACGCGTACGCCAAGCACTCTCGATGGCATTAGATCGTGAAGCCATTGTTGATATCGCAGCTTACGGCTATCCAACGCCTAATCACAACGTGGGGGGGATTGCAGAATTATATCAAACCTATATAGATCCAAAAATTAACGAAAAGTATGGTTATTTAAGTCAATACGATGTGGAAAAAGCAAAAAAATTATTAGATGAAGCAGGAATTATCGATCGTAATGGTGATGGCTTGCGCAATAATAATGATGGTTCTACAGTCTCGTTTGATATTGAAGTAGTTAATGGTTGGACGGATTGGATTCAAGTTGCACAGATGGTGAGTGAATACTTTGAAGAGATTGGAATTAAAGCGAACATTAAAACGGTTGATTGGGCTGTTTATGATGCCAACTTAAAAGAGGGTAAATATAGTATGTCGATCAATTGGTCGATGGTCGCTACTAACCCAATATTAGCTTTCCAAGAGTATTATCATACTTCTAGAATTGGTAAGACTTGGCATGCTGGACATGGAATCAACTCACCTCAGATTGATCAATTAATTGATAGTTTTGGTAAGACTGGAGATGCAGATAAGCAACGAGAGATTCTCTCACAACTGCAAAAGTATACCGCTGAAAACATCCCGTTTATTCCACTCTTTTCTAATCCAACGTGGTTCCAATATAGTACCGCAAAAATTGTCGGGTGGCCGAATGCAGAGAATCCATACGTTCAACCGGTCTGGTATGATGGTGGGAAACGAGTGCTAATTCTTAATAATTTACACCTGAAATAACGGGTTAGTTTTAATAGGTAGTTGCCATCGATTTAGGGATGGCAACGAGGTTAAAGGTGTACTATGTCGTTTTTACTTCGTCGTTTTGGTTTTTATTTCACAGCCTTTTTGATTGCGATTTCATTTAATTTCATGTTACCGCGTTTGATGCCTGGCGATCCCGTCGATGCATTATTTGCCGCAGCACAAGGACGTATGGATCCTGCGCAAATGGATGCCGTGCGGGAAATGTATGGATTTGTCGATGGTAATTTATTTGAGCAGTATCTTGCTTACATAAAAAGTGTCTTCACGCTTGAATTAGGGCCTTCAATTTTAATGTTTCCTGTGAGTGTTTCAGACGTGATTGCTATGGCATTACCATGGACCATGTTTCTGGCATTGGGATCATTAATCGTTGCATTAATTATTGGTGTCAGTATCGGAACCTATGCATCGTATCGTCGTGAAGGATTATTTGGCCAAGTTGTACCTCCAGTGTTGGCATTCATTAGTAATTTTCCTTATGTCGTTACGGCACTGTTACTGTTTTACTTCTTTGGTTTGAAGTTAGAGTTATTACCACTGGCTTATACTTATGATCCGTCATTACGACCAGGCTTTAATTTTGAATTCATCGTTAGTGTCATCAAGCATGCGGTTCTCCCTTTAGGTTCAATGGTTGTTGTCGGCATTGCGACCTGGGTGTTTAACATGCGTAATGCGATGATCAATGTTCTTGGGGAAGATTATGTCACTATGGCTGAAGCCAAAGGATTAAGCAGTTTTCGAGTGATGTATCGCTATGCAGGTAGAAATGCCATTTTACCAGTTGCAACTGCAATTGCTATGGCGATTGGTTTTTCTTTCGCGGGTTCAATCATGACCGAAGTTGTATTTAATTATCAAGGATTGGGCAACATTTTATTGAAAGGTATTGTTGCTCGTGATTATCCATTAATTCAGGCCATTTTATTGATTTTAGTGACAGCGGTTCTAACGGCTAACTTTATCGCCGATCTGCTCTATGTCTGGCTTGATCCTCGTATTTCTCATTAAGGTGTAACATGGATAAGACAATTCATAACCATAAAGAGTCTGAACTAGGGGAGCGTTATGCCCGTGAATCTCGCTTCTCTTGGAAAAAGATAAAAAAATCATTAGGTAAAATCTATGCCTTTTTCTATGGCAATCCTCCAGCGATTATTGGCGGGTTACTACTCTCAATAATTTTATGTGGAGCGCTCTTTGCCCCGATACTTGCCAGCCATGACCCCGAACGCCGCGTTGCTCGTCCTCATATAGCTCCGAACGCGGAACATGTTTTGGGGACTACACGTGGTGGACGTGATGTCTATAGCCAAGTCCTCTATGGTGCACGTAAATCACTAACGGTTGCTATTTCTGCCGGTATTATTGCCATGAGTTTGGCGGTTATTATTGGTGTTTCATCAGGTTATTTCGGTGGAAAAATTGATGAACGTTTGAATTTCCTAACGAATGTGTTTCTTGTTTTCCCACAGTTACCACTGTTGATTGTTTTAGCTGCCTTTTTGGGACAAGTTGGGTCACTAGTGATAACGATCTTACTTGGAATCACCTCCTGGCCTTGGGGAGCGCGAGTGATTCGTTCACAAACGATGGCGATTCGTAATAAAGAATTCATTATTTCTGCAGAAGTCATGGGTGAATCAAAAATTCGTATTATCTTAGTAGAAATTTTGCCTAACCTAGTTTCAATAGTTTTTGGTGGTTTTTTAGGCACGGTGATCTATGCCATGGGGGCTGAGGCTGGGTTGGGAATTCTCGGTTTAGGCGACGCTACGGAAGTGAGCTGGGGATCAATGCTGTATTGGGCTCAGACTTCTTCATCACTTTATACTGGGGCTTGGTGGGAAATGATGGTGCCAGCTTCAGCTCTAGCGATAACGGGGGGGGCGCTTGCGTTGATTAATATGTCAATTGATCAAGTGAGTAACCCGAAACTTCGCACGGGGCCACATATTAAATTATGGCATCAATTGAAAAAGCAAGCAGATAAACGTCGGGGTCTAGTATGAGTCAGTTACTGGAAATTAATAACTTGTGTGTCGATTATGTCTCACCGAATGGTGTCGCTCGAGCCGTTAATAACGTCAGCTTAACGATTGCTCCTGGTGAAACCCTAGGTATTGCAGGAGAATCCGGTTGCGGTAAAAGTACGTTAGCGTTTGCTATTTCACGATTACATAAAGCCCCTGCGTTGATTTCGGAAGGCGAAATTCTCTATCAAGGTAAAGACGTATTGAAAATGAATGATCGCCAGTTAAGGGATTTTCGATGGAATGATGTTTCAGTCGTTTTTCAAAGTGCAATGAATTCACTCAATCCAGTGATAACGATTGGTGAACAGTTAACGGATGTTATTCTTGCTCATCGCAAAGTGAGTTATAAACAAGCGCTTGAACGAGCAGTGGAGCTACTTAAGATCGTTGGTATTCATGCTGATCGTATTCATAGTTTTCCGCATCAACTTAGCGGCGGCATGCGCCAGCGAGTTGTTATTGCAGTGGCATTAGCCCTTGAACCTAAGCTGATCATCATGGATGAGCCGACCACGGCATTAGATGTCGTGGTAGAACGAGAAATTTTGAATGAGCTTTATGAACTTAAAAGTAAATTTGGCTTCTCGATTTTATTCATTAGCCATGATTTAAGTTTAATGGGTGAAATTGCCGATCGTATTGGTGTGATGTACGCCGGTAATTTGATTGAACTGGGGGAGGCGCAAAATGTTTTTGGTGACTCACAACATCCTTACACTAAAGGTTTAATCTCTTCCTTTCCTACTATTCATGGTCCTAAAGAACGTCTTTACGGCATTCCTGGGAATCCAGTTAATTTGCTGCAATTACCCGTTGGGTGCAATTTTCAAGAGCGTTGCACATTGTGTTACACAGAGTGTCAACAGCAGCAACCAAGCTTGACTCGTGTAAGTAATAGCAGCCAAGTTGCTTGTCATTTGGTTTAATTAGGGGGAAGTATGCAGCAAAATAATACGCCAGAGGTGATTCTGTCGATTAGAAATCTAGTCAAAGACTTCCCTCTTGGACAGTCCTTAAAAACTAACCTTATGCGTGCCGTCAATGATGTTTCATTTGAACTGCGTAAGGGAGAAGCATTAGCGATTGTGGGTGAGTCGGGCTCAGGAAAAAGTACTGGAGCCAGAATATTAACGCGTATCTATGACAAAACTGAGGGTGAAATTACTTTTAAAGGCCAACCGTTAGCGGATTATATTAAGCAACACGGCGAACTAGAATACGCCCGTCAAGTTCAGATGATTTTTCAAGATCCTTTTGGTTCTCTGAACCCTGTGCACACGATTTATCATCATATAGCTCGACCTCTGCAAATCCATAGGCGTGCAGATAACCAGGTAATACCACGCTTAGTATATGAATTACTTGAGTTGGTTGGTTTATCACCTGCAGTAGAAACTGCTGAGAAATATCCGTATGAGCTGAGTGGTGGGCAGCGT
Source organism: Vibrio sp. 2017_1457_13 (assembly GCF_030851525.1). NCBI lineage: Bacteria > Pseudomonadati > Pseudomonadota > Gammaproteobacteria > Vibrionales > Vibrionaceae > Vibrio > Vibrio sp. 2017_1457_13. The sequence continues at coordinate 360,558 of NZ_VHTA01000003.1, forward strand.
CAACGTGTCGCTATTGCACGAGCGATAGCGGTAGATCCTGAAGTGATTTTAGCAGATGAGCCTATCTCTATGCTCGATGTTTCCGTACGTCTTGGCATTCTTAATTTAATGGCTGATTTAAAAAATAAACACGGTATTTCGTTTATGTATATTACTCACGATATCGCGACAGCACGTTATTTTGCAGAAAAGACAGCGGTCATGTATGTCGGTCATATGGTCGAATGGGGAGAGAGCGATAGTGTAACTCAAAATCCGCAACATCCTTATTCTCAGTTATTACTTTCAGCGGTTCCTGAGGTTGGGCGTGCGGGACGGCGTGAATTAAAAGCTAAAAAAGGGGAAATTCCACTTTGGAAGCCAAGTAGTGTGGGCTGTCCCTTTGCTCCTCGTTGCTTGAAAGCTACATCTGTATGTGACCAATCGCTACCTCCCGCGATTCAAGTGACTGAAAACCATTTTGCGCGCTGTCATCATCTTGAATCAACCAGCTGATAAACCGCGCAGTTAATTATTTGATATTTTTTGAAAGCGCTTTCTTTTTGCTTTCTTAGACAGAATAAATGTTGGAATAAACTATGAATATTGGAAAAAATCAAACTCAATCGGTTTCTGGTCGTTTCATCGATCTATTGGGTGAACGTTATTACAAAATTTCTCACGTCGATAATATGGATCCATTTTTTATCAGTATCGTATCTGCCAGCGATCATTGGCTCTTTATCTCTTCGACAGGGAGTTTATCTGCAGGGCGTATTCGTCCAGAGAATGCGTTATTTCCTTATAAATCGGTCGATCACATTCATGAAAGTGCCGAAAATACCGGCTCTAAAACGATTGTTCGTCTCAAGCATGATGAGAGTATCATGCTTTGGGAACCGTTTAATCGTTTTCATGATGGGCTTTATCAGCTTGAGCGGAATCTATATAAAAATAGTATGGGGGACAAAATTGTTTTTGAAGAGATAAACCATACGCTACAGATCAAATTTCAGTATTCTTGGGCTACGAGTGAAGCATTTGGGTTTGTTCGCCGTGCGCAGATTAGCGATCTTTCAGGTCAAGATCGTCAATTGGATATCCTAGATGGTTTACAGAATGTATTACCCTCAGGTGCACCGCTATCGGCTTTACAAACGCGCAGCGCTCTCGTTGATGCTTATAAATGGAACGAGCAAGTAGAAGGGACCTCACTTGCGCTTTATACCATGTATGCCAAACTCAGTGATCGCGCTGAGCCTGCGGAGTCGTTATTGGCTACAACGATCTTTAGTATTGATAGTGATGATAATAGTATCTTACTTAGCAGCGAACAATTAACGGCATTTCGTCGTGGAGAGAGTATTGTTAGTGAATCTCTAACTCGCGGTGTGCGTGGTAGCTATTTACTAAATAAGCGATTCACATTGGCTGCTGGAACAGAGAAGCACTGGTTGATTATTGCTGATATCGACAAAAATCATTGCGCAGTGCGAGAACTTGAGCAGAAACTTAAAACCGATGATATAGAAACACAGATTGAAATTAGCATTGCTAAAAATCAACAAGAGCTGATCGCCTTAATGTCGGGTGTAGATGCATGGCAAGTTACCGCCGAAGAGACAACCTTTGTTCATCATTATGCTAACGTACTTTTTAATGGTATGCGTGGTGGTGTGGTTGAAAATAACTACTGGTTAGATAAACAAGATATTCTAAAAACCATGATGAAAACCAACTCAACATTGGTAACTCGTCATGATTTATTTTTTGCGGAGTTGCCTGACTCCCTCACTCACGCTCAGTTAATTACTTTGGCAAAACAAACGGATGATCCACAATTAGTTCGTTTGAGTTATGAATATTTGCCATTAACATTTGGTCGTCGTCATGGTGATCCCAGCCGCCCATGGAATCATTATGAAATAAAATTGAAAGATGAGAAGGGAGAGCGTTTACTATCCTATCAAGGCAACTGGCGTGATATTTTTCAAAACTGGGAAGCGCTCGCACTGAGTTATCCGGGCTTTATTACTTCATTCATGGCTAAATTTGTTAATGCTTCTACGATGGATGGCTATAATCCTTATCGTATTACGAAAGAGGGGATTGATTGGGAGCAGGTAGAAGTTGATGATCCTTGGAGTAATATAGGTTATTGGGGGGATCATCAGATTATTTATTTATTGAAGTTCCTTGAACTCGCGAAACAATATCAAGCAGAAGAACTCAATGAGTTACTTTGCAGTGATATCTTTAGTTACGCTAACGTGCCGTATGAACTCTGTAGTGTTGAGAAGTTATTTGCTAATCCTAAAAATACTGTCGTATTCAATCATGATTTACAAAAAATCATTGAAGATAGAGTTGCTCGACTAGGAAGTGATGGACGCTTAATTCTTGATGGTGAAGAGAATGTCTATCAAGTGAATCTGTGTGAAAAAATCGTGGTTCCGCTATTAGCTAAACTAAGCAATTTAGTGCTCGATGGCGGCATTTGGCTCAACACGCAGCGGCCAGAATGGAACGATGCTAACAATGCAATTGTCGGTAATGGTTTATCAATGGTCACCTTGTATTATATGCGCCGTTACGTCACTTTTCTGCATGATTTATTGGCCGATATACCAAACTCTGTATCGATTTCTCAAGAGGTCTTTGATTGGATGCAATCTACTACTCGCATCTTGCAAGACGCCGTAAAAGAGATTCGGCAAGGGACGGTGAATCGTCAAACTCGTAAAGCGATTCTTACCCAGCTTGAGAAAGCTGCTGATGATTATCGTCAGCGTATTTATCGTATGAATGGACTTTCAGGAAAAATGAAAGTTGAAAAAAATGTATTTGATAAGTTACTGGACGCAAGTTTGCAGGTTCTCGACTCGAGCATTCATCATAACTTGCGTGATGATGGATTATATAATGCGTATAACATTCTCAATTATTCTGGCGAAAGTCTCAATATTGAACCGCTTTACCCAATGTTAGAAGGACAAGTTGCGGTACTTAGTGCTGGTATTTTATCGCCTAAGCAAGCGGTCATGTTATTAGGTAAGTTATTTAATAGTGAAATGTATCGTGATGATCAACAAAGTTTTATGTTGTACCCAGATCGAGAATTACCGGCTTTTGTTCAACGCAACCGTATTGATGTTACTGATGTTACCGCTAAACTTGCCATCACTCAAATGCTAGCGAGAGATGATCAACGGATTATACAGCAAGACGTTCATGGTGATTATCACTTCCATGCTTCGTTTGAAAATGTGGGTGTCCTACGTAGCGCTATACAAAACATTAAAGGTGATTATCCAGAGTTAGCGACAGAGTCATGGGACGAATTAGAGACGCTTTATGAACACGTATTTAATCATAAAGCCTTTACTGGACGTTCAGGCACAATGTTTGGCTATGAAGGATTGGGGTGTATTTATTGGCACATGGTTTCTAAACTGCTATTAGCGGTCCTGGAAAACTATCAAACCGCGTTTTCATTAGATCCAGACAGCCTAGAAACTAAGCAATTAGCAGAATATTATTATCGAGTTCGTCAGGGTATTGGTTTTAATAAAACGCCTCAAAATTACGGTGCATTTCCAACTGACCCTTATTCTCATACTCCGAAGCATGCTGGCGCTCAACAACCGGGTATGACAGGACAAGTCAAAGAAGAAATTTTGACTCGATTTGCAGAGTTAGGGATTATTGTTAAAAATGGCTCTATTTATATTCAGCCGAATTTGTTGAAAAAGCAGGAGTTTTTAACCCAAACTGCCTCGTTTACTTGTCTTGATGTATCTGGTGAGAAACACAGTTATGTATTGGATGTTGGACAGCTAGGTTTTACTTACTGTCAAGTACCGTTTATTTATCAGTTATCGGTTGAAGCAGAAGGACAAATTGAAGTGATATTTGATGATGGTCGCCAACAGTTATTTTCACAATTACAGTTAAATACGGTGATTAGCCAACAGATCTTTGCGCGTACGGCAAAAGTGACTAAAGTCGTTGTTACTTTACCTGAGTCTATGCTCTATCGTTAAGTAAAACGTTTTTATAACGACTTTAATAGAGATAAATTCGATTGAGAAAAACATTTAGGTCTCATGAATATGAGGCCTAAATGTTTATAAAGTTGCTAGCTGATTTCAAATAAGTTAACCAATAACTTTCACCGAATCACGTACAATTAATTCAGGTGTTAATTTATGTTTTAAGGGATATTGTTGTTTGTTTACTAAGGCAAGTACGCCTTTCGCGGCCTCATGGCCCATTTCCATTACTGGGAAGTTTACCGTGGTTAATCTTGGCCGTATGTGTTGGCTGTGAGTATCATTATCAAAACCCACGATGGAAAGATCATCACCAATCACTAAGCCGCGCTCGGCTGCCACATCATAGACGGCGAGTGCAATATTATCATTTTGACAAAAAATTGCTGAAATCTCGGTATTCCTATCTAGTAAACGTCGCGCTGCCTCATGATTGCCTTGGTGATCAAAACGTCCTTCAACCATCAGATTGGCGTCATAAGGAATAGCAAACTCAGCCAGTGCATTACGATATCCTTGTAAGCGGTCACGGCTATCGACTTTACTCAGTTGTCCAGTAATGCATGCGACTTTACGATGACCTCGCTCCAGCAAATGTTTAGTCGCTAGGTATCCGCCCAACTCATTATCAATAAAAATACACTGTTCGGAAATTTCCGGGATATAGCGGTTGAGTATGATCGTAGCGTGTTGTTTTTCAACGACAGCAATTAATTCATCGTCAGATAGCGTATCCGAATGAATAATCAGTCCATCGACTTGCTTAGAACGTAGAAAATCAATCGAATCTTGTTCTTTACTATGGGATTCTTGACCACTAGTAACGATCAAATGAATATTACTTTGTCTGACAACATTTTCCGCGTGATGCATTAATGGGCCATAAAAAGGACCATCAAGAGAGCCGACCAGCATGCCGATACTATTTGAACGGCTGGATGCTAGAGCTTGAGCAAAAGCATTGGGTTTGTATCCCAGTTTTTCTATGGCTGCAAACACTTTCTTACGGTTGGCTTCTTTTACCGTAGGATGGTTGTTCAATGCTCTTGATACTGTTGATTGAGAGACTTTTGCCAACTCGGATACTTCTTTTATGGTGATCAATGGAACTCTCCTTAATTTTCTCTTTGAGTTCAGGCAGAGATTTTAATCTTGCCAGAGATTTTCACCTAGTGATATGACGAGTATCGTAATCGATATCCGAGATCGTTAAGACTAAGCGGCTTTTTATATGCCATGAAGTAAAAGTGTCTTATCTAGGATTATAATGTGATCTCAACATAAAGAAAGCGCTTGCTTAATGAGGATTGTCACGTTTTTACCTAAGGTTAAGCGATAGAGTAAATGGAAAATTTCATTAGAGATAAGATTAGTTTTTATGTTTCCTCTTACAACAAAAAAGAAAGCGCTTTCTTTTTTGAGTTTCACGGCCGTTCATTTCTCCGCGACTTTCAGGTGTAGGTAAGCGGACAATAAGTGAATTCCTATAAGTATATAAACAATGTGAATAGGACGAGTGTAACTAATAGATCGTCAAGTAGGAAGGGAATAGGGATTTAGCATCAATGTAGGAAATAAAAATGATAATAAATAATGATAATGGCATCAGCCAACTCGCACTAACCATAACGCTTGGTGGTTTACTCTTTGGCTGTATCCAAACAGACAAAGGCGAAGTTGGTACGGATTTTACTCAACATCAAAAACCATTGATATTGAAGAATATTCCGCTAGAACCTAGTCCAAAATGGCAACTAGTCTGGGCCGATGAGTTTGACGGGAGCGAAATCAACAAACGCAACTGGAGCTTAGAAGAGAACTGTTGGGGCGGTGGTAATAACGAGCAGCAATGTTATACCAAGCGTGCACGTAATGCTTATGTGCAAGATGGCTATTTGCACATTGTGGCGCACAAAGAGAGCTTTACTGGCTCAGATGATGCTGAGGGTAAACCAGGGATGAATAAAACGTTGCCGTTTACCTCGGCACGTCTGCGCTCTAAAGACAAGCGTGATCATAAATATGGCCGCTTTGAAATTCGCGCTAAATTACCATCTGGGCAGGGAACGTGGCCAGCGATTTGGATGCTGCCGACCGACAATAAATATGGCACTTGGGCGGCCTCTGGTGAAATAGACATCATGGAAGCGGTCAACCTGAAAGCGCAATCCGATGCGCCGGGAGCGCAAGCGGGTGATCAAGAAAATCGCATTTACGGCAGTCTCCATTATGGTAAAACGTGGCCAGACAATGTCTACAGTGGTCAAGGTGCTTTGCTGCCAAACAGCATCAATCCAGCTGATGACTTCCACACCTACGCGATTGAATGGGAAGAAGGTGAAATCCGCTGGTACGTCGATAACATTCACTACGCGACACAAACGCAAGATGAGTGGTACAGCCAATACAAAGTCGATGGTGCTCTGGTCAACGCCAAAGGCGCAGCACCGTTTGATGAGCGCTTTCATCTGCTGCTTAACCTTGCCGTGGGCGGCTCTTGGGCAGCCAATGCGAATGAAAAAGGTGTGGACAAGTCGGACTTTCCCAAAACCATGCTGGTCGATTACGTGAAAGTGTACCGCTGCTCGGCAGATCGCTGGAAAGGCAAAGGCTGTGCGACTGTCGGTGATCAGGCGGTGAAGGTCAAAGGGCATCAAGCTCCTGCGATTTTGGCGCAAGATGACCACTACGCCGATGGGCCAAATTTAGATATTTTCTCCGACAGCCTTAACAGTAATTTGGCCTACGGCAGTTACGACCCAATGGACATCGTTTCTCATCAAGAAGTGGCCGATGGCGAGCATGGCCAAGTGCTGAAGATCACCAAGCAAAACGGGGCGGGCAACCTCTATTTCCGCTCACCGACCACCGATGTGAGCCACTGGTTAGAGAGTGGCGAGCTGATTTTTGATATCAAGGTCGAGTCGATGACCGATGGCAGTGAGTTGATGGTGAAAATCGACAGTGGCTGGCCAAAAACCAGTGATATGACGGTGGAACTGCCACCGATTGGCCAGTGGGGTGAAGTGCGTATTAAGCTGGCAGATTTGCTGGCGCAGTCCAATCGCTTTGCGGCTGGCAATAAAGCAGATCCAACCATGATCAATAACTTATTGGTGTTTGAACCTACGGCTGCGATGATAGTCAGTTTAGATAACATTCGTTTCGAAAAACGCTGATCAAGACGCACTCTATCAAGCTCGTGGTGAAAATCACGGGTTTTTTTCGTTTTTAAGGGAAAAAACGGTTTGAAAGCGTTTTTGCCATTCATTGATCAGTGAAATATCAAATTGTGATTAATATCCGAGAAAGCGCTTTCTTTAATGAGAGTGATCACGGTTTTATCTTAGAAGATCCTTTTATACTTACCTCGTACTGAACAAAGCGGTTGAAGCTTTTAATTTATTAGCTTCATTGCATAGTTGAACGTGAATACTTGGTTTGCGTTCGTCATCGATGTTCAGTTTTTTTATAAATAAAAAAGAAACCGCTTTCTTTAAGGGCTAATAATGGAACATGGAGTTAATATGAAACTTTCTAAGCTTACCCTCGCTTGTCTCGTTGCGACTACGGGTTTATCCGCAGCGCCAGTTGTTCACGCTGAAAAATCTGATGGTTTTGAGTTCCACGGTTACTTCCGTGCAGGTGCTCTCTATAGTAAAAACGACGATTTCAAGCGTTCAAAATTTCCAGCATCGAAAGAGCGTCTAGGCCGCTTGGGTATCGAATCGGACAACCACTTTGAGCTTGCGCTACAGAAAAACTTTGAAAACGATGACGGGCAAAAAATTCGTATCAAAACACGCGTGGGTGCAGACAACGCACAGTCAGCCGGCAATAACCAGCTTGGCACCAACGCAGATGCGGCCAACAGCAGCATCGGTATGGTGGAAACTTTTGTTGAGTTTGATGGCGTCACCGAAACGGGCACGCTTTGGGGCGGCACGCGTTTCTACGGTAAAGATAACTATATTTTTATGACCGACTTCTTTTATACCGACATGTCTGGTACAGGTGTAGGTATTGAAGGCGTGGAATTGGGCGATTATAAATGGGACTTTGCTTATATTGCGAGTGATGATGCTGAAGGAAACTTCTGGGCAATTGATGCCAATAATCCAATGCATGCTGTTCATATAGGCGTTGATTTCGGAAATATTGAATTGCATGCCATGGGTAAATATTTACCAGATAACGTTGTCGATGGTACCAAATATTCGAGCAACGGTGTCGAGATGACTGCAATTGTCCATACCGAAAACGTATTTGGTCTATCTGATAAAGGCTTTACTAAGTATATAGCCCAAGTTGGTAAAGGTCTTGGTTCGGGTCAACTATTAGGTGGTACGTTGACAACATTCAATGCTTGGAAGCCCGGTAATGGGGGATTAGAAGGTCCTGCCAATATGAAAAAGGTGGAGAGCGGTGATGTTTCTGCAAGGGCTCTGGTATGGGGGGGATACTTTTTTGAAAACGGTATAAGCCTCTTTCACTCTATCCAAGGGCAATACAATGATTTAGATAAAGGAGGGAAAGATAGTTGGGCTTCGGCGATGATCCGCCCTTCTTTCCCTATATCCAATAATTTCTTCATCGCTACGGAAGCGGGTTTCCAATATAACAAATGGGAAGATGCTAATGGCCTTGGTGATGATGCGACCAATTATAAATTCACGATAGCACCAACGATTATTGTACCGACTGGTTTTGGCCCAGCTCCAGAGATTCGCTTCCTTGCGACTTATCTAGATGGATCTCAGCGTGATAAATCTGATCTTTTAGTAGGTATTCAAGCGGATATGTGGTGGTAATCGATTTTTGAATTGTTAACTAACAACTCAGCTCAGCAGATATAGATGCAGGAAAGTCTACTGCTGAGTTTTGTTATGTCGTAATAGTAAATAAGCATAATGATTTGATAGAGGGGGTTATAGAACAATGGGCAAGAGAGCATGACTGAAAGACAGTATTTAAAGGAGTGTTATGAATAAAAAAGCGATTAAGCAAGCGCAAGCAGCTTTGACTAAAGTCAGTCGGCAAGCCGCGGTTGAAGGTATTGTATTGCTTAAGAATGACGATAATGCTTTACCCATTATGGCTCAAGAGACGGTATCTCTGTTTGGTCGTTGTCAAATCGATACGTATCGTAGTGGCACAGGATCAGGTGGTGCGGTGAACGTTCCCTATGCAATTAATGCGTTGCAAGGCTTACAAGCTTGCCCTCATATACGTCTTAATCAGTCATTAATCACCACGTATCAAGATTGGCTAACAGAACATCCGTTTGATGATGGTGGTGGTGGTTGGGCTACCGAACCTTGGTTTCAGGAAGAGATGCCACTTAGCGAACAGTTGGTTTCTCAGGCAGCGGCCGAATCTGATAAAGCGATTATTTTTATTGGTCGTACCGCAGGAGAAGACAAAGATTATGCTGATGCAGCCGGGAGTTATCGTTTAACGGTTCTCGAAATGGAGATGCTCGATAAAGTATGTCGTCATTTTTCTTGTGTAATTATTGTGATGAATGTGACTAATATTATTGACATGTCATGGTTAAACACTTTATCGGATAGGCAATCGATAAAAGCGGTACTTTACAGTTGGGCTGCAGGAATGGAAGGTGGTCATGCACTAGCAGATGTGCTTTCTGGTGCGACTTCTCCGAGTGGTCGTCTTACCGATACAATTGCTTATCGTTTGTCTGACTACCCGACGACAGAGCATTTTGGTCACAAAGATTTTAACTTATACGCAGAAGATATTTACCTTGGCTATCGATACTTTGAAACCTTTGCTCCTGAAACTGTACAATTTGAATTTGGTGCAGGTTTGTCATATAGCCAATTTGAACGTCGTTTGGTGCGATGGTTATGGGATGAAAATCTGTCTGATGAATCATCAAGAGTGAATGATTTGCCAACACAAATTCATTTTGACGTTGAAGTTCGAAACGTTGGCTCAAAATTTACTAGTAAAGAAGTTATTCAACTTTATGTAGAAGCGCCACAAGGGAAATTAGGTAAACCGGTTAAAGTGTTATGTGGATTTACGAAAACCAATGCTATCTCGCCTAACGATCATGAAGTTGTTCGTATTTCTGTTCCGGTCGCTTCTTTAGCCTCTTATGATGATAGTGGTATCACTGGATACCGCAATAGCTATGTTTTGGAGGCTGGCGAGTATCGCTTTTATCTTGGTGGTAGTGTACGCCAAGCTGAATTCGTTGACGCTGTTTTAATAATTGAAAATACAGAATTAATTGAAGCGCTCAGTGAGGCTTGTGCTCCTATTCGCACATTTGAACGCCTTACTCCTTCTAAACGTTTAGCGAATGGTATTTATCTACCAAGTTATCAATCTGTACCCAAGCGCTCAGTTGACTTAGCACAAAGGATACAGCAGAACTTACCCACGGACTGGGTGATAACTGGAGATAGAGGATTGACTCTAGCTGATGTTAAGCAAGATAAAGCTAGCCTTAATGATTTTATCGCTCAGTTATCCCCTGAGCAACTAGCGATATTGGTCCGCGGTGAGGGTATGTGTAGCGCCAAAGTTACCCCAGGAACAGCTGCTGCATTTGGCGGTGTTTGTTCATCACTATTCGATTACGGTATTCCTGTTGCCGCCGCTGCGGATGGGCCGTCTGGTATTCGCATGGATAGTGGTCATCAAGCAACTCAAGTCCCTATTGGTACCTTGCTTGCTTGTACTTGGAATCGGGAGCTCAATCAGCAGCTCTATGCTTTACTTGGGCAAGAAATGCAAGCCTATCAGATCGATACATTACTTGGGCCTGGGATTAATCTCCATCGTCATCCCTTAAATGGTCGTAATTTTGAATATTTTTCAGAAGATCCATTACTGACAGGTTTAATTGCAGCATCGCAGACATTAGGCTTACAACAAGCCGGAGTATCAGCAACAATCAAACATTTTGCCGCAAATGATCAAGAAACAGCACGTGTTGATGTGGATAGTGTTATGTCTGAGAGAGCGCTACGTGAGATTCACATCAAACCGTTTGAAATTGCGGTTAAACAAGGGGGCGTACGCAGCATAATGACAGCGTATAATCCGTTAAATGGCCACTGGACGGCATCAAATTATGACCTCAATACCACGATTTTACGTGGTGAATGGGGTTATCAAGGTATTGTCATGACTGATTGGTGGGCTAAAATGAATCATCCTATTGAAGGTGGGGTAGCAACTAAAAATCACACGGCTTTTATGCTGCGAGCCCAAAACGATCTTTATATGGTGGTCGGTAACGATGTTGCAGAGCAAAACCCTATGCAAGATGATACTCAACAAGCGTTGGAGGCTGGCTATCTTACGCTGGGAGAGTTACAACGTACTGCGGCAAATATTTGTCGATTTATTATTGATACACCGGTGATGTCTCGTCCTTTACAAGCCTACCATCCAATTAAATTCTTTCCATCATATTCAACGTTAGAGTTAGTGAATAATTCAGCACATCATATTGAACGGCCGATTAAATTGAATACTCAATGTTCGACAGAGTTTATTTTGCAGGTAAATCAACCCGGTGTGTATCAATGTATTGCGACGATGGCTTTTGCGCGTAATGCACAAGCACAATCCTCTTGTAGTATTAGTCTTAATGATGTTTTTGCTCTGTCACTGCCTATTCACGGTACTAATGGTGATACGGTGATGATTGAAGGTTTAGAAGTACAGTTAGAGACTGGTTATTATCAGGTTGGAATTAACTTTGTGAAAAAAGGCGCTGAGTTAAAAATCCTGTCTTTTATGCGTAAAGATAACGTTTAAATCTGCCATTAAACGGTTTTATCTGTAATTAGTGAAACCGTTTTTTACTTTTCTATGTTATTCAAAGTGATAAACTAATGAATTAAGAGTATGAAGTACATTATCACTTTAAGAAAGGATTCCCAATTGTTGTTCTTGTTCCTAACGTCATGAACAAAAGTTACAAAAGCTAAAGATAGTTACATTAATAGGAGGCTCAATATTCGATGTGTTAAGGGTTGTTAGAATGGCGGCATAATTTTAACAATCTAATAAAAAGGTAGAATATGTTAGCCAATAATGTGAACTCCCAAAAAGATAAGCGGATGATCAATATCATCTTTGCCTTATCGGCTGCTGTGATACTCTTTTCAACTCTGTCCAATAACTTACCAACGGGAATCATCGGCGCGATTGGCGTCATGGTCGTGGTTGGTTACATCCTTAATCTGCTCGGTGATAAAACGCCGATTATCAATCAATTCTTTGGTGGTGGGGCGATTGTCGTTATCTTTGGCTCTTCCTACCTTTTTCATAGTGGCATTATGCCGCATGAAACTACGGAAACCGTGACTGCCTTTGTTAAAGGTGGCGGATTTTTATCCTTCTTTATTGCCAGCTTAGTGACCGGTTCCATCCTAGGTATGGACACTCAAGTCTTGAAAAAAGCAGCGCTGAAATACATCCCAGTTATTTTGGGCGGTGTGGCATGCGCTTTTTTATTTGCAGGCCTTGTCGGCAGCCTATTGGGTGAAGGATTCTTTTCATCGGTCATGTTGATTGCTTTGCCTATCATGGGCGGTGGCATGGGTGCTGGTGCGGTCCCTTTGGTTGAAATCATGTCGGGTAATACTGGTATGTCAGCCGAAATGCTCTTATCGAAAATGGTCCCTGCATTAGCGATAGGTAACGCGATGGCGATTGTTATCGCTGGGCTACTGGATAAGTTGGGCAAAGTTTACCCTTCATTAACGGGTAATGGACAACTGATCCGAGGGAACGCTGAACAGCCAGCCGCGTCGGAAAATGAATCACCGATATCAATCAATGTATTGGGTATAGGCGCACTGCTGGCAATCACCATGTATTTCGTTGGTACGATGTTGAGTGATGTGATCAGCATGCACCCTTACGCTTTAATGATTCTATTTGTCGCATTGGTCAAAGTTATGGGGCTGATTCCGCGTGAGTTAGAGAAAGCCGCTCACGGTTGGTACAAGTTTGTGGTTGATAACTTAACACCAGCGTTATTGGTAGGAATTGGCGTGGCATATACGGATCTTAATCAAATTCTCGCCTCATTGACGATGGTCTATTTCTTAATGGTTCTGGCAACCGTGCTCGGTGCGGTAGTTGGGGCCGCGTTGATGGGACGATTAATCGGTTTTAATCCTATTGAAGCAGCAATCACCGCCGGCTTATGCATGGCAAACATGGGTGGAACGGGAGATGTGGCGGTACTTGCAGCCAGCAAACGAATGGAGCTTATGCCTTTCGCGCAAATCTCATCACGCATTGGTGGGGCTTTGATGCTAATCATGGCGACCTTTATCATTGAACTCTTAAAATAACGCCTTAGATTAACGCTTAACGGGTTAAGTTGTGTTAGTGATAGTTAGCACTATAATTATCAAGGGCATGATTGAGCTTCGATTTTACTTCAAGAAGGCACGATAGGCGTGATCGTATTTGGAGCGCGGTATTGGCTTTAGATTGACCGGCATTGATGACAGTCTCTGGGTACGTTCGCTCATCAGCTTAGTGGTTCCGACAAGCGTTTAATTGATTTCTCTATTAAGGAAAATACATGTTCTATTTACATATGCTGCTTCTTTTTGCGGTCATTTTTACGGGTATTCGCTATGGCGGCATCGCGTTTGGTTTACTCGGCGGCTTAGGGGTTTCGGTTCTCGCGTTTGTCTTTGGTGTTGCTCCCGGAACGCCGCCAATTGGTGTTATGTTGATCATTTTAGCGGTGGTATCGGCTTCAGCGACATTAGAAGCCACGGGCGGATTAAAACTATTGGTAAAATACGCAGAAAAAATGCTGCGTAAACATCCCAATCATATCGTTTATCTCGGACCACTTTGTACCTATTCATTAACCGTATTAGTCGGCACTGGTCACTCGGTTTATCCGCTGTTACCAGTGATTTATGATGTTGCATATAAGAAAGGGATTCGACCTGAACGGCCGATGGCGATTGCGTCAGTGGCATCACAAATGGGCATTACAGCCAGCCCCATCGCTGCCGCTGCTGCGGTGTTTATGGCTACCGCTGCTGACAATAATTTGGATATCGGTTTACACAATGTGCTGATGGTGACCATTCCTGCCACTTTGATTGGCTTATTGGTGGCGTGTACGTGGAGTTTAAACCGAGGAAAAGATCTCGATAAAGATCCTGAGTTTCAAGCGCGTTGCCAAGATGAAGAATTTCGTAACGGCTTGATTGATCCTGAAGCGGAGGTCGTTGAAGGTTCTAGCGAAGACAAAAAAGCCAAAACGGGTTTATTGGTCTTTATGCTGGGGATTGCCTCGGTGATTTTTGTCGCCATGTTCGGCAAAGAGTTAGGCTTACTGCCTAACGGCGTCAATATGTCGGTAGCGATTCAGTTCTTAATGCTGTCCGTTGGGGCCATCATCTTATTAACCACCAATATTCAACCATCGAAAATCGTCAACAGTCATGTTTTCATTGCTGGTATGACCGCGGTAATCATCATCTTTGGTATCGCTTGGCTCAGTGACACCATCATCAGCTATCACAAAACCTTTTTGATCGATATGGTGCGTGATGTGGTGAATCATCACCCATGGACTTTTGCTATTGCGATGTTTGCGGTATCTATCTTCTTAAAAAGCCAAGCAGCGGTATTAACTATTATGTTACCGTTGGGTTTTTCTTTGGGTATCCCACCAGAAGTGATCATCGGTGTATTACCGGCTTGTTACGCGTATTTCTTCTTTCCGTTTTACCCAAGCGATCTTGCGGCGATAAGTTTTGACCGCTCAGGCACGACTCGGATCGGTAAATACGTGTTAAACCATAGCTTCTTGATCCCTGGATTTATCGGTGTTTCAACCGCAACCGTCGTGGGGTATTTTCTCTCGATGGCGCTTAATGGCTAGCGCTTCCATTCGTTAATGATGGGCTCATTCTTATGCCGAACACTCAATGGTGATCTGGCTGAGGATGAGCCGACTTAACCGAGCAACAAGATCAGTTAACCAGATGATACAAACGGCGTGGCCTGCCGCCCGTTTTATAATTAAGCGCTAAACGAACCATTCCTTCGGATTCTAAAAATTCTAAATAACGGCGAGCCGTAATTCGGCTCACGTTCATCTGCTCGCCAATATCATCCGCTGAAAATTCAGCCAAGTGTGGTTGTTGTAATAATGCCTTCAAGGACGCTAACGTAGTGGCATCAATCCCTTTGGGAGTTTGGCGTAACGGTTTAGTGACCGATTTACCGAGAATATCATCGATATCGCCTTGATCAACGGTTGCCGTACGCGCTAATTTTGCGGTGTAATGTTTGTAATCATCTAACGCTTGATGAATACGCGACATGCGCAGCGGTTTCACCAAATAGTCGGTCACGCCTAACTGAATGGCTTTTTGTACCGTTGCCGTTTCACGTTCGGCGGTCGTCATAATAAAATCACAAGCTGCTTGCTGATCACGTAATTGACGAATCACCTCAATGCCATTGCCATCTGGTAGGCTGATATCAACAAAAATCAGTTGCGGTTTAAAGGTGGTATATTGCAGTAAAGCATCGGCGCAACTTTCACTGGCGGCGACAACGATAAAATCAGCATGCTGATTAATCGCTGACTCAAGCATATAACTCGCTCGGGGATCATCTTCAAGTAACATGACGGTTGTTTTATTCATAATTAATGACTTTGTTTTTATCTAAATAAATACTGAATAGGGTAGTATTTTCGTCGGTTCTTTCCCAGTCAATACTGCCGTTAAAATTATCGACCCATTGTTTGACTAAATACAAGCCTACACCGCTTTGCTCGTGATCGAGTTTCGTGCTGACTCCAAACTCTAAAATATGCTCGGTAATTTGCTCACTGACTCCCGCTCCGCTATCCTGCACCTCAAAAATAATATGATGACTTCGATCACTAAGATAAATATGCACCAATGGACAACAGCTTGCCCGGTTTTGCCATGCAGCCAGTAAAGCGTTATCAATCAGATTGCCTAAAATAGTCACAAACTTTTCAGAAAGATTTTTAGGATAACTCGATAAGTGAGTATCTTCGTCAATAATAAATTTAACGCCAATCTCTGAGGCTTTATTAAATTTAGCCAGTAATAAACCAGCAATGACACTATCATTGACTGAAAAAACAATATTATGAATGATGGATTGATAGCGATCGGTTTCTTGTTGAATAAATTCAATGGCCTCATGGTGTTTTTGACTTTGTAACAGGCCAGATAAAACATTTAATTTATTGGAATACTCATGGGTTTTACTGCGTAATAGCTGGGCATAATTTTTAAGATAAACCACTTCACGTTCAAGTTCGTTTTGCTCCAGATTGGGAAAAAAGACAATCACTTGGCCTTTAACACCTTTGGGGCTAGCAATCGGGTAAATATCCACTTTGTAGTTTAATTGACCAATAGAAAATTCACCTTGATGCAGCTGGCTCGGTTTGGCTAAAACCAAGTGACTTAATGGTGTTGAATAACGGGAGAGTGGTTGGTTTAAATAATCATAACGATTGCATACCCCCATAGAGAGTTTTTGCATCGCACTATTATTGATGGTGGTAATGTTCATATTATTATCTACGGCAATAATCGCATCGCGAATACTGTCTAATACCATTTCATGCTCACGGAATTTATGAATAATAAATTCTGGTTCATAGTCAAGAAACGTTCGTTTCATTTTAAAAACAAACGCACTGCTGATCCCGATACCCAGTAAATAGACGACAGCAATTAAACCACCAAGATGACCATATTGCGCCAATAAAATATCCGATGTTTTCTCAGATAAATAACCGATACTAACCGCACCAATCACCTCGTCTTGCCAGTAAATGGGTGAGAAATTACGAATCGCTTTACCTAACGTTCCTGAATGAACACTGCTGTATTCAGCACCTTGGATTAACGCGGGATAAATATCTTCGCCAATAAATCGTTGACCGACACGCGTCGGATCAGGATGACTTAAACGCATCGCCTTTTTATCCACGACCACAATATAAGACGCATCGGTTTGGGCGCGGATATGTTCCATATAATCAGCAATTGATGAGCGGGTAGGCGATGTATTCTGCGCGTTCACTGCCTCAATCACCGCAGGATCATTCGCGATGACGCGAGCTAACTCTAAACCGCGAGCTTTAAGCCCTTCAGTGTAGGAATTTTGTAGCAGAAAAAAAATAGCGCAGGTCACAACAATCACAATCGAAGAGGTTGTCGCAATCGTCGTTAATGCTAAATAACTTTTGAGTTTCATGCTCCCGCCTAATGACGATGGACTGTACGCTTAGCCCTGATAATTAAGATAAAAATAAGATCATCAGTATATCTCGAAACGACAGCAGAATGTGCAATTATCCCTGAACGCAGTTCGCGAAAATGTGAGTTAAAGCGGCAATAAAAGCATGATAGACACGGCATTATGCAACAGAGCCTAAAGCCTCTTAGGTGGGCTTATGTTAGGGTGAGACGATGGTATTAGACGCCAAACCAAGATAGTAAACCTCTTGTTCTGGCGTTAAATGATGTGGCGTTGCAGGTGACCGTTGAGTGTCGAGATCAGCGAGAAAGCATAAGGAATAAAACATGGACGATTTATCCCCCTCCGATTTAAAAACCATACTGCACTCAAAGCGCGCCAATATGTATTACTTGGAATATTGCCGTGTGATGCAAAAAGATGGCCGTGTACTCTATTTGACCGAAGCCGACAAAGAAAACCTCTACTTCAATATCCCGATTGCCAATACCACTGTACTCATGCTCGGTAACGGCACCTCCATTACTCAAGCCGCGATGCGCATGCTCTCACAGGCAGGCGTATTGGTCGGGTTTTGTGGTGGCGGTGGCACGCCATTGCATATGGCGTGTGAAGTAGAATGGTTTACGCCGCAAAGCGAATACCGGCCCACCGAATATCTACAAGGCTGGCTCTCATTCTGGTTTGATGATCAAAAACGCTTGGCGGCCGCCAAACAATTTCAAAACGCGCGGATTGATTACTTACAGCGCGTTTGGCGCTCCGACCGAGAATTAACCCTAGAGAAATTTAATGTTCAAGATGAAGTTATACAGCAATCACTAGAAACTTTCCACCAACGCACTGACGCCGCCAGCAAACAATCCGACTTATTGCTCACCGAAGCACAACTGACCAAAGCTTTATACAAGTACGCCGCTAATAATACTGGCAAAGACGGTTTTACTCGCCAGCATCAGCCGGACAAAAAATCCACCGATAAAGCCAACGACTTTTTAAACCACGGTAACTACTTAGCTTATGGCCTTGCCGCAAGTTGTTTATGGGTACTGGGCATTCCGCATGGTTTTGCCATCATGCATGGCAAAACTCGCCGTGGCGCTTTGGTGTTTGATGTCGCCGACTTAATCAAAGATGCCATTGTCTTGCCATGGGCCTTTGTTTGCGCCAAAGAAAACGCTACCGAGCAAGAGTTTCGCCAGCAAATTCTGCAATCTTTCATTGAACACAAAGCGCTCGACTTCATGTTCGACACAGTGAAACAGGTCGCACTGCAAGGTAAAGAGGAAGAAGAGAGTGAGGGTCGCGTTTTATGATGGTCACCTTTGTCTCTCAGTGTGAGAAAAACGCCCTCAAGAAAACCCGCCGTGTGCTGGATGCCTTCGCCAACCGGATAGGTGATAACACCTGGCAAACTTTGATCACCGAAGAAGGGCTATTAACCGTCAAAAAAATGCTAGGCCAAACCGCCACCCGCAGCACCGCCGTCAGTTGCCATTGGATCCGCTCACGCTCCCGCAGCCAGTTGTTGTGGGTGGTGGGCAATAAAAAGAAATTTAATGTGGAAGGTGTGGTGCCTGTTAATAGTACAGAGAAGGATTTACTTAACAGCGACTATGAAAGTGACTGGAAATATTTACCGCTGATTAAAGCGCTTGCTGGCATGGCCGCTTTGCTCCACGATTGGGGGAAAGCTTCTTTACTGTTTCAAGAAAAATTAAATCCTGAGATAAAAAACAAATATAGAGGCGATCCTCTACGCCATGAGTGGATATCTTGTCTTTTATTCCATCAATTTGTCGCTAATCCAATACACCAACCTCAAGATGAGGCTTGGTTGGCTACTCTTATCAATCAAGGCATTGATGAATCTTGTTTTAAAACCAATAGATTACCAAGAGAAAAAGCACTTGCTGAATTACCGACAGCAGCAGCGTTAATTGCTTGGTTGATCGTTTCTCATCACCGCCTGCCTCTACCTAAAGAGAAAGAGCTGTGTGATAGACAACGAGAAGTGGATAACGCGTCGTTGGCGGATTTACTCGCCAGAATTACGCCCGCTTGGGGCTATGAAAACCGTTTTGATGAATACAACATGCTGCTGCCGAAATGTTTTGAGTTTCCCTTGGGGCTGCTCTCTAATTCTTCGATTTGGCTTGCTGATCTCAAACGCCGTGCGAAGGATCTATTGCATCACCTGCCTTTACTCGATCAGGCAATGAATGATGGTAGTTGGCGGGGGATTCTACACCATGCTCGGTTGTGCCTAATGTTAGGTGACCACTATTACTCTTCACAACCTAATGATCATCAATGGCAAACGTCGACAGAGCTGTACGCTAACACCGATCCCGCGACTAAAGCGCGTAAACAAAAGCTGGATGAGCACTTAGTGAATGTTGCTAAAGTCGCGGTGAACACAGTGAAGTTACTGCCGTTTTTTGAAACCGAGCCACTAAAAGCCACCAAACTCAGCGAGCTTGCCCCTAAAGCTAACACACCTAAAGCATTCCGTTGGCAAGACAAAGCGGTACGCAAAATCAATGAGTGGCGTGAACATACGGAAGACAAAAGCCAAGGCTATTTTCTGGTCAACATGGCCAGTACAGGTTGTGGCAAAACTATCGCCAACGCCAAAGTTATGCAGGCGTTATCTGACGATGGTGAAAGCCTGCGATTTATTTTGGCACTTGGCTTGCGCACGCTCACTTTGCAAACTGGTGATGAATATAAAGAACGGCTGAAACTGCAAGAGAGTGACTTAGCGGTGCTGATTGGCTCTAAAGCCATTTCGGAGTTACATAAGTCGGGCAAGAAAGTTGAAAAGGACGATATTGAACCTGAACAAGCTGAGGCTGGTTCTGAGTCTTTGGAGAGTCTTCAAGATGAAAACGATATTCTAGATTGGCAAGGTGTGCTGCCTGAAGAAGAGCTCACGACCGTTTTAACCAAAGAAAAAAATCGAAAACTTCTGTATGCCCCAGTACTGGTATGCACCATCGATCACATCATGGCCGCGACCGAAACTAAGCGTGGTGGGCGTTATATTCTGCCCTGTTTACGTTTAATGTCATCCGACTTGGTGATTGATGAAATTGACGACTTTACGGGCGATGATCTGATTGCGATTGGCCGATTAGTGCATTTGGCAGGCATGCTGGGGCGCAAAGTGATGATTTCCTCTGCCACCATACCACCGGATTTAGCATTGGGTTTATATAATGCCTATCGTCAAGGGTGGGCAGTGTTTGCTGCTAGCCGTGATCGAGTTAGCACAATTAATTGTGTTTATGTCGATGAATTTAGTACCGACACACAGATGGTGGGCTGTGATGATCCTGATTTGGCTGTCTATGAAGCATTCCAACAATGCTTTGTTGCTAAACGCGTTGATAAACTAAAACAGCAAATCTCAAGACGAAAAGCCGAAATCATTCCATGCATTAAACAGGGTGAGCAACCGCTTGAGGAAGAGTATTTCGAGATAGTCAAACAAGCGGTTTTGACCAAACACCAGCACCACAACACGATAGAGCCAGAAAGCCAAACAAGAGTATCGTTTGGCGTGGTTAGGGTTGCCAATATTCAACCTTGCGTCGAATTAACCCAATATCTACTCAGTTGTGATTGGCCTGCCGATACTGAAGTGCGCTGCATGGCTTATCACAGTCAGCAAGTGATGTTGCTACGCCATGCGCAAGAAAAGCATTTGGATGAGGTACTCAAGCGCAAAGAGAAACCGGAAGAATTACCCATTGCCTTTGCTCATCCCTTGATTCGTGAACACGTAACCGCTTGCCAAGCACAAAACCTGATTTTTATTCTGGTTGCCACCCCAGTTGAAGAAGTGGGACGTGACCATGACTTTGACTGGGCGGTAATTGAGCCATCATCTTTTCGTTCAATTATTCAAATGGCAGGCCGAGTACGTAGACATCGTGATGGTGAGATTCAGGAGCCCAATATTGGCTTGTTGCAATACAACGTTAAAGGCTTTAAGGGAGGCTCAGATCGAGTATTTAATCATCCTGGATATGAAACAGACAGCGCCACTCAACTCGCCACTCATGATTTATCTGTGTTGGTAGATAAAAAGTTACTATTGCAATCGGTCAATGCGATTGTCCGTATTCAAAAGCGAGCAGTGCTAGAACCGCGCAACAACTTGGCAGATTTAGAGCACTTTGCAACCGCAAAAACCCTTGGTACCGATCAAATTGGCAAACCACAACAAGCCAATATCAGCCGTCAGGATAGATACAACCGTAATTGTCGCAGTAGCTCGCCGCAGTCATGTTGGTATGAGCATCTCCACGGTCATATTCACGGCTACTGGTGGCTAACCGCACTGCCGCAACACTTCAAACGCTTTCGTAAAAGTGAACCCACAGTGCAAATCTACTTAGTCAAAAAAGCGCGCAGCATTGAGTTTTGTTTGCGTGAAGAACAGGGCGGCTTACATCCGATTGAACGCACCTTGAATATTGAACATCTACCGCTTGCGCCAGAACAAGAGCAGAAGCTTTGGCTGCAGCGTGATTACAGTGAGTTAGTCAGTTTTTACAGTCCAAACCCTGAACAGGAATTCGCCACCTCAGTGCGTTATGGCGAGATCAGTTTTGCCTGCCATGAAGGTATTCAACAATACAGCTACAACGACCAACTAGGGTTGGTTAAGGTCAAATAATGGAAAATGAAAAGTGTGAAGTAAAACAAAGTCTAGACAGATTGATAAAAAATAGGTCGGAATTAGCATTTAAAAAAACTGACAAGAACGGTAAAGCAACGCCAGACTATTTTAAGGTTTTGGATAGGGTGCTGAGACATAGCCCGAAGAGTTATTTGCCTAAGTCAATTTCTGAGTGTGATGCCTGTTTATTAATGATTAGCTCTATTAATGAAGGAGCGACAACATTTAAATATGAGAATACCTTTAAGTTCATGTGTGAAATTTGTCATCCAAAATTGGATGAGCTGTGGAGTTTATTTGACATTTCTAGTGAGGAAGCAACAGTTTTAATTGAACTTTCAAAAAGTTTTTGCGCTGAAAGACTAGAAGCATATTTCTTATTTAAAGATGGAATGGCTCATGATGAAATTGCTAATTTTGAAGCCGATGCTGTAGCAGGATTAATCGAAAAAGTTGCACAAGACAGCAAGCATGGCACTGTGGTTAGTCACCCTTCTAAAATGAGTCACCCTGCTTGTAGAGCCTGTAATTTAAATTGTGTATCTGCTTATAATTAAGCCAGTCATGGCTAAGGATAAGCAATATGGATAAGAAAGCTCTAGAAGCCTTCGCTCGCGAAGCTGCTAAATCAATCAAGACTCCTTCC
>NZ_VHTA01000040.1:0-885 GCF_030851525.1 Vibrio sp. 2017_1457_13
TATCCTTTACGACTACATTGTCAAGTGCATGCAGGAGTTAGCGAAAGCGGAACCTGATATCGATGCACTCCTGCCTTGGAACTTCAAACACTAACAATATCGCCCCGTGGGTTCATGGGGCGGATACACTAAACCTGTAGGGTTAGATAGATATGAGAACTCAGCAGAACATAGCTGGCATGTTTGCCTGAGTGCTCTTTTACTCAAAGATTTTGCTAATGAACCAGTTGATATTGTTCGTGTCATGAAAATGCTACTCATCCATGACTTGGGTGAAATTGAGGCAGGTGATACGGTTATTTACTCTGCTGAAACAGAAGAAAACAAACAACTAGAAAGGTCATGCATACAGAAGTTATTTCAACTTTTACCTGAAGCAAGCCGAGAAGAGTTTTCTAATCTTTGGGAAGAGTTTGAAGAAGGTGTAAGCCCCGAAGCAAGCTTTGCTAAGGCAATCGACCGAGTTCCACCTTTACTTCACAACATTCATGGTGAAGGTCATGGCTGGAAAAAACACAATATACCCAAAGAAAAAGTTTTTGCTTTTAATGGCGAACGCATTTCCAAAGGTAGTAATTTGTTGTGGCGAGAAGTCGAGTCTAGGCTCAATGACGCAGTTCAATCGGGTGTACTGAAATAGGCGTATAACAAACGCCTCAAGAGGGACTGTCAACGCGTGGCGTTTCCAGTCCCATTGAGCCGCGGTGGTTACGGTTGTTGTGTTTGAGTTTAGTAGTAATGCGTTGCCAGCCCCTTAGGCGGGCGTTAGGTCACAACGGGATCACACGAATAATGTATGAAGATATCGAGTGAGTATGGAATAGCCAATAGGGTATAGAGGAAAGAAGGCAAAAAGGACGAATATTAGTCATTTCCATGATACCC
>NZ_VHTA01000041.1:0-854 GCF_030851525.1 Vibrio sp. 2017_1457_13
GTGAAATTGGTTGGGTTCCAGTGTATTCGGTACAACGTACATAACAAAGCGTTCAAGAGGGATTCGCAACGCGTGGCATTGTCGTTATGCATTGATTTTATTGGTTTTTAGTGTAATGCAGTGAGTTTGTCGTTGCGTTGCTCACCCCTTAACGCGGCGTTATGTGCTCTATGAACAGAGGCAAAATGGAACATAAACTAATTTATGCACTTTATAGTGCAGAAAATACTGGTAAAACAACCACATTAAGATTGTTAGCTAAAAAATTAGCAGAGATTAGTAATTTCAGTCGCTCAATTCCAGAGTCGGGTGATTTTACTTCAATCTTTAATGTTAAAGGTATGAAAGTTGCGATCACCTCGGCAGGTGATGACGAGGACGGAATACGTTCTAGTTTAGAAGAACTCAGTGAAGATAGTGATTTCGACATTTTATTTTGTGCTTCTAGAACGAAGGGGCAAACGGTAAATTACCTAATAGAAAGGTTTAAAGATCATGAGTTACGTTGGGTTGATAACATGTATGTACACTGTGAAAATGAGAACCAAGCCAAATTGTGTAATGAGATAGTAGCAGACTTTCTTTTTCGTTCATTGTTACTTGAGCTACGCACATAACAAACGCTTCAAGAGGGACTTCCAACGCGCGGCATTTTCATTATGCGTTGGCTTAAGTGGTTACGGTGTTATGCGGAAACTTGGTAGTAGCGTTGTCAGCCCCTTAAGCGGGCGTTATGTGTTTTTGAGCATACAAAAGGAGATTTGTAGTGAAGGTTTATGGAGATATCCAATCTGGTAACTGTTACAAGGTTAAGCTTTTGCTTTCTTTTTTGGGCATTGAGCATGAGTGGTGTG
>NZ_VHTA01000042.1:0-809 GCF_030851525.1 Vibrio sp. 2017_1457_13
GTACATAACAAAGCGTTCAAGAGGGATTCGCAACGCGTGGCATTTTTGTTATGCGTTGATTTTATTAGTTTTTAGAGCAATGCGGAAGGTTGGTCGTTGCGTTGCTCACCCCTTAACGCGGCGTTATGTTCACACGAGGAAACATGGAAGTTTATTGTAAAATTTTAAAGCCGCAAGATAGCCTGAAATATCGAGAATTACGGTTAGAAAGCTTACGGTTATACCCTGAGGCATTTGGCTCTGATTACAAGATCCAATCTCAATTACCGAAGTTGTTCTTCGAACAAATGATCGAAAAGGAGAGCAATGATCACATTATGCTGGGTGCTTTTTACAATAATGAATTAGTCGGGTTATGTGGCTTGCTTTCTTTGGAACAGCCGCACTCATTAGAGCTAGTTCAAATGTACGTGTCACCAAATGTACGTGGGAAGTCAATCGGACAAACTCTTTTAACTAAAGCGAAGTCGGTGTTACAGGAGCGCAATGGGGATAGGCTAGAGCTAACGGTTTATTCCGGTAATCTTGCTGCCATTAAATCTTATGAAAAATTTGGTTTTATCCGTGTTGCAAGTCAACTTAAAGAAATTGTTATGCATTTTAAACTGTGAACATAACAAACGCTTCAAGAGGGACTTCCAACGCGTGGCATTTTTACTGTGCGTTGATTTCGGTGGTTTTAGTGTTATGCGGAAACTTGGTAGTAGCGTTGTCAGCCCCTTAAGCGGGCGTTATGCGCTAATTGGAAAAATGACAGGAGTTAACAATGAATCAGCATGAAAAGCTCAATTATGTAGAATTTGCAGCGA
>NZ_VHTA01000043.1:0-798 GCF_030851525.1 Vibrio sp. 2017_1457_13
AAAAGTAGCGATCATTGCTTGCGTCAGAAAGATGGTAGTTATCCTAAATTCTATGCTCAGAGACGGCTGCATGTGGGATGCAAACAGCGCCAAAATTAACTCTTGACGCCATAGTCTCTTGTTATGCGTATTTTACCAACTGATTTAATTAGTTTTTTTGTGTGATTACGTTGAATAAGATACATAACTTCAACGATGTATAATGGACTAGATTTAATAGCAACAATCAACCAGCTTGAACTTGACTGTGGAACTTGGGTATAGATGTAAAAATAAGCAATACATAGCATCGAAAATAAAAGCATCAGTGCATGACACTTGATAATTTCGTATGTGACAGAAGCGTAGTTGAAACGCTTTCGCTTCAAATTTTTCAGTTCTCGGATTGCAAGCCACTTGAATACTGACTTAAGAATTTGAGGTGCTTTCTTGAAAACTACTGCAATGAGTAGAGCTACAATTGCAGATGGGACATGCTGTAACCACCACCAAACATCAGTCACATTGTTTATGAATGAATCCATCAAAGTTTATCCAGATATGACAATTGAACAAATATAGCAGAATTAATCAGTTAGATGCGTGTAATAAAAAATACAATTGTGACAGGTACGCATAACGCCCGCTTAAGGGGCTGACAACGCTACTACCAAGTTTCCGCATAACACTAAAACCACCAAAATCAACGCATAATAAAAATGCCACGCGTTGGAAGTCCCTCTTGAAGCGTTTGTTATGCTTTATTACCTATTGATTACATTGAACTTTTACAATGTTCATTAGTTAAAGCCACTTTAA
>NZ_VHTA01000044.1:0-777 GCF_030851525.1 Vibrio sp. 2017_1457_13
GAAGCAGGTAGTTTAACCTTCGGGAGGACGCTTGCCACTTTGTGGTTCATGACTGGGGTGAAGTCGTAACAAGGTAGCGCTAGGGGAACCTGGCGCTGGATCACCTCCTTACGTAAAGATTGTGCATCGATGAGTGTTCACACAGATTGAATTGGTTTAAGTAGTAAAGAGAGTATCTTAGTGTCCCGTTCGTCTAGAGGCCTAGGACACCGCCCTTTCACGGCGGTAACAGGGGTTCGACTCCCCTACGGGATACCACTTCTTTAATGAAGAAGATTGGGTCGTTAGCTCAGTTGGTAGAGCAGTTGACTTTTAATCAATTGGTCGCAGGTTCGAATCCTGCACGACCCACCATTCCTTCCACGGGAAGTAAAACAATGTGGGCGATTAGCTCAGTTGGGAGAG
The DNA here is from genome assembly GCF_030851525.1 of Vibrio sp. 2017_1457_13. NCBI lineage: Bacteria > Pseudomonadati > Pseudomonadota > Gammaproteobacteria > Vibrionales > Vibrionaceae > Vibrio > Vibrio sp. 2017_1457_13. Next base: position 406 of record NZ_VHTA01000044.1, read on the forward strand.
CACCTGCCTTACAAGCAGGGGGTCACTGGTTCGAACCCGGTATCGCCCACCACTCTCTAAATGTTCTTGGATAACAATGTCCAGCCGCGCAAGTTTACTTAGGTGGCTGTATTATTGACGCTGAGAATCGTTAGAAAGTGTGAAAAACACTTTGCTCTTTAACAATTTGGAAAGCTGACAAAGTGATTTATCTGATAGATAAGTTACTTGTAAAGTTCTCAATCTTTATCTTTAAGATAAAGACCAAAATACACATTCAAGTGTGCTTGGTGAAAAACATCTTCGGATGCTTTTCAAAATTGAGTCCGGCAAAATCTGTCTCGCACTCATGTAAATTAAACGCGAGACAACTTGGTCGCTTGTTTGTTTTCA
>NZ_VHTA01000045.1:0-742 GCF_030851525.1 Vibrio sp. 2017_1457_13
GGGCGTTATGCAGCTAAACGATAATTATTTGATTACTAGGAGTTTTAATATGAAAAGGATTTTAGGTCTCGCGCTGGTAGCAGTGATTCAGGGTTGTGCCAATCAATCGGTAACCACAGAAAGGTTAGTGGAAAATTCTTGTATAGGTACCACAGCTATCAGTAGTGAATTAAGTGATAAATTTAAGTCAATCCAAGACCCACCGCTGCTTGCTCAATCACTCGGAGAGCCGTTACAAGGTAAATTGTGTCAAGGTTCTGTATATCAAAATACACAAGATGTAACTATATATCGAGCGTGGAATAGTACAAATCCTAATAGCCAATTTGGTCAATGGTGGGCATTTGACTTACCCTCGGGTAAGACAGCGGATTATAGGAAGAACTATGAGATTTGCTATCAATGGTCACCGTTGGATAAGTTATCGAAGTGCACATTGAAAGCAGGAACTAAAGTAGTTGTAGGTAATGGTCAAAGTGCTCAATGTTCAGAGTATTTAACCTATCCGGTATCGGAAGTGCAGCAAATATTTATTGCAGATTCAGGTAATTCAGTCGCTGATTGTCAGGTCTATGATAGCGTAATTTCTTGGGAATAAGATTCTACCTTGAGTCGCTGCATAACAAAGCGTTCAAGAGGGATTCGCAACGCGCGGCATTTTCGTTATGCGTTGATTTTATTAGTTTTTAGTGTAATGCGGTGAGTTGGTAGTTGCGTTGCTCACCCCTTAACGCGGCGTTAG
>NZ_VHTA01000046.1:0-692 GCF_030851525.1 Vibrio sp. 2017_1457_13
AAACAAGTTGAAGCGAATTAGCCTGCGGAATCAATGAACCAGCAACACCAAAGAAAGAGACCTTTCAGCAACAATCGAACCTTTTACGCACACAATTTATCAGAGCAAAGCCGGAAAAAAGCGCACATTAGCCGATAAACTTGCGCTAACCAAACACGGTCAGCAAGTAAGATGTTCATGAGATCCCAAACATGCTGAAGCGAAATAGCCAGCGGAATCAATGAACCAGCAACACCAAAGAAAGAGACCTTTCAGCAAAAATCGAACCTTTTGCGAGCACAATTTATCAGGGCAAATTTGCCGAAAAAGCACGAGTATCGTTCAACTTTCAATAGCCACAAAAAAGAACAATAAACTCATAATATCAACAACTTAGAAAAGTAAAGCTTCTGAATCAGACTAAGTTTTCCCATTAAAATTTATATATTGATTTTGCTGAGTCTCAATAAAGCATAACGCCCTGTTAAGGTGTGAGCAACGCAATACCGATGCTTCCGCATACCACCTTAACCACTGAACACAACGCATAGTAAAAATGCTACGCGTTGCGAATCACTCTTGAACAGTTTGTATGGATAATAACTAACGAATCAGGGTAAAGTGAGACCCAGACTTTAGCTGCAACTAAAGTTCTCTATCTGATAGTTCGATTGAACTGTGGCTCCTCTATCGAGAGACCGATAACAAGAGCG
>NZ_VHTA01000047.1:0-687 GCF_030851525.1 Vibrio sp. 2017_1457_13
GAAAATGCCGCGCGTTGCGAATCCCTCTTGAACGCTTTGTTATGTGTTGGCTTAAATCATACCAACGTAACTTTTTTGTCCTTTGATCCTTTCGCACCACGATTGGATATTGGGATAATGAGATAAATTAAAACCACCTTCGTCAGCAACATGTGTATAAGCGTACAGAGCAATATCAGCGATCGTTAATTGGCAACCAACAAGATAATCTGTTTCAGCCAATCGACTGTCCATTATTGATAAAGCTTTATTACCACCAGGTTGTAAAGAATAATACTCTTCCAACCTGGAATCTGGCATACCTTGATATTTTTGGATAAAACGTGCCACAGCGATAAATGGCTCATGGCTGTATTGTTCAAAGAACAACCACTCGTACATTTTAGCCTTTTCATATTTATCACTAGGGATTAACGCCGTCCCATCCGCAAAATAACCAAGAATTGCGTTCGATTCTGACAAACAGCGGCCATCATCCAAAACAACAACTGGTATTTTACCGTTTGGGTTAATTGATAAAAACTCAGCCGTTTTTGTATCACCTTTTAAAATATTAACGTCACACCACTCATGCTCAATGCCCAAAAAAGAAAGCAAAAGCTTAACCTTGTAACAGTTACCAGATTGGATATCTCCATAAACCTTCACTACAAATCTCCTTTTGTATGCTCAAAAACACATAACGCC
>NZ_VHTA01000048.1:0-621 GCF_030851525.1 Vibrio sp. 2017_1457_13
TAACGCCGCGTTAAGGGGTGAGTAACGCAACTACCAACTCACCGCATTACACTAAAAACTAATAAAATCAACGCATAATGAAAATGCTAAGCGTTGCGAATCCCTCTTAAACGCTTTGTTATACGTGCGGTTTAAACTTTTTTGTCATACCTTCGCTAGATGGAGATACTAGCTTGTAACCTAACTTTTCATAAAATGCCGGTTCATCTGCAATCATTGATACATACGAACCATCTAAAGCAACTGATGACAAATAACTATCTATATATTCCATAACTTTTCGACCAAGTCCCCTACCTTGGTAAGAGGGATCAACTGCAACGTCCACTACCTAAAAATTACATGCGCCATCTCCAACTACACGACCCATTGCAATTAGCTCGTCACCATTTCTTATTGAAATACCATATAAGCTATTTGGTAAAGCAATTGTGGCCGCTTTGAGAGATTTTGGTGAGAGGCCAGCCTTTACACGCATGCCACAGAATTCTTTTGGACTAGGCACTTTTTCTTCGAATTTTATTGTCATCATGACGCTCCTATTGATTCATATGAAGCATACATTTTACAACTGTATAAATAAACAGTTTGGCGATAATTCTGATAAGCACGTATAACGCC
>NZ_VHTA01000049.1:0-596 GCF_030851525.1 Vibrio sp. 2017_1457_13
CAAGAGATGGACGATGCCAATTCATCACTGGAAGCAAGCGCTAAATCGCTTTATGATTATGTTTGAAGAACGATTAACTGATTACTTGTAAGCAATAGCAGTTACACAAAATTATTTACAGGGTCTATGCGGAAGGTTGGTAGTCGCGTTGTTCGCTGCTTAATCGGGCGTTATGCTTTATTGAGCCTCAGCAAAATCAATATATAAATTTTAATGGGAAAACTTAGTCTGATTTAGAAGTTTTCCTATCCTAATTCATTAATATTATGAGTTTATTGTTCTTTTTGGTGGTGATTGAAAGTTGAACGATGCTCGTGCTTTTTTAGCCAACTCTACTCTGATAAATTGTGTGTGCAAAAGGTTCGATTGTCGCTGAAAAGTCTCTTTCTTTGTTGTTGCTTGTTCATTGATTCCACCGGCTATTTCGCTTCAGCATGTTTGAGATTTCATGAGCATCTTACCTGCTGATAGTGTTTGGTTAGCGCAAGTTTATCGATGATTGTGCGCTTTTTTCCGGCTTTGCTCTGATAAATTGTGTGCGTAAAAGGTTCGATTGTTGCTGAAAGGTCTCTTTCTTTGGTGTTGCTGGTTCATTG